>DAIEGL010000157.1 GCA_027356255.1 Geobacter sp. | reverse complement strand
CCTTCCAGCTCTGCGTCGGCGATCATCTGCGGGTACATGCTCTTGAACTCGTGGGTCTCGCCGGCGATGGCCTCTACGAGGTTTTCCCGCGTCTCCTTGATGCCGCCGAGCGCCCGCAGGTGGTTATGGGCGTGAATGGTTTCTGCCTCGGCCGCGGCCCGGAAGAGCCGGGCGACCTGGGGGAAGCCGTCCTTGTCCGCCTGCTTTGCGAAGGCGAGGTACTTGCGGTTGGCCTGCGATTCGCCGGCGAAGGCCTCCTTGAGATCCTTCTCCGATTTCGGTCCGTTTGACATGTATAGCCTCCTGAATTGAGATTGCACCCGTCTGCCCCGGTGCAGGGCATTGGGCGCTATCGGGAAATAATAGCATACCGGCAGGAGATGCAAGGTGGGAGGGTGAAATATTCGGCGGGGGATGCAACCCCGTTCAAAGAAGCCACGTCGCCACGGCCTTGCGAACGTGCTCCGGGACCCTGTCTTCCGACATGGTGACCTCCTGCATCTGGACGATGATGTCGTGGTCCATGTCGTAGGTGGCTATCCAGAGCTTGTCCGTATACCTGATCAGGTAGATGCCGTAGGTAAGGCCCGTGGCGTCGTCTTTGGTCGTCGTTATGAGAGATCCTGTCATGGTTGGCTCCTCAATAAGGCCGCAGCTTTTTCCTGCAGCGCAGCATCCCATTTCTAGCAGAATCCGGCCATCTTTGCCATTTAAAATCTGAAGCGCGGCGGATGCTTCTGACCCGGTTTGCAGGGGAGGGGGTTCTGCGATACACTCGAACTGTACCCTTCGTTTGAAAACAGTGGCCCCTCCGTTTCAGATCCGGTGTTGCACGATAGAAATCATCTCGTCAGGGAAGGAGGATATGTATGGATAAACGAAGATTCCCGGTATCGGTGCTGGGGATGTTTGCCGCGGGGATGATGGCCTTTGCCCCGGGAGACGCCGTTGCGGCCAAGGCAAAGGGAAAGGAACTCAAGATTTCCAAGGAGGGTCAAGCCTGCCTCGGCTGCCACGAATCCCAGTCCCCTTCGTTCGTCAAGGACTGGAAGGAGAGCCGGCATGCCCGGCAGGGGATCGACTGCTACACCTGTCACCGGGCGGAGCCGGGCGACGTCGACGCCAAGAAACACTACGGCTACACCATCGCCGTGCTGGTCACTCCCAAGGACTGCGGCAAGTGTCACGCCAGTGAGGTGAAGGAGATGACCGGGAGCCACCACGCCAAGGCGGGTGACATCCTCGACTCCCTCGACAACTATCTGGGCGAGGTGGTGGGCGGTCCCGAGGCGGCGACTGTCGGGTGCGTCCAGTGCCACGGCTCCAAGGTGAAGGTGCTGGCCAACGGCAGCCTCGACCCCATCACCTGGCCCAACACCGGCATCGGCCGGATCAACCCCGATGGTTCACGCGGCTCCTGTTCGGCATGTCACACGCGGCATAGCTTCTCTGTGGCCCAGGCCCGCCAGCCGGAGGCCTGCGGCAAGTGCCACCTCGGCCCCGACCATCCCCAGATGGAGATCTACAACGAGTCGAAGCACGGCATCCTGTATGCCGCCAAGAAGGATCAACTGAACCTGGACAAGCGGTCATGGGTCGTCGGCAAGGACTACACCGCCGCCCCTACCTGCGCCACCTGCCACATGGGAGCCTCCGCCGGCCAGCCGTCAACCCACGACGTCGGCACGCGGCTCAGCTGGACGCTCCGCCCCCCCATCTCCAAGAAACAGGAGAACGCCGACCAGAAGCGGGCAGCCATGAAGGATGTCTGCAGCAGCTGCCACTCTGCGCCGTTCGTGGAAGGGCAGTACAAGCAGTTCGATGACCTGGTGAGCCTCTACGACACCAAGTTCGCCAAACCGGCCACCGCCATCATGACGGAGCTGGCTGCGCGGGGGCTCATCAAGCAGGTGGAGTTCGACAAGAAGCTTGACTGGACCTACTTCGAGCTCTGGCACCACGAAGGGCGCCGGGCGCGCCACGGCGCCGCCATGTCGGGCCCCGACTACGCCTGGTGGCACGGCATCTACGATGTGTCCAAGAACTTCTACACCGAGTTCCTGCCGGAGGTGAAGGAAATCGCCGGCCCCGCGTTCTACGACGAACTGGTCAGGAAGTACCTCGACACGGACGAGCGCCACGAATGGTACACGAAAGGGATGAGCAAGGAACAGTTGGAGAAGATCAAGAAATACTACCAGGAGCGCTACGGCGAGAAGCTACAGTAGCGGGACGGACGGGGGATATGCCCTCCCGCCTTCTCCTTCAGGACGAAAACGCCCGGATCGTGCCATGCGGTCCGGGCGTTTCGTGTTCCGGGACAGCGCCCCCTCTGATTTTTTCTGCCTTAGCATCGTCTGGAAAAGAAATCGTCAAGCTCCATGATCCATCCTTCCTTGGTGCCTTCATCCACAAAACTCGCCTCAAAACTGTTGCGAGCCAGCTGGTAAGCCTCCTTTGCCCCAAGCTCCGGCAGTGCTGCGAAGGTAGCGGTGTAATTCCGGTTCAGGTAGCCGCCGAAATAGGCCGGATCGTCGGAATTGATGGTTGCCACAATGCCGGCGGCCAGCAATTTGCCGATGTTGTGGGCGGAAAGGGTCGGAAACACGCACAGCTTTACGTTGGAAAGGGGGCATACCGTCAATGGTATGCGTTCCTGTGCCAGTCGTGCGACAAGTTCCGGATCATCCAGGCAGTGCACGCCATGGTCGATCCTTTCCGCCTTCAGCAGGTCAAGGGAATGGCGTATGTATTCGGCTGAACCCTCTTCTCCGGCATGGGCCACCAGCCGCAGTCCCAGCTCCCGGCAGCGTGCAAACACCCCGGCAAATTTCTCCGGCGGATTTCCGTGCTCACCGCTGTCAAGGCCGACCCCGATGAACTTGTCGCGGAACGGCAGGGCCTCTTCCAGCACCGCAAAGGCGTCCTCTTCACTCAGGTGGCGCAGAAAACAGAGTATCAGCGAGGCACTCAGCCCCAGTTCTTCCCGGCCGCGCCGGATTGCCCGGTCCAGCCCGCCTATGACCGTTTCGAATGGAATTCCCCTGGCCGTATGGGTCTGCGGATCAAAGAAAATTTCCGCGTGTACTACATTGTCGGCCTTGGCCCGCTTCAGGTAGGCCCAGGCCATGTCGAAGAAATCCGCTTCCTTTTGCAGCACGCCGGCCCCGGCATAGTAGATGTCCAGAAAGCTCTGCAGATCCGTAAAGGCATAGGCAGCGCGCAGCTCATCTATGGTCTGGTAGGGGAGTTCAACCCGGTTCCGCGTCGCCAGTTCAAAGATCAGCTCCGGTTCCAGCGAGCCTTCGATGTGAATATGCAGTTCCGCTTTCGGCATTTGACAGAGGACGTCCGGCACCTCTTCGCGTGGGATGCAGCCGAGGTTCATGATATCGTCTCCCGTATGTTTTGAGATCGACCGGCGCCAATGGTATCGAAGATTATCGGATTGTCAATTGTGTAGGTCTTAGGGCTTTATTGATCTGTATGGAGAATCTCATCGATATTCTGATTTGTCTTTGTCGTAATCATATTAATTTGTCTGATGTATTCAGACATCGATGGATTTTACTTCCTGCATGCCTCGTACAGCTCCTTGCGCGGCAGACAGCCTGCCCGGCAGACGGTCCGGGCCAGACGGTCGAAGAGCGTCTCGCCGGGGAATTGGGGGAGGAGCCGTTCGGTAAGCCTGTTGCGCGATGAACGATCCATGGTTTTGCTCCTCACTCAGCGCCCATCGCTTCATCGCTTACTCTTCCCCCCAACCACCATGTAAAAACCGGGTCAATCACATGCCAGACGTTATCCGGGTCTTTTTCAATGTAGTCCAGCAATTCCAACTGCTTGAGTGAATTCCGTACGGCATTGACCGACCCGAGGTTGTGCGTTCGCATGTACCTTGTTGCCATGATCTGTTTTGCCGGCTCCCTGGCAATGGCGCGGAGCAATAGACGCTGCTGCGGCGCCAGCCCCTGGATGGCATATTCAAAAGCTGTCACTTCGGTAAAAATCAGACTTCTCATTGCCATTTTTATCTCGGCCATGGTCACTTCGGAACTAGCCAGGTCATAAACATGATGGGCAAATTTTTGGGCGTAGTAGGGATAGCAATCGACGAGTTCTGCCAGATGCGACGCCATCTCTTTTGTACAGGTTGTACCATTGTCGGTAAACTGCTTTACCAGGAATTCAGATAGTTCTTCCTTCGGCAGCGGCTGTAGTGAATAATCAAAAGCACTCTGGAAAAACGGCCGCTGCCGCTCGTTAAACATCCCGAGCAGGAGCCTGCGACGGCTGCCTACAAAAAAATGTGATGCCTTGTACTGTTGAATATGGGTCCGCAGAGCGGCTTCAATTTTCAGTGCTTCCGGCAGTACCACGATTTCCTGGAATTCATCCAGCGCGATATGCACTAGTGCGCCTGTATTGTCGATAAATTTACGCAGTGATTCCATTGTTTCATTGAGAAGTGGCAGACCAGTCCTGCCGGCCGATGAAGACTCGACCGTCAACTCTACGCCACCTTCTGTGTCAGGGCGTAACACCGGGCGAAATGTGGTCAGAAATTTGAGAGCGCTTTTCCACAGAGGCTCATTTTTGCGGGTTACACGAAAGACCGCTTCCGTCAGCCGGGCCGCCACATCATCTATTGAACCGACGCCGAAAAAATCGGCATAAATGGTGAGACCTCCCCGATCAGCCAGTTCCTTCTGTACCCGGCGGACAAGAGAAGTTTTACCGAAGCGTCGTGGTGAATGAATGACAACGTCGTTGTTTGATTCCGCCAGACGGCACAACTCTTCAATCTCTTTACGTCGGTTGCAGAAGGGGGCGTCAAGCGGTAACTGCCTTATGTAAAAGGGGTTTGCCATATTGCCTCCGCACTACCATAAAGCTATTACCATATGATGGTAACTATTGCATGGCAGAATAATATTGTCAACCAACAAGACCATGCAGGTTGAAAATGACGGTCCTGCGGGAGAGGTCGGCCTTCTGCTTGGTGATCTGCAAAAGGCTGGAGCCGGAGAAGACGATCTTCAGGTCGGGGAGGGAGTCGTAGATGGATTTGATATGGACCGACCAGTCGTGGTACTTGTGGATTTCATCCACCAGCAATGCCTCACCACCCAGCTGGTGGAACTCCCTGGCAAACTCGAAGAGGTTGTGGGCCTGAAAGTACAACCGGCGAAAAAGATAGGAATTAAGAGGGGATAGCGGTCTATTTTATTTATTCATTAGACATGAAAACGGATGAATCGAGGAGGGAGCTTCTCTGCCAAGGCCTCAAAGTTCCTCGTGGGCCTTGCGCCCGTGTACCTTTTCATAGGCCCGGCAGAAGGGGCAGGCCCTTTCTTCCACCCTGGTCACCAGCCAGAAGGCCACCCCTTCCTGCTTGGTCCGGGCGCTCCGGCAGACAGGGCAGGTTTCGCAGAGCCGGGCCATGGCCCGGTCGAGACTGGTTGTGCGGCGACTGTTCATGTATTTTCCCTTTCCCGGCTAGGGGCTGATACTGCACCATTTTTAGCAGAATTCGTCCCCCTTTGCCATTGAAAAAACCGTAGTGACGAGAGGGCTGGCCGGGATCTGCAACCGGCGGACTCGACTTTTCGTCATTTTCGGGCAAAATTATAATATTGGTTCTGGTTAACGGAGGCTGAGGCACCCGACGAAGGAGGTACAGCATGGATACCAGGGAAGAGTACCGGAAAAAGGTGGAGGCGCAACTCAATGAATGGAAGGAGAAGATTGAACTGCTGGAGACGAAGGCGGTACATGTCACTGCGGAGACAAAGGCCCAACTGACGAGGGAGATCGACGAGCTGCTGCAGAAAAAGGAGGTCTTGAAGAAGAAATGGAGCGAGTTGCAGAAGTCTAGCGGGGATGAGTGGGAGTCGCTGAAGGGTGGAATGGACAGGGCGAGCGCCGAATTGAAAAGCGCCCTGGACAAGGTTGCCTCGCACTTCAGGAAGTAACGGAACTTACCTGCCCGGCACACATGA
>DAIEGL010000155.1 GCA_027356255.1 Geobacter sp. | reverse complement strand
TCCCGTATCCATAAGCTACCTCCTTGCGGCCCTCGCCGTTCCGCTAACGCTCCACTTCCACCTGTTGCCGGCGGTCTTTGCCGGCCTCGCCGTTCATGTCCTGACGGTGAAACTCGCCCAACGGCTCCCAGCAAACTGGGGAGGGCTGACCCACAAGGTCGCCCTGGCCGCCCTGGCCGCCATCGTCATCATGGGGCTGACCGGCGCCGGCATCGGTCTCTGGTCGTTCATGCACGGCAACGGCGGCATGGCCGCACTCCTTGCGACCGTTGCCGACACCCTTGAGAAACTGCGGCACGTCCTCCCCGCCTCCGTTGCGGACACCTTGCCGGAAAAGGTGGAGGAGCTGCACGAACCGCTCGTAGATATGCTGCGCGAGCATGGGCAGAAGATCTCGGCCGTGGGAATGGCCGGGATCAAGACATCCGCCCATCTGCTTCTCGGGATGGTCGTCGGCGGCATGACCGCCCTGCACCACTTCGGCGAAACCGAGAACTGGCCGCCGTTGTCCGCTGCTCTGCACGCCCGCGCCCACGGGCTTGCGAATGCGTTCGACAAGGTGGTCTTCGCCCAGGTGAAGATTTCCACACTCAACACCGTCCTCACGGCGCTCTACCTCCTGGTCGCCCTCCCCTTGTTCGGCGTCCACATGCCGCTTTTGACGGTGCTCATCCCCTTCACCTTCATAGCCGGGCTCCTCCCGGTGGTCGGCAACCTCATCTCCAACGCAGCCATCGTCCTGATCAGCCTCGGCATGTCGCCGGAGGTGGCCCTGGCCTCTCTCGTATTCCTCATCGCGATTCACAAGCTTGAGTATTTCACCAATGCCAAGATAGTCGGCGGACAGGTACATGCCGGCGCCTGGGAACTCCTCTGCGCCATGCTGGCAATGGAAGCGGTCTTCGGCATGGCCGGCCTGATCGCGGCACCGGTGGCGTACGCCTGGCTCAAGGCCGAGATCAAGGCGAAGAATCTGATCTGAGTGTAAAAGGTAAATGAACCGATCAATCAAAGGGGGTAACAAATGGACACACTCGAAGCAATCAAAACCAGGCGCAGCATCCGCAAGTTCTCCGACAGGGCGGTGGAGCCGGAAAAGATCAGGCAGGTTCTGGAAGCGGCACAGATCGCCCCGTCATGGGCAAACATGCAGTGCTGGCGGTTCGTGGTGGTGCAGGACCCGGCAACGAGAGCGCGGATCAGTGAACTCTCTTACGTGGAGGCGTTCTTCGTGCCGCGGGGATACAAGACCAATCCGGCGCAGAAAGCCCTGGCAGACGCGCCTGTGGTCATCGTCGCCTGCGCCGATCCTACCCAGTCGGGGGACCTGCGGGGCGAACATTACTACATGACCGATGTGGGGATCGCCGCGGAGAACCTGATGCTCGCCGCCCACGAGCTGGGGCTCGGGAGCGTCTTCGTCGGGGTTTTCGACGAGGAAAAGCTGGGGGATCTTCTGGAGATCCCGCCGGAGATCCGCATCATCGGCCTCTTCCCGCTCGGCTACCCCCAGGAGGAGGCCAAGGCGGCACCGCCGAGAAAGCCGCTGGATCAGATCGTTTTCTACGAAAAGTGGAAGGCATGACGGCACACTCCATGGCCGATAGGGCATGCACATGCGGCAAAGGCAAGCCGGGTGAACCCTGCCCCGCAGGCCGGGAGAGGGAAAGCCTCCCGTACTGGTGCGATTCATGCAAAAGGGCAGTTGCGGAGAAACGCTGCCCCCTGTGCGGGCTCAAGGCGCGGAAGCGCTGAACGGACTAGTTCCCCCTCCCCTGGCGGGAGGGGGAGCAAATACCTATTTCTTTTCCTCACCCGTTTCCTTCTGCTTCGGCTTCTGCCTGGCGGGCACTTCCTTCTGCCTTATCTTCCACACCTTCTTGTTGCCGGGAGGAACCCTTACCCCCGGCCGAGGCGACTGCTTCTGAGAGGCCGCCGCCGGCTGCTTCACCCCGCCGCGCAGCTCTCCCGCTTTGACCGTATCCGCGCCTGCGGACCGCTGCGGCTGCGGCCTGACTGCCGGCTCCCTGTCATGCCTCTCGTTCCCTCGCGCATCGATCCGGGTACGGCCCGCCGTCTCCGGCTGTTCGCCCCGTCTCGGCACGGGACTCACCTCGACCTTTGCGCCGTTGACATTCCCCTTCCGGTTATCGACCGCTTCTCCCCGCACCTGCGCATCCCTGCCGGCAGGGGTCCTCTGCGGCTGCGGCGCATTTCTCACCGCCCCCCTGTCGACAAGGAGCGGATGGCGCTCCTGCAACCGGCGGATGGGGGGCTGGCGGAGCGCCGGAGGCGGAAGCTTCGACGGAGCAATCGACTTGACGACCGGCATGAAGGCCTCACGCCGGGGCCGGATGTCAGGCCTCCCCACAGAGAGCCCTCCCCGGACGAATATGTTTTCCCGCGGCTTGACATACGCCGGCCTGCCGGAGGCAAAGGAATCCCGCTTCACCACCGTTACGGCGTTGTTCACGCCGACGTTCCTGTAGACGTTGTTCACGACCGTGGTCCGCACGTTGATGGTGGTGATATTGACGCTGTTGCGGCCGTAATACCCCCGGCCGTAATAGGTCTCGCCCGGCGCCAGCGGCACCCATCCCACATAGGCAGGGGTGCTCACCCATCCCACATAGCCGGGCGCCCAGTACACCTCGTTTCGCGCAGGCGGGACCCAGCACCAGCCGCGGGTGGGGACGTTGATCCAGCGCCCGTAGTGGTACGGTGCCCACCCCCAGTTCTCATAGGAGATCCAGACATAATCATCGCCGACCCAGGCCCACCTGCCGACCCGGTAGGGGGACCAGTCATCGGAATAGATCACCGTCGGCCGCCAGACATA
>DAIEGL010000138.1 GCA_027356255.1 Geobacter sp. | reverse complement strand
GAGTTCATGAACGTGCCGGAAAAGGTCGCCGTCACCCCGGAGCAGATGACCGCGGAACGGGTCGAACAGGTCCTCTACCACGTCTCCCGCAAGGAGAAGTTTCCGCTCCTCCTGGGGCTTCTGCGCAAGGAGGGGATGGCGCGGACCATGATCTTCGTCAACACCAAGCGGGAGGCGGAGTTCCTCTATGACCGCCTGAACGCCAACGAGTTCCCGGCACGGGTCATCTCCGGGGACGTGGAGCAGAGGAAAAGGCTCCGCATCCTGGAGGACTTCAAGAGCGGCAAGCTCCCGATCATGATCGCCACCGACGTGGCCTCCCGCGGTCTCCATATCGAGGGGGTCTCCCACGTGATCAACTACGACCTCCCCCAGGACGCGGAGGACTACGTGCACCGCATCGGCCGCACCGCACGGGCCGGGGCGGAGGGGAGGGCAATCTCCCTGGCGGACGAGGACGGCGCCTTCTACCTGGAGGACATCCACGAGTACATCAAGGAGAAGATCCCGGTGGAATGGGCCGAGGACGACATGTTCGTCCACGATTTCGTGAGGACGAAGCCGAGGCCGAAGGCGGAGGCAAAGCCCCACGCCAGACCCCCCAGGAAGGGGCACGGCAGGCCCGTCGGGAAACAGGGCGAAAAACCTGCGGCAAAGCCTGTGGCAGCGGCTGCCGCAGAACAGTCCGGCGAAGCCGGAGAGGCGGAAAATAAGAAGCGCCGCCGTCGGCCGCGAAAGAAGAAGCCTGCCGCTGAAGGGACCCCCCAGTAGCCGTGCTGAAGGGGAAGCCGGCCAAGAAGTATTCCCAGGCGGGGAGGGTTCACGACATCATCCGTCTCATCGAGGCGCGCCACGGCGTCACCATCGAGGAGATGGCGGAGGAGACCGGCGTCAACCGCCGCACCATCCACCGGGACCTGAACGCCATCCAGGAGGCGGGGTATCCCCTCGTCTCCGAACGGGTGGAGGGGAACAAGGTCTACCGCTTCCTCACCCGCTTCAAGGACGTCCCCCCCATCAACTTCACCCTCCAGGAGCTGATGACCCTCTCCTTCCTCCGCTCCCAGCTCGACATCCTGAAGGGAACCCCCTTCCACGAGGACATGGAGGCGATCTTCCGCAAGGTGAACTCGGTCCTCCCCCCCCGCTACGCCGCCCACATGGAGCGGATCGCCCGGGTCTCCCTCCCCCTTTTGCAGGGGGGGCGCGACTACGGCCGGGTCGCCGAAGAGCTGAAGTTCCTGCGCGACGCCCTCCTCTACCAGTACCGGGTGACACTGGGCTACCGTTCCCCCGGCAAGGGGGAGGCCGCAGAATACCGGGTCGATCCCTACACCATCATCTTCTACAAGGGGGGGCTCTACCTCCTGGGGTACGCCCACAACCGGCAAGCGCTCCGCACCTTTGCCGTGGAGCGGATCGAGCGGGTGGTGGTGGAGAAGGAGCGCTTCGAGATGCCGGAATCGTTCCGGCCGGAGGAGCAGCTTAAAAGCGCCTTCGGCATCGTGGAGGAGGAGGCGATGGAGGTCAGCGTCCGGTTCTCCCCCCAGCTTGCCGGACAGGTGGCGGAGCGGGTCTGGCACCCGACCCAGAGGGTGGAGCGGGAGGAGGACGGGAGCGCCGTCATCTCCTTCACAGCCGGGGGAAGGATGGAGATCGTCTCCTGGATACTCTCCTACGGCCGCCACGCGGAGGTGCTGGAGCCTCTGGATCTGCGGGAAGAGGTGAAGGGGATCGTCGCGAAGATGGCGAAAATCTATGTCTGAAAGGCTCTTCTTCCGTCATCCCCGACGGCTGCCGCGGCTTCGTCCGTTCGTTCGGTCGCCGAAGCTGCGGACCTTGCACTGTCCCTCGATGTAACTGTCTGCATACCCGCTTTGCAGCCGATGACGCTTCGTTCAACATGGGGCGGGTGTCCGCTCGCCGCTCCGGCTCTGTCACTCACTCCCGAAGCCGCGGCAGCCGGTCCTCCCCCAATTCCCCGATTGGCCAAGAAAAAGGGCTGTCACATGGGGCGGGCCGATTGAGCAAAACCGCAGGCATAGCAGTGCTACGTCGAGGATTTTGCGATTGAGGGCCGGGCAAAGATGGCGTGAAGACGGGATGCGAGCTTGGAATGCTTATTTACGGATAAGCTCTAAGTTTGAGGTTACTTGGAAGAAGCAATTCAGCGGAAGGGTGAAAGGTCCCCGGCCAGACATACTGCACCGTATCTCTCGATGAGGTGGCGGTGTCCGGGGATGTCCCTGACGAAAAAAGCCCGCCATTGGCGGGCTTTTTTCGTCCCAGAAGGCAGGAACATAGGTCCCCGGCCGGCTTGCTTCTTCAAATGAAACGCCTCCTCCGGAGGAGTCCGAGACCCGCCAGCCCTGAACCGATGAGGAGGAGCATGGACGGTTCGGGCACCGGGGCGGGCATCCGCTCCAACCACATGCCCCCTCCCACTGCTGACGGTGGCATATTTGTAGAGTTGAACGGCATATCGAGACTGATCAGAGAGGCGAGCTGGCCAAAGTACTCTGTTGAGGTCGGGTCGTAGAAAGATCCGTCCGGCAGGTAAAATTTGACCGCACTCCACGTGCCGTTTAACCAATAATCGGTCTCGTTGGCCAGCGCATACACTCCCCACTCCCCATAGGGAGGTGAAAGAGACCTGCATTCCCAACCTAGGATGCTGTATTTCGCGGGATCCCCTACAAAGGCAAATGCCCCGCCGGTACCGTTAACATCAAGGGAGAATTTAGTGATGTCGAAGACATAGGTCGGGATGATGGGGTTGGAATGATCTTCCCTCATGACGTCGGAAATGGTCATTGTGCCGGCAACGGTTGTAACGGCGTTTTCGTACGTAAAGCTGCCGGTCACCCGATAATCGTAAAGAGTGGCCATCGCCTGAAGCGGCAGGACGTAAACGAGAAGGATAACAATGGTGAAGATTTTTCGAAGCATGCTTACCTCCCCTGAGAGTGGATTCTTTCTAACCACTTTGCAATAACATGGCCAATCAGGCGAGTCGTGGCAAGCGTCCAATCTTGTTGATTTTTGTTGGTTACGTAGCGGACAGCGGTGGCACATTGTGTCGGCCTCGCCGACAATTCTGTTGGGAAACCTTACGTTTTGGGCAAGGGAGGCCGGTCCCGGAGCACTCTCACTCTAAATGTGTGATCTGCATATTCCGACCATCGACCGTCAACCGCCGTCCCTTGGCCAAGTTGACAAAAACGCGGCCATGCTCTATAAAGGTGGGACTTTCTGGAGGCGGGATGGAAAAAGATACTGCGACACCTTTGAAAACGCTTCTCATCGACCGCGTACAGGCGCAGGGGCGCATCACCTTTGCCGACTTCATGTCGGCCTGCCTCTATGAGCCGGGGCTAGGCTACTACACCTCGCCGGGACGGAAGGTCGGCGCGGAAGGGGACTTCTACACGAGCATGAACGTCCACCCGGTATTCGGCCGCCTGGTCGCCAGGGAAATCTGCCGCATGTGGGAGACCATGGGCGCGCCGGAACGGTTCGAAATCGTCGAGGCCGGGGCCGGCGGCGGGCAGCTGGCAAAGGACGTCCTCGACACCATTGCCGGAACCAACCCGCAATTCTACGCAGCCCTGACCTATCGGCTGGTGGAGAAGGAGCCGACCCTGGAGGAATCCCAAAGGACCAGGCTCGCAGAACATCTGCCGCGCCTTGCATGGCACACCCCCGAAGAACTGGCCGGGGGGAAGCTGACCTTCACCGGTTGCCTCCTGTCCAACGAACTGGTGGACGCCATGCCGGTCCACCTGGTGGAGATGACCCCCGCAGGGCTCATGGAGGTCTACGTCACCGCGCTGGACGGCGAATTCGGAGAAATGCTCGACGAACCGTCCACCCCGGAGCTGGCCGCCTACCTGAAACGCCTCGGCGTCTCACTTTTCGCCGGCCAGCGGGCCGAGATCAACCTGGCGGCCATGGGATGGCTGGAAGCTGCGGCAAAGGCGGTCGAAAAGGGATTCGTCCTGACCATAGATTACGGCTTTCCTGCAGACGAGCTCTACGCGCCCGTGCGCAAGAACGGCACCCTCCTCTGCTACTACAGGCACACGACCGAAGAAACCCCTTATATCCGCATCGGGCTGCAGGACATCACCAGCCATGTGAATTTCACCGCCCTCATGGAGCACGGCGAGGAGCTGGGGCTGCATACGGTCTGGTTCGGCGAGCAGTACCGCTTCCTCCTGGGCGCAGGGCTCATGGAGGAGATGCTCGCCATCGAGGAGAGCGGCGCATCCGAGGTGGAACTGATCAAGAACCGGCTGGCGCTGAAGAAGCTCATGCTTCCGGACGGCGGCATGGGCGACACCTTCAGGGTGCTCATCCAGGCGAAAGGGGTGGACAACCCGCAGCTCCTCTGCATGAGGGACTGGGGGAAATGCTTTTGACAGGCATGGGGATGATGCTAGACTTGACTCTACCGACGGGCGGAATTCCCGGATGAATCCGATAAAAGGACACCCCCTTGCAGAACGAGATTAAGGCTCTTGTTTTCGATCTGGACGGCACCCTCTACGTCAATAACGACCTGGGGGCAAAGATATCCGCCGTCGCCAGCCGCTATCTTGCGCAGATGAAGGGGATCTCCGAAGATGAAGCCGATGCGCTCATCAGGCAGACAAAAGAGAGCCTGTCCGCGTCAACCGATTACGATTGCACCCTGAGCCACGCCATAATGGCCCTTGGCGGGGATCTCCGCGCGCTGCACAACCGCTTTGCTGAGGAGATCCGCCCCCGGGAATTTCTCAGCCTCGACCGGCGGGTCGTTGATCTGCTGAAGAGCCTCGGGGAAAATTTCGAGCTTTATCTCTACACCAACAACAACCGCCGGCTGTCGGCCGGCATCATGGAGCTGATCGGCGTGAACGGGCTGTTCA
>DAIEGL010000124.1 GCA_027356255.1 Geobacter sp. | reverse complement strand
TCCAGCTGCACCATGCTCGGCGGGGACTTCGCCATGATCCTCGTGGTTTCCCACGAAAAGCCGTTCACCAAGGCGCGGCTCGTGGACGAGTTCAAGCTCCTGCACGAGCGGACCGGGCTGGTCGTCCATGTGCGCACCCTTGCCGCTGACGAGGTCCGGCCGGTCAGGGAGGAGGGGGAGCTCTGCCTGGTATCGGTCTACGGCTCCGACCAGCCGGGGATCGTCTACCGGGTGACGCGGGAGCTGGCCGAGCGCGGGGTGAACATCGCCGACCTGAACACCAAGCTGATAGGCACGCAGGAGGAGCCGGTCTACGTCTTGATGCTTGAGGCGCTCCTCCCTGCCGGCATGGGGGTGGAGGAGATCGCCTCCGTGCTGGAAAAACTGAAGAAGGAGTTGAACGTGGAGATCTCCGTGCGCGTCATCACGCCGGTCTCCCTCTAGTCCGATGCCTGTACAGAAAATACTCCTATACCCCCATCCGCTGCTCAAGAAACTCTGCCATCCGGTGGTCTCCGTAGATGCAGAGATAAAAGGGCTTTTGCAGGACCTCCTTGACACCATGCATGCCGGCCCGGGCTCGGTAGGCGTGGCGGCGCCGCAGATCGGCGTCACGCTCCGGGTCTGCGTGGTGGACGTCTCCGCCAGCAGAAACGGCAAGGATAACAACCACGGACTTTTGCAGATGATAAACCCGGAGATCGCCTTTCGGGCGGGTGCGGCCATCATGCGCGAGGGATGCATGAGCGTCCCCGATTACACCGGCGACGTTGAGCGGGCCACGGAGATCACGGTCCGTTTCACGGACGAAAACGGGGCGGAGCGGGAAATAGCCGCAAGCGGTTTCGAGGCGGTGGCCATCCAGCACGAGATGGATCACCTGGACGGGATACTCTTCCTCGACCGGATCGCCTCCCTGAAGACCGGCCTGTTCCGGCGCAAAAGCTACAAATAGAACAACGGAGCAACCCATGAAATGGCTCCTTCTGGCCTCCATCGCCCTTTACCTGTTCGGCTCCTTTCGCAAGGCGGGGTTCATCGCCGCGCTCCTCACGGAGCTCGTCTATCTTGGCATAAGGGGGGCGGAGCTGGGGAGATTGCCGCTCATCGGCCCCCAGGACACACTGGCCTTCTTCTCCGCCTCCATCGGGCTCATGGCGCTCCCCTTCCTCTATGCAAGGCAGCTGCGCTATGCCTCGTTTTCCTGGGGGGCTGGCTGCATGGCGGCCCTGTTTGCCCTGCTGGCGCTTCCCTTTCCCACCCTGAACATGCCGCTCCCGCCGGTCTTGCGCACCTACTGGTTCGAGCTGCACGTGGCGCTCGCCTTCTTCGCCTACGCCCTGTTCGGCGTCGGCGCCTTTCTCGGCGGGATGTTCCTGAGAAAGGGGGAGCGGACGCTCCTTGACCTTCAGTACAAGGCCGCCCTGGTGGGATACAGCTTTTTCTCCGCCTCCATGGTCGCCGGCGGCATCTGGGGGTATTATGCCTGGGGGACTTACTGGCTCTGGACCCCCAAGGAGCTCTGGACTTCGATCCTCTGGCTCTTCTACTCCCTCTACCTGCACCTGCGCCTGAAAGGTTCCCAATGGGAAAGGGCGGTCGCCTGGGGAGGGATCATAGGCTTTGCCGTGGCGCTCTTCACCTATCTAGGGGTGAGCATGCTGATGCGGAGTTCCCACAGCTTTTGACGGTTCCACACATTGCACGAGGATCTGAAGCATGCTCAAGAATCTCTACAACCGGCTCGCCTCTCTCGATCTCGGCATCTGGCTCATGGCCGGCGTGATCGTCCTCCTCGCCGCCGGCTCTTTTTCCGGCGGGGGGGCGGAATCGAGCTCCATCAACGACATGCCGCTCTTTGCCTGGCTGCGGGAGACCCCGCTTGCCCTCTCCTGGTGGCTCTGGTTCACCATCGCCCTCCTCCTCTTCCTCGCCGTAAACACGGTCCTCTGCAGCATCGAATCGCTCCGCGGCAAGTACGGCCGGGCGAGGTTCCTCACCCTGATCGCGCCGCAGGTCATGCACGCGGGTTTCCTCCTCATCGTTCTCGCCCACCTGTTCAGCGCCTACGGCGGTCTGAAGGGGGTGATGCAGGTGAACGAGGGGGAGACCATCGGTTTTCCCGACGGGACCGGCGTCGTGGTCGGGAACATCTCAGGGGAGGTGGGGCAGATGGGAATGATGACCGACTACAGCGCCGATGTCCGTTCCGGGACGGTCGTGCAGACCATCAGCCCCAACCATCCCTTCTTCTACAAGGGTTTCGGCGTCTACCTCAAGGAGGTGCAGCTCGTCCCCTACCGGGCGGCCCTGGTGGAGATCCACCGGGAGCCTGGTGCCGGCCTTGCCCTTGCTGGGGCGCTCCTCTTCACCGTCGGCAACGTGGTGCTCCTGTATGTGCGGCGGGGGAGATAAATTTCATCCGGCAATTCCGGGGAAAGGCCGCCTGCCGCGACTTCGTCCGTTCGTTCGGTCGCCGAAGCTGCGGCCTTGCAGCCTCTCTCAATGTAATCATCTGCATATCCGCTTACAGGCGAAGGTGCTTCCTGCAATTCCTGGCGGGTGTCCGCTCGCCGCTTCGCCTCTGTGACTCACTCCCGAAGCCACGGCAGCCGTCCCAGAAAATGTCGAAAGAACCAAGAAAAAGGGGCAACCATACATAGATGGTTGCCCCTTTCAGCAGGTATCGGCAGACGTTCAGGTTCTGCCTATTTCAAGACCTTCATCGACTTGATCACCACCGCCGTTTCCGGCACATCGGAAAAACCTCTCTGCATGCCGGTCTTCACCGCGGCAATCTTGTCCACCACGTCCATCCCGTCGATCACCTTGCCGAACACGGCGTAGCCGAATCCCTGCGGCGAGTTGTCGCGGTGGTTGAGGTAGTCGTTGTTGACCACGTTGATGAAGAACTGGGAGCTGGCGGAATCGACCATCATGGTGCGGGCCATGGCCAGGGTGCCGCGGTCGTTTTTCAGGCCGTTCCCCGCCTCGTTCTTGATCGGGGCCTTGGTCGGTTTCATTTTCATGTCGGCGGTGAACCCTCCCCCCTGGATCATGAAATTGGGAATGACCCGGTGGAAGATGGTGCCGTTATAACTGCCGCTGTTGGTGTAGTCGAGGAAGTTCTTGACGCTGATCGGCGCTTCCTTTTGAAAAAGCTCCATCTTCACTGTTCCCAGGCTTGTTTCCATGACCACGACCGGGTTTTTCCCCGTCTTCGCCTCTTCCGCCGACGCCGTTCCCCCCAGGCAGAGTCCGATGAGGAGCGCGACTGCAAGTTTTCTCAGCATGTTGTTACCTCCTTGATTTGAATTTGTAGGCCATATATATGCCAATCCGGGACTCCGGTCAACCATGTTCAGGCATAAGAGAAAACTAAAGATTGACAGATCCGGTGCGGATGGAGAAAATGGCCCGATGCACATATTGATGAATTCGCATGCCCTGCAGCTGGAGCTTTTTGCATATCCATCATATTGGAGCATCCCATCCAAAGGAGGACCCCGGTTTGCAGATAAAATTCGGTACGGACGGCTGGCGCGGCGTGATCGCCAGGGACTTCACCTTCGACAACCTTTCCCTGGTGGCACAGGCCACCATGGACTATCTCCACAGGGAGGGGCTGGCCGGCAAGGGGATGGTGGTCGGCTACGACCGGCGCTTTCTCTCCAGGGAATTTGCCGAGCGGGTGGCGGAGATTGCTGCCGGCAACGGCATCCGGGTCTGGCTGACCGACAACTACGCTCCCACTCCGGCGGTTTCCTGGGCCGTGCACGAACGGGGCGCCGGCGCCGGGGTCATGATCACCGCCAGCCACAATCCCCCCAGGTATAACGGTTTCAAGGTGAAGGAGGCGTTCGGCGGTTCCGCCAGGCCTTCCACTACGAAGGTGCTGGAAGAAACGGTCGAGCGTAACATCGCCGGAAACCGCGGTGTGCAGGCGATATCCCTTGCCGAGGCCAGGGATTCAGGCCAGGTGGAGCTGATCGACGCCAGAGAGCCGTACTTCGGTCAGCTGGCACGCTATGTGGACCTGGACCTGATCAAAGGGGCGCAGATACCGGCGGTGGTCGATCCCATGTACGGTGCCGGGACCGGCTTCATACCGGAACTCCTCCCTGGAACGGCGGAGATTCACACCATCGAAAACCCCGCTTTCGGCGGCCAGGCGCCGGAGCCGATAGAGGAACATCTCACGGAACTCTCCACGCTGGTGCGGAGCGGTGCCTACAAGGTGGGGCTCGCCCTGGACGGTGACGCGGACCGGATCGGTGCGGTGGACGAGACGGGGGAATTCTTCTCCTCCCATCGGATATTCACGGTGCTTTTGCGCCATCTCTATGAGCGCAAGGGGATGCGCGGCGGAGTGGTGAAAACCGTTTCCACGACGCGGATGATCGATCTCCTCGCGGAAAAGTTCGGCCTTCCCATTTTCGAGACCCCGATCGGCTTCAAGCACATCTGCGAGCTGATGCTCGACCACGACATCCTCATGGGGGGAGAAGAATCGGGCGGCCTGGGGGTCAAGGGGCACATACCGGAACGGGACGGGATTCTGATGGGGCTCCTGCTCCTGGAGGCCATGGCCATGAGCGGCAAGGGGCTGCGTCAGCTGCTCGAAGAGACCATGGACGAGATCGGCCGTTTCTACTACCGCCGCATCGACGCCCCCATCGGGAATGAGGCGAAGGAGCGGCTGATCGCCAGGCTCAAGGCGGGAGGGATTAAGAGCATCGCCTCCCGGCCGGTGGCCGCGGAAAACTTCAGGGACGGCTTCAAGTACATCTTTAGCGACGGCTCCTGGCTGCTCATCCGCCCATCCGGCACCGAACCGGTGTTGCGGCTTTACAGCGAGGCGAATGACCCGGCCGTTGTCGCGGAACTGCTCCGGGCGGGTCGTGAGATCGCCGGCATCTGAACCGGAAATAAACGCTTGACATGGTTGGCCGAAACCCGTAAGCTCGCCTGAGTGTCCAGGTATTACATCCGGACAAAATTTACAAGCAGCAGCAGGAGAAAGCAAGAATGGCAAATGGTACGGTAAAATGGTTCAACGACAGCAAGGGTTTTGGTTTTATCGAGCAGGATAACGGTGATGATGTGTTCGTACACTTCTCCGCGATCCAGGGCGATGGTTTCAAATCTCTGGCCGAAGGCGAGGCTGTGACATTCGAAGTGCAGAAAGGCCCGAAAGGTCTTCAGGCAGCCAACGTCAACAGAGTTTAAAGATAACTTTAAACGGAAGCAAAAGGCCCCGGAGCGATCCGGGGCCTTTTTTTTAGCATGGCAGCAGCGGAGATGCCTCGTCAGGGGACTGGATTGAACCGGGTCAGTACGGTATTATTGACATGCGGCCCTGTTTTTCCGGCCAGCGCACCCGTGATGCAGACTGCTGAAAATATCCGATTCCGGAGCACCAATTCATGGCAACCGACAAGATAATCGTCAAGGGCGCATGCGAACATAACCTGAAGTGCATCGATGTGGAGATCCCCCGCGACCGGCTGGTGGTGATAACCGGCATATCCGGCTCGGGGAAATCGACCCTCGCCTTCGACACCATCTACGCCGAGGGGCAGCGGCGCTATGTGGAGTCCCTCTCCGCCTACGCACGCCAATTCCTGGAGCAGATGGAGAAGCCGGACGTGGAATCCATAGAGGGGCTTTCGCCGGCCATCTCCATAGAGCAGAAGACCACGAGCAAGAACCCCCGCTCCACGGTCGGCACGGTCACCGAAATCTACGACTACCTTAGGCTCCTCTTCGCCCGGGTCGGCAAACCCCACTGCTACAATTGCGGCAAGGAGATCACCGCCCAGACCGTCTCCCAGATGGTGGACCAGATCATGGCCATGCCCGAGGGGACACGGATTAACCTCCTCTCCCCGATGGTCCGCGGCCGCAAGGGGGAATACCGCAAGGAACTGAACCAGCTCAGGAAGGACGGCTTCGTCCGCGTCATCATCGACAACGTCCCCTACGACCTGGCAGATGAGATCCCTCTCGACAAGAACAAGAAGCACGACATCGACATCGTCGTTGACCGCCTCATCGTCAAGGACGGCATCCAGTCCAGGCTTGCCGACTCGCTGTCAACGGCGTTGAATCACGCCGAGGGGATCGTCAAGGTCGCCGTCCAGGAATATCCGGATGGGGTTCCCGTTCCCGGCCCGGCAGGCAAGGGGAAGAAGGACGCGGCCAAGAAACCGCTCTGGGCCGATACCATGCTCTTTTCCGAGAGTCTCGCCTGCGTCGATTGCGGCATTTCCTACCCGGAGATGACGCCGCGCATGTTCTCCTTCAACAACCCCTACGGCGCCTGTCCCGACTGCACCGGCCTCGGGACGCGCATGTATTTCGATGCCGAGCTGGTGATCCCCAACCCGGACCTCTCCATCCGCGAGGGGGCCATAGCCCCGTGGGAAAAGCGGCTCTCCGGCTGGTATCACCAGACGCTGGATGCCCTGGCCAAGGCCTATGACTTCGACATCCGCACCCCGTTCAAAAAGCTCCCGGCAAAGGCCCAGGAGATCATCCTCCACGGTTCCCGGGGGGAGCTGGTCGAGTTCTGGTGGGAGGAGGACGGCGGACGCAGGCACACCTACCAGAAGGAGTTCGAGGGGGTGCTCAACAACCTGGAGCGGCGCTACCGGGAGAGCGAGTCGGACCTCGTGCGGGAGGAGCTGGAGCGGTACATGAACGTCATGCCCTGCCCCACCTGCAAGGGAGCCAGGCTGAAGAAGGAGGCGCTTTTCGTCCGCATCAAG
Organism: Geobacter sp.; assembly: GCA_027356255.1. Taxonomy (GTDB): domain Bacteria; phylum Desulfobacterota; class Desulfuromonadia; order Geobacterales; family Geobacteraceae; genus Geotalea. The sequence continues at coordinate 53,427 of DAIEGL010000124.1, read as the reverse complement.
GGGCGCAACATCTGCGACGTGACTTCCCTATCGATCAAGGACAGCCTGGAGTTTTTCGCGCATCTCCATCTGACGGAGAAGGAAGAGGAGATCGCCCGCCGCATCCTCAAGGAGATCCGGGAGCGGCTCCATTTTCTCGTCAACGTGGGACTCGACTACCTGTCGCTCGACCGGTCGTCCGGCACCCTCTCCGGCGGGGAGGGGCAGCGGATCAGGCTGGCGACCCAGATCGGCTCCAGCCTGGTGGGTGTTCTCTATATCCTCGACGAGCCGTCCATTGGCCTCCACCAGCGGGACAACGCCCGACTTCTCCAGACCCTCAAGCACATGCGCGACCTGGGAAACACGGTGCTCGTCGTGGAGCACGACGAGGAGACGATCCTGGAGGCGGACTATGTGCTCGACATGGGGCCGGGGGCCGGTATCCACGGCGGGCGGGTGGTGGCGCAGGGAACGCCGGCGGAGATCATGGCGAACCCCGACTCCCTTACCGGCAGGTACCTCTCCGGCAAGCTGGCCATCGAGGTGCCGAAAGAGCGGCGAAAGCCGGCCCGGTTCCTGCGCATTACCGGCGCCACGGAGAACAACCTGAATGACGTGGAGGTGGACATCCCGTTGGGGGTCCTGACCTGCGTGACAGGCGTCTCCGGCTCCGGCAAATCGACGCTCGTCATCGACACCCTCTACAAGGTCCTCTGCCAGAGGCTCTACCGGAGCAGGGAGAAGGCGGGGGCTGTGAAGCGGATCACCGGCCTTGAGTCGCTGGACAAGGTGATCAACATCGACCAGTCCCCCATCGGCCGCACCCCCCGCTCGAACCCCGCCACCTACACCGGGGTCTTCGCCGACATCCGCGACATCTTCGCCCAGCTCCCCGAATCGAAGGTGCGCGGCTACAAGCCGGGGCGCTACTCCTTCAACGTCAAGGGGGGGCGCTGCGAGGCCTGCTCGGGGGACGGGATCATCAAGATCGAGATGCACTTCCTCCCCGACGTGTATGTCCAGTGCGAGGTTTGCAAGGGGGCCCGCTACAACCGGGAGACCCTGGAGGTGCGCTACAAGGGGAAATCGATCGCCGAGGTGCTGGACATGACCGTCTCCCAGGCGCTTTCGTTCATGGAAAACATCCCACGGATCAAGAACAAGCTGAAAACCCTGGAAGAGGTGGGGCTCGGCTACATCAAGCTCGGCCAGTCCGCCACCACCCTGTCGGGGGGGGAAGCCCAGCGGGTCAAGCTGGCCAAGGAGCTCTCCAAGCGCGCCACCGGCCGGACCATCTACATCCTCGACGAACCGACCACCGGTCTCCATTTCCACGACATCGCCAAGCTGCTGGAGGTCCTGCAGAAGCTGGTGGAGGGTGGGAACACCATCGTCATCATCGAGCACAACCTGGACGTGATCAAGACGGCCGACTACATCATCGACCTGGGACCCGAAGGGGGGGACCGGGGAGGAGAGGTAATCGCCACCGGCACTCCCGAGGATGTGGCGCGGGTAACCCGCTCCTACACGGGGATGTTCCTGCGAAAATTGCTGTAGAGCCCGCAGACTCCACCTTTCTTTGACCGCGGCGGAATTAGGGCGGCCCGGAGCTGCCCACACCATCCGCATTTTTTCGTGCGGCTTACAATCTTTTTCTTCCAATAAAATCTGAATATATCGAAATAAATCTTTTCTAACTTGCGAAGATTTTGTATCATTGTGCGGTTGTTTGTCCTGCCGTTCAGTTTCGGCCTGGGCGGAATTTCGGATTGGGGGCTGATATGACACCGTACGCCCAGGAAATTTCGATTCTCTGTGTGGAAGACGACCCGATAACCAGGGACCTCATATGCACCATGATCCCCGTCAAATTTCCGGCCCTGAGGCTCTTGTCCGCCGCAAACGGCAGGAGCGGCCTGGAGATGTACAAGGAGCACCGGCCGGACATCGTCCTTACCGATATCAGCATGCCGGTCATGGACGGAATCCGCTTGGCAAGAGAAATACGGCGGATGAATCCATGCGCCAACATCATCCTGATTACCGCCCACAGCGATACGCACTACCTGCTGAATGCCATCGAGATGGGGATCAACAGGTATGTGCTGAAGCCGATCGACCATGACAAATTTTTTGAGGCCATAGGAGACAGCGTTGCCCGGATCACCCTGGAAAGAAAGGTCAAGGAACAGAGCGAGCGGATCTCCAAACTATCCCGCGCCGTCGAGCAGAGCCCCAACATGGTTGTTATTACCGACTCGGAGGGGGTAGTCGAGTACGTCAATCCGAAATTCACCGAGATAACCGGTTACCTCCCTGAAGAGGTCGTCGGTCAAAACCCCGCGCATCCGAAATCGAATGCTGCGGTGTCGGAGAGCTACGAAAGGCTCTGGCGCAGCATAACCGCCGGCAACGTGTGGCAAGGGGAATTCCAGAGCCGGAAAAAGAGCGGCGAACTTTACTGGGAGTCGGCATCCGTCTCGCCACTGTGCGATGCGGACGGGACCGTTACCCACTACGTGGCGGTGAAAGAGGACATCACCGAACGAAAGAGGTCTGAAGACGCCCTCAGGGAAAGCGAAGAGCGGTTCCGGCATCTCTATGAAGACACGCCGGTCATGCTCCATTCCATTGACGAAACCGGGCGGATCGTGAATGTCAGCAATTATTGGCTGTTCCATTTGGGGTACGAACGAAGTGAGGTGATCGGCCGCAAATCCACGGATTTCCTGACGGAGGAGTCAAGCCGCTACGCCAAAGAGACCGCCATCCCCGCATTCTTCAAGTCCGGCCTTTGCCAGGATGTACCGTACCGGATGGTGAAAAGAAACGGAGAGACTGTGGACGTGCTCCTCACCGCCGTAGCCGAATGGAACGCCACCGGCGATGTGATCCGTTCCCAGGCGGTCATGGTCGATGTGACCGAACAGAAGAGGGCGGAGGAGCAGATTCGCATACTCAATACCGACCTGGAAAAGCGCGTTCAGGAGCGCACCGCGGAGTTGGAAAAATCGAACAGGGAAATGGAAGCGTTTTGCTACGCCATATCCCATGAGCTGCGGGCTCCGATTGCCCGGCTGGAAGGCTTCAGGGAGGTCATCTCGGAATGCTTCAGGAACGGGGAGCTCGGCGATTTGCAGTACTACATAGAGCGGCTCGGCTGCTCGACCCAGCAGTTGAAGTCTGCCGTTGACGCGCTTTTGATGATGAACCGGCTGTCAAAGAGCGAGATTCTGTGCGAACCGGTAAACCTCAGCGATCTGGCGAGGCAGGTGATGGTCGAGTTGGTAGAAGTCCATGGCGAGCGGACCATGCAATTCAACGTCGCCCCGGACATATACGCCCGCGGCGACCGCAAGCTGCTCAGCATCTGCATGCACAACCTGCTCGGAAACGCCTTCAAATATACCTTGAAAACGCCCATGGCGGTGGTAGAGTTCGGCGCTGAAAACCGGGACGACGAGGAAGTATACTTTGTGAGGGACAATGGGGCGGGATTCGATATGGCGTATGCGGGCAAGCTGTTCCAGCCGTTTTCCCGCCTGCACAGCGGAAGAGAATTCGAAGGGGCCGGCATCGGTCTGGCAACGGTACACTGCATAATTGAAAGGCACGAGGGGAAGATCTGGGCGGAAGCCGGGGTAGACGAAGGTGCCACGATATTTTTCACCCTGGGGCGATGAGACGACCATTCTAAAAAGCGAGGGGCGGGAAAATCTTCCCGCCCCTTTGCACAACAAACAGCAGCGGCATTATTTCATCCCACCACTCATTCCACGGTTACGCTCTTGGCCAGGTTACGCGGTTGATCCACGTCCGTTCCTTTGAGCACCGCCACATGGTAGGCCAAGAGCTGGAGCGGCACCGAGAGGAGAATGGGGGTCAGGTCATCGTTGTCCTGGGGAATTTCCAGTGTGACATCTGCCTTGGCCCGGATGCTCTCGTCGCCGGCGGAGCAGACGGCTATGACCCTCCCGCCGCGGGCGATGACCTCCTCCATGTTCGAGGCAACCTTTTCATAGTTGCTGTTCTGTGGCGCCAGGACCACCACCGGCATGTGCTCGTCGATGAGAGCGATGGGTCCGTGCTTCATCTCACCTGCCGGGTACCCTTCGGCATGGATGTAGGATATCTCCTTCAGCTTCAATGCCCCTTCCAGGGCGATGGGGTAGTTGATGCCTCGCCCCAGGTAGAGAAAATCCCTTGCGTTCATGAATCTGCGGGCTATGGTCTCAACCTGCGGGTTCAGTTCCAGAGTCTTTTCCATGAGCGACGGGACCCGCACCAGGGAGGCAATCATCGCCTGTCCCTTTGCCTTGTCTATGGTGGCGACGGTGCGGCCGAGCTTGATCGTGAAGAGGTAGAGCGCCACAAGCTGGGTGACGAACGCCTTGGTGGAGGCAACACCTATTTCCGGACCGGCATGGGTGTAGATGACACCGTCGGCTTCCCTGGCGATGGAGGAGTCCACCACATTGCAGATGGCAAGGTTTTTCCCCCCCCGCGCCTTCGCCTCGCGCATGGCTGCCAGGGTGTCGGCGGTCTCGCCCGACTGGGAGATGAGCACCATGAGCGTCTTGTCGTTGACCACCGGATTGCGGTAGCGGAACTCCGAGGCGATATCCACTTCAACCGGGATCCGGCAATGATCCTCGATGAGGAACTTCCCGACGAGGCCGGCGTGCCAGGAAGTGCCGCAGGCGATGATGTAAATCCTCTCGATCGCCTTCAGTTCGGCGTCGCTTAAGGAGAGGTCTTCCAGGTAGACCGTCCCTTCTTCCTCCACCAGCCTGCCGGCGATGGTGTCGCTGATGGCGCGCGGCTGCTCGTATATCTCCTTGAGCATGAAGTGCTTGTACCCGCCCTTTTCGGCCATGAGCGGCGACCAGTCGATGTAGCGGGTGGATTTGACCAGTGGCATGCCGGCGACGGTGGAAAAAATCGCCCGGCCCTCCTTGAAAACGGCCATTTCCCCGTCCTCCATGAAAACCATGTTGCGGGTATGGGAGAGGATGGCGGGGATGTCGGAGGCGACGAAATATTCGCCCTCCCCCAGGCCGATCACCATCGGCGAGCCCTGCTTTGCCGCGATCATGGTGCCGGGCTCATTTTCGCAGAGGATGCAGACCGCGTAGGCGCCGCGCAGTTCGCCCAGGGCAAGGCGCACGGCCCTCTCGAAGTCACCGGTTTCGAGCAGCTTCTTCTCCGTGAGGTGGGCGATGACCTCTGTGTCGGTTTCGCTCTTGAAGGTGTGTCCCCCCGCCCTGAGTTCCTCCCGCAGTTGCAGGTAGTTTTCGATGATGCCGTTGTGGACGACCACCACCGAGCCGGCCTGGTGGGGATGGGCATTGATCTCGGAGGGCTTGCCGTGGGTCGCCCAGCGGGTGTGGCCGATACCGATGGCGCCGGAGATCGGTTCCTTTGCCAGGAGCCTCTCCAGGTTGACCAGCTTGCCTTCGCTCCGCCTGGTTTCCGCATGACCGTGGTGGATGGTGCAGATACCGGCCGAATCGTACCCCCGATACTCCAGTTTCTTCAGACCGTCAAGAATGATGGGCGTCGCTTCCTGTCTGCCTGTGTAACCGACTATTCCGCACATGGTATTTTCTCCATTATCTGGGTTCCGGTGTCGGGAAAAACCGATCCCCGATCCCTAGTCCCGCTTCTTGAGTTTCCAACCTTCCTTGTTTACCTGTGGGGTCCTGGCAATGGCGAGCGAATCAGGGGGGATATCTTTGGTCACCGTCGTCCCGGCCGCTATCAGCGAGTTGCGGCCGACGGTGACCGGTGCCACGAGCTGCACGTCGCTTCCGACGAAGACGTCGTCCTCGATCACGGTCCGGTGCTTTTTGACGCCGTCATAGTTGCAGGTTATGGTGCCGCAGCCGATGTTGACGTTCGTGCCGATGGCCGCATCCCCCAGATAGGTGAGGTGGGAGGCCTTTGATCCTTCACCCATGACGCACTTCTTGGTCTCGACGAAATTGCCGATCTTCACATGCGCTTTCAGTTCCGTGCCGGGGCGAAGATGGGCCATCGGGCCAATGGCGACGTCGTCGCGGACAACGGCATCCTCCATGACGGAGCCGGTCTTTATGGTCACGCCATCGCCGATCCTGCACCCCTTGATGACCACGGAAGGCTCAACCTTACAGTGCCTGCCGATTTCGGTGCCGCCGGAAATATGGACGTTCGGGTGGATGACGGTGTCCCTCCCGATCCGCACCCCCCAGTCGATGTAAGTTGTCTGCGGGTCGATCAGGGTGGTGCCGGATAGCATGAGGGACCGGTTGATCCTCCCGCGCAACAGCTGCCCCGCTTCGGCCAGCTGGACACGGTCGTTGATCCCCATGATTTCGGCGGGGTCGGCCACCGGAAACGCCTGGCACAAAAGACCGAGGCCGGCGGCCTCCTTGATGATGTCGGTCAGGTAGTATTCCTTCTGGGCGTTGTCGTTTTTCAGGTTGGGTATGGCAACGGTCAGGAAATCCGACTCCACACAGTATATACCGGAGTTGATCTCCGTGATCAACCGCTCGGCATCGGTGGCGTCCTTTTCCTCGACGATGCGCCTGATGAAGCCGTCACCGTCCTTGACGATCCGGCCGTAGCCGGTCGGTTGCGCAAAGTCGGCGGTCAGGACGGTTATGACCGCATGGCGGCTGCGGTGCTGCTTCGCCATGGCCTTGAGCGTAGCGGTACTGATCAGCGGCACATCACCGCAGAGGATGAATGCCATGCCGGAGAAGCCGAGCAGGGCGGGAAGGGCGCAGGCGACCGCATGGCCGGTTCCCAGCTGTTCATCCTGGGCGGCAAAACGAAGGTCCGCCCGTCCGGCAAAGAGGTCGCGCACCTTTTCCGACTGGTGCCCGGTAACGAGAACGATGCTGGAGGCGCCCGCCTCGCGGGCAGCCATGACCGGCCAGGAAACCATGGGGAGTCCCCCCAGTGGATGCATGACCTTGACCATATCCGACTTCATCCTGGTCCCTTTGCCGGCGGCCAGGACAATTGCAGCGATGTTGTTCATTCAACCCTCCCGATGATGGTGAACGCGTGAAAATCACAACATTTTTAACAATAACTTGCCGCCGCGTCAAGCAATTAACCGTGGTTCGGAAACGGCAGACGGTTGCGGAGGAGCGTAAGGCAATCCGATTGATCCGGGCCCGCGTCCACCAGCTTTTACCTTTACTTATCAATACGTTCCGGTTATAGTTTTTGCGGAGGGCGCATGGGATTGCCAGAAGACATAGCTCTGTTCGAACAAAGCCTGCATGACTTGATTACCAGATACGAGCAGTACTTCCTCGGCCTGGAAAAACGCGAACCGTTAAAGCTTCTCGACGAGGTCGAAAGGTCTGCCAGGAAATACCTGAACGTCAACATCGTCAATACCATGCTGAAATTCAAGTTCAACTCGCTGGTGGCCTCCTTCAACACCCATAAGCAGAAATGGAGCAGGATCAACCGGCTCATCGAGGACGGCAAGTACTCGCGGGACCGGTTTAAAATGGCCATGCACCAGGATAAGGCATCGGCAAGACAGTCACAGCCTTCCCATGAACTGGACGCCATCCTGGAAGTGGAAAAAATATATCAGCAGTATATCGAAGCGCGCAAGGCGTGCAACCTGCCGTTAAAAAACGTCACCCCTGAAATGATCGCTTCAGCCATAAAAAAGCAAAAACCGGCCATATCCGCCAAGTACAACTGCGACAGGGTAGAATTCAGGGTCGTCATCGAAGAGGGGAAGCCCAAGATCAAGGCCCGCCCAGGTTCTTCGGAAGCCCAATAGGCCGTCAAACCCCATTTATCCCTTCTCCCGGAGCATCTTTTGCGCGTAGTCCTCGCTGCCATACATACCTCCCCGTCCCCGCAAGCCGTTCCTTTAGCCAACGCCTTTCTCAAGGCGTATCTCTGCGCCGATCAAGCCCTTTCAAACAGGGTGTCGGTTTCGCTTGCCGATTTTTTCCTCGTCCAGCCGGCGGAAGAGTGCGCGGCCGGCATCCTCGCCGAGAATCCCGATGCGGTCGGTTTCTCCGTCTACGTCTGGAACAGGGCGCTCTGCCTGGAGACGGCGGCAATTCTACGCCGCCGCAAACCGCAGCTGACCATATTCGCCGGCGGGCCCGAGGCGTCAGCGGATGCGGCGGGAGTCCTCGACGGCTCCTGCCTGGACTTCATCATCACGGGTGAGGGGGAGGAGACGTTTCGCGAGGTGGCGGGGCGGCTGTGCGCCGGGGATTCCGTCTCCGGCATCATGGGGGTCACTTCGAGGAGGGACGGTGCATTCGAGCATGTCCCGCGCAAACCGGTGGAGCGGTTGGACACGCTCCCTTCACCCTATCTCGGCGGCATATTGCCGCTGGGCGACCGGTGCGGCGTTCTCTGGCAACTTTCGCGTGGGTGCGATTTTGCCTGTGATTTCTGCTTCGACAATAAGGGGGGGGCGGGGGTGCGCCGCTTTTCCCTGGAGCGGATCGGGGCGGAGCTGCGGTTGTTTGCCCGGCGGGGTGTTACGCAGGTCTTCGTTCTCGATTCCACGTTCAACCAGGACATGAAGCGGGCGAAGGAGATCTTGCGGCTGATTAAAAGGAACGCGCCCCACATCCATTTTCATTTCGAGATCCGCAGCGAATTCATCGACCGGGACCTGGCGGGCCTCTTCGCGCAGATAACCTGTTCTCTCCAGATAGGACTGCAAAGCGCCGACCCGCAGATCCAGCGGAAGGTGGGAAGGATCTTCAGCCCGGCGGATTTCCTGGACAAAATCGCCCTGCTGAACGAAGCGGGGGCCGTTTTCGGCTTCGACCTGATCTACGGCCTTCCCGGGGACACGGGCGAGGGTTTTTCCGCCAGTCTCGATTTTGCCCTGGGGCTTTACCCAAACCATCTGGACATCTTCCCTCTGGCGGTGCTCCCCGGCACGAGGCTTTCCGCCAGGGCGGACGAGCTCGGTCTCGGATACCTGCCCGGGCCGCCTTATACCGTGATCAGTTCGGAGACCTTTTCAGAAGGGGAGATGCGCGCTGCCAGGGGGCTTGCCGCTGCCTGCGATATCTTTTACAGCCGGGGAAAGGCGGTCGCCTGGTTCAACGCGGTTCTGGCCCCGCTGAAGATGCGTCCCTCCGCCTTTCTCGACGGTTTCAGGCTGTGGCTGGCAGCGAAGGAGGGGGGGGAGGTCGTCGAAGAGCGGTTTTCCGATGCACGGATCTGGCAAATGCAACGGGATTTCCTGCGCGACCTTTTCGCTGAAAGGAAAAAAGGCAAGCTTTTGGCCGTTGTTCTCGACCTGGTTGATTATCATTACTATTATGCGGCGGCCCTTCTTTCGCCGGCGCCGGAACTCCCCACCGACCGGGATCTGGCGCGGATGAACCTGCTCGATGAGCCGCTCTCGGTATCGTCGTCCGCCAGGATGGCGCGGTTCAATTACGAGATATACGATATCCTGGAGTCGGGCGACATCGACCTGCGGGAATTTGCCGACTGCTTCGTTGCCGACGGTTCGTGCGCCGTCATCTATCCGCGGGGAAACGAGGTTTTCACAGAATCGCTCATTGAACCGTATTACCGGTTGCTGGGAGGTCTGGATTCCAAGCGCTCCCCCAGGGAGATCGCCGCCGGCATCGGCCTCCCCGCAGACGAAGCGGCGTCATTCCTGGAATTTGCCGTTGCCGAAGGCATTGTCGTTTCCGCTTCCGAGCCCTGAGAAGAGTTCATCCATCCCGCCCTGAAAATCTTGCCTGGTGGTTCTCCCGATGAATAAGGCTTAGTGTATACATTTTATATACATTTTTATTGCTTTTTATCCTCCCGCATATTACTATTTCACCTATTTGCGCCTATTCATTTAATTTTGTTCAAGAATTAAATAATGTTTTATATTTGGCAGGAGTTTTAACTAATTGATTTGACGTGACAACTTAAGATTTAACGTGATTTGTTTAAGGTGGGATGTTGGGAAATTATAAATTATAATACTGCGTTTTGCAAACGCTTATTTTATCTCTAGATCAGGAGGTTGTTTTCATGTTTCAGATGTTGACCAGAATGCTCCCAGCCCTGTTGCTGTTCCTGGCCGTGGTCAGGCCGGCGGCTGCAGAGCAGGGGATGGCCATTGACCCGGCCACATGCCTAGGCTGCCACGGCAACAAGATTTCCGCTGCCGCTTTTGCGGCGTCAGTCCATGGCAAAAATGCCTGTACCAGTTGTCACGTGGAGATTACGGACCTAACCAAGCATATGAAAGGTGAGGTCAAGGTCGGTAAGGTTCACTGCGAACGTTGCCACAAAAAGGAAAACGCTGAATATTACAACAGCGTCCATGTGCAGAACGACGTAAGATGTGCCGACTGTCACACCGACATCCATACGCATACCTACTGGAAAAAAGACAAGAGGCTTGTGGTCGCCAAGTGTATCCAGTGCCACGACAAGCAAGCGGTCTACCGCAACTCCATCCACGGCAAGGCCGTTGCGGCCGGTAACCAGGATTCGGCTGCCTGCAACGACTGCCATAACCTGCACGATATCCAGCCGCTGGGCGATCCGAAATCCCATGCCAACCGTGAATTCCACACGAAGGTATGTCTGAAGTGCCACAGCGACGAGAAGATGATGCAGCGCAACGGCGTCTTCAACGTTGCGGTAAAGACCTACATGGAGAGCTATCACGGCAAGAACTACCGTCTCGGTTTTCCGGAGAAGGTGGCGGGCTGTGCCGACTGCCACACCGCCCATGAGGTCCTTCCTGCCAAGGACCCGAAATCAAGCGTCAACCCGCAGAACCTGGTGCACACCTGCGCCAAATGCCATAAAAATGCAACGCCGCTCTTTACGAAGTTCTACGCCCACGGCGAGCATACCGACAGGGAGAAATTCCCGATACTCTACTATACCTTCCTTGCCATGACCGGCCTGCTGGTCGGCACCTTTGCGGTCTTCTGGCTCCACTCGCTGCTCTGGATGTTCCGCGGCTTCGTGGAGAATCGTGAAAAGGCCGCCGCAATCATGGAAGGTCACATCGAGCATGTCGTGCCCGATGGCCACAAGGTATACCGCCGCTTCAAGAGACGGCACATCTTCCTGCACCTGCTGGTCATCATCAGCTTCCTCGGACTCTCTCTGACCGGTCTGCCGCTCAAATTCAGCGACCAGGTCTGGGCCAAGCTGTTCATGCAGCTGTACGGCGGCTCCGCCAACGCCGGCTTCATCCACAGAATCTGCGCCGGAATCACCTTTGTCTACTTCTCCGGTGCTATTTTCCTGAGTATCCATTTCCTCTTCATCAGGAAGGATATCAAGGGGAACTTCCTGCAGAGGATGTTCGGTCCCGACTCGCTGATGCCGAACTTCAGGGATATCAAAGACGTCACCGGCATGGTCCGCTGGTTCCTGTTCCGGGGGCCGAAACCGACCTTCGAGCGCTGGACATACTGGGAGAAATTCGACTTCATCGCCGTCTTCTGGGGTATGTTTGCCATCGGCGGATCAGGCCTGATGCTCTGGTTCCCCGAGTTCTTCGGCTACTTCCTCCCGGGCTGGGCGTTCAACGTGGCGACCATCGTCCACTCCGACGAGGCCCTGCTTGCCACCGGCTTCATCTTCACCGTCCATTTCTTCAATACCCACGGCCGGCCGGAGAAGTTCCCCATGGACTTCGTCATCTTCAACGGGCAGATGTCCAAGCATGAGTTCGTGGAAGAGCGTGGCGACCAGTGGAAACGTTACGAGGAGCAAGGCATAACCGAGCAGTTCAGGGCCAAGCACACCAGCGGCATTGCCTATGACTTCATCGTCAAGACGTTCGGTTTCATCGCCGTCATCACCGGCCTGACCCTTGTTGCCCTGATGCTCTTCGCCTTCCTGACTGGGGGGGCCCATTAGGCAGATAGCAGGGATATAAGCAAAAAAGGGGTTGCCGCAACGGCAACCCCTTTTTTTGTCCGTCGATCTTTTGCAGGGCACCCCACCAAACCCGATTCCCCAGACATTTCCTCATTTATTGCCGCTCCGAAATGCCAAGCCGCTCAGGCTGTCGGCAAGCCATCCGCATTCAGAAGTCAATCAATTCAACTTGGAACGCTCAAATTAACAGGACTGTATTAGTAAATAACCATATAATTATTGACATTAGAACTGAAAAATGCCATAACTACGCGTGATTTCAGCTATGTTACGCTTTTGTTAGTGTAAATGAATTAAAGCGTAAAAGCGGTACGTGCATTTTGAACGTCGTTACGATTACAGAAGAATCAACAATGTTGGAGCAGGCGATCGCATCTGCCACACCTCAGGGACACCTCCGCAGCTAGTTTCCATCCATTGAAGATCTCCAGAAAATTCATGTGCGACCAGATTTGCTGACCGTGGGACCCGGAACTTCCGTTGCAAAGCTCCGCCCTTGACCGTCTTGAATACTCGATGGACCGGTCTTGTAGCGTCCTGGGAGCAGATTCGAAAAATCACAGACGTATTGCCCCAATTTTCGGGGTAATCGCAATTTATTATGCAGGAGGGGTTTTTTCCATGATGAGGATTACGAAGCGCAGCGCGGTTCTTGCCTTGTCCCTGGGGGTAATTGCACTGGCGGGCACCGTTCACGCAGAAGGGACGGCTCCCGGTCAGATGTATCAGATACTCCAGGACAAAGACCAGATACCGGCGCAAATCAAAAAGCGCGAACAGCCGGTGATCGAGCAGGAGGTGAAGAAGCCGGCTCCAGTGGAAGCGGAAGGGGCAAAGAAGGTGTTGGTCAGGAAGTTCGACATCCAGGGGAACACGCTGCTCGATGCGGCCACATTGGATTCCGCCACGGCAATGGCCGTGGGCAAGGAGCTGTCCCTGGAAGAGATCTGGAACGTCGCCGAACTCGTAACGGCGAAATATCGGGAAGCGGGATACCTGATCGCCAATGCCTATGTCCCTTCTCAGGGGATCATCGACGGCGTGGTGACGATCCAGGTGGTCGAGGGGCGGGTGGGAGAGATACTGGTCACCGGCAACAAGAGCTACAGCACGGCCTTCATCAAACGCCATCTGAACGAGGTCAGAAGAGACCGCTCGTTAAACGAGGAAACCCTCGAAAAAGAGTTGCTCATCCTGAACGACTACCCCTCTCTGGCGGTCAAGGCATCGCTCAAGGCGGGGAAGGAAGCCGGCACAACCGATCTGATCGCCGCGGTCGCCGACCGGTTCCCCATTTCGGGGAGCATTTCCTACGACAACTTCGGCTCGGAAACGACCAGCAAAAAACGGGTCAGCGTAAACCTGAACGCCGGCAACCTGCTCACCAGCGGTGACGCGCTTCTGTTGCGCGGGGTAACCGGTGTCGATCGGATCGACTTTGACCGGCTCTCCTTCGGCCGGGTTGAATACCTGCTCCCCATCGGCGGATGCGGCACGCAGGTGGGAGGGTACTACACCAACAGCATCTACACCGCCGGCGGCATCCTGGCCCCCCTTGCCTTGCAGGGGCGGGGCAATGTCTTCGGCTTCTATGCATCCCGGCCGTTCATCAGGAAGAGAGACGAGATACTGAATATCCGGCTCGGCACCGAATTCATCGATACCAAGGAGGACCTGCTGGATGGGCCGCGGAGCCGGGACGCCATTCGCAAGATCATCCTCAACGCCTACTACACCAAGACCGACAGGTTCCTGGGGCGGAACTTCCTGGGCTTCAGCTATGCAGCCGGCCTGGGAAGCCTCTTCGGCGGCACCGAGGAGAACGATGTCCCCTCGCCCAGCCGGGCGGGAGCCTCCGACTCTTTTCACAAGTTTAACCTGGACGCCATGCGCATCCAGAAACTCCCCGGTTACAACCATATCATCCTCAGGGGCGGGGCACAGTATTCCCCCGACCGGCTGCTGGTGCCGGAACAGTTCCTGATCGGCGGCGACGGGACCGTCCGCGGGTACACCCCGGCAGCGGTCGGCGGCGACAGCGGCTACTACCTCTCCGCCGAGCTTGCCGTGTCGCCGATATTCCCGGAAGCGACCATCTTCAAGCAGAAGGTGGGTGATACCATCAAGTTTGCCATGTTTGTAGACCATGGCGGCGCCTTCGTCACCGATGCGACTGCCGGAGAAAGGGACGCGGATTACCTGACCGGCCTGGGTGCTGGCGTGCGGCTGTATGGCGGGCAGTTCTTCTCCTTCAAGCTCGATTGGGCGGTCCCCTCCAAGAATGGCGGGTACGAGGCCCGCAACGGCCGGACGACTTTCGTGGCGACTCTTTCGTTTTAGGCGATGCAGGCAATTACGGGGTTCACAAGGGCCGGTGATATGTGGTTTCGACGCAAGAAGATTGACGACCAGGAGTGGGAAGCGCTGAATCGGGAAGTGGTGCAGTTGACCCGCGACAACAGCATGGATCAGGCTCTTGCCGCCGCCGAGAAGCTGTTCGGCCTGAGCCGGAAGGCGTTCGGCCGGCGGCACAAACACACGGTCACCGCACTGAACAACCTCGGCATCATTCACACCCTGCGCCGGGAATTTGATGAGGCCGAGTCCTGTCTTCTGGCGGCCCTGCAAATGAGCGAAAAGGTCAGCGGCGAGATCAGCCAGGAAGTGGCGGTGGTGAACATGAACCTGGCCAAGCTATACATGGCCAAGGTGCGGATGATCAATGAAATGTGTGCCCCGGGGGCGGAAGGTGAGAGCTGAGGGGGATTGGCGCAAATTCCGGAGAGGTGTTCGAATGGACGATGTGGTGCCTGACTCGAAATCGGGTGTACGGAAACAAATCTAAACCTTACCCACCATCGAATTCACCGCGCTTCTATTTTAATTAACTTATAGCCATAGTCTAAACATATACAGATAAAATAATTAACTAAAAATAATTCAAATTGTCTTGTTTCTTTTTTAACAATGTTTTAACTTTGTAAAAACTTTGTCATATTGAGAACATACAACTGTAAAAAATTTTTACAACTGTAAAAATTTTTTACAGTTGTGTTGTATTTTAATTGTTAAACCGCTTTCACTGGCGGCAACAGATTAATATTTTTGTTATCGATCTGTAACCGACAGATTTTTGGATGACTATGAACAATTGAAATGGCTGCAAATTGTGGTGGCAAAAGCATGCTGGTTTTACCTCGATAGAGTCGCACTGTTGGCCCCTCCATCAGGACCATTCAGAAGCCCTCGTTACTCAGGTTAGCCCTCTTGCATTAGACTCGTTTCCTTCCCCTTTGACCACTCCTTTTGACCAAAATCCACACGTTCGCGCCGTTGTCCAGGTGCAGACCGGCAGGTTCCTGGCCTCGACCCTGAAGATCGTGGGATTCCAAGCTCGTAATAACTGAAGGTCTTCATACCTTTACTGGCGGAACAGAATCGATTGGAACGACTGATAAGCAAAAATGCTCAACTCTCAGGAGGAAATAGATGAAAATTTGGAACGTGCTAAGCCGGATGCTGATCCTGGTGGCCATGTTGGTGGTTGCCGGTTGAAGTGGAAGTGGCGGAGGTGGCGGTGTTGGGAATTCGACACCGGGCACGTCCCTCGCGCTGTTTGCCGGGGATATGGGTGGCTCGGGCAATGTTGACGGCACTGGGGTCGCAGCGCGTTTTGATTACCCTGAGGGCGTTGCCACCGACAGTGCGGGCAATGTTTATGTGACCGATAACGAAAACCACACCATCCGCAAGATAACACCCGCCGGGGTGGTGACGACTGTAGTCGGGGGTGCGGGGCAAGAGGGCTTTGTCCCAGGGGCATTGCCTGGGGTGCTGAGTAATCCGATAGGAGTGGCGGTCAGCGGCAACTTGCTCTACATCACAATGTGTAATGGTGTGGCGGTCGTGAAGAACCTGTTGTAGGCCGCAAAATGCTCCAGCCGGCCGTGATGGTTAGGGTATGTAGCTAGTCAGCAAGTTGTACTTGTGAAAGTTTATTGAATTGCAGGTGGATAGAAACAGGAGGGGAGCATGGCAAAGAAAAGTAAACGGACCAAAGCGCAAAAGCAGCGCAGCAAGAGGATAGCCCAACAGCGGCATCTGGTGCTTTGTTATGGCGATAACATAGCCGGTAACGTCGCTGATGCAGTGAAACTGGCTGGTGCAGCGGCCGGCACCCTGACCCTTGCCTCTGCCCTCTCCGCTTCTCCTGCCCATGCCCTGCCGCAGGACGGCACCGTGGTCGGCGGCAACGCCACCATCTCGCAAACCAACGCCGCCACCATGACCATCAACCAGTCCTCCAACCGGGCGGCCATCAACTGGACCGGGTACAGCATCGGTGCCAACGAATCGGTAAGATACATCCAGCCGGGGAGCAACTCTATTGCCCTCAACCGGGTCACCGGTCAGGACCCCTCCTTTATTTACGGAAAGCTCTCCAGTAACGGCCAAGTCTGGGTGATAAACCCGAACGGGCTTTTGGTGGGAGCCGGTGCTCAGGTGCAGACCGGCAGCTTTCTGGCTTCTACCATGAATATCGGCACCGATGATTTCATGGCTGGTAAGGGCGTCCTGAGCGGTACACCTGGTTCGCTGGCGTCCATCATCAACAAGGGGAACATCCAGGCGGCTGACGGCGGCTATGTGGTGCTGGCCGCCCCGACTGTCAGTAACGAAGGGAGCATTGTCGCTAACCTGGGCAAGGTCCATCTGGCCTCCGGGGATGCGATCACCCTCAACTTTGCCGGCAGCGACCTGATCGATCTAGTGGTGAGCGACAAGGCCGCCGCCGATGCCCTTGGGGTCAAGAACAGAGGCACCATCACTGCCGATGGCGGGCAGGTGGTGCTTACCGCCCGTGTCGCCACCGACCTTTTGAAGAATGTGGTCAACAACGAAGGGATCATCCAGGCCCGTTCCATCGTGGAGAAAAACGGCGCCATCTTCCTGGATGGCGGCGAAAACGGTACCTCGGTGAGCTGGCAGCTGGCTGCTTGACATGAATTATCACTGGATCATCAATAGATTTGAAGGTGAAGTGATGATAGGACTGCAACAGGATTATAGATGTGTGAGTTCAACGATATTTATCGTTCTGCTATTTTCCTTAGCAGGTATTGCCGGTGCTGAAGAATTGTATTCAAAGAGTGCAAAAACGGTATGTGGAAATACAAATGTTTCAGTTATCACTGAATGTTATGCTGACTCAGATGTGCTGCCATCTTGTACAAAACAGCAATTTGAGTTTAGAACCATTGGCATAAGCAACCCAAATACAATAAATACTTTAGGCAAACCCGGAGATTATTCTCTTGCTACGGCGTTTGCTTGTGTAAAGGGTAAATCACAATACTATATTTTGATAAATCATAATAATGGAGGAAATTGTGAGGAATGTGAATGGTCAGAACTATTTGATTTGAATGGTAAGAAGCTGACCAGTGACCGTAATGCTAAAGACGCTTACGAACGTTTTTCAAAAATATATACAAAACTGGGATTGCCTAAGACTTGGCCGAGGTCATCTTTCATAGATATTCCACTCAGAAGGAAGTATTAGGGCGAAACTGTGATTAATTACAGTGCGATGACGGCCAATAAAGGCTCAGGATATAAGAAGGTTACGGCAAAGTCACATTACACTGAACCTATTGTTAAAACTCCGGGTAGGCCTGCTGGGAATAGTCGTATTTGGGGCGATGCAAAACCGGATGTTCAGAAAAAAGTCATTGATACGATAATCAGCACGGCGAAAACATATCAGTTGAACACGCGTCAGATAGCAGATGTCTTGGCGATGGCTTATGTAGAATCTGGCTTTAATCCAGATGCAGCATCTAACCAGACAGCGGCAGGTATAGGACAATTTCTCGACGGTACTGGACGAGATTTCGGCTTGAATGACACAAATAGATTTGACATAGGCAGCAACGTCGATGCGCTTGTTAGGTATTTTCTTAGGAACAAAAAGATCGCAAATAAGCGTGGGCACTCAGGCACAGAGGAAGAAGAAAAGATCTACCAATACCACCATGATGGGCCCGGAAGATTAGATGGCGATGCCAAAGATCATGGCGGTTTGAACCTCTCAAAAACAAGAGTAATTCCTATTGCTGATAATATCGAGAAAGTGTTGAACGGTACCTTTACAGGGGATCACATCGATCCCACCCGAAAAAAGAAAGCCATTCAGCATAAAGCAACCAATAACCCTCGAACGAACAAGAAATATATTGAGCCAGAAATAGGAAAGACACTGCATCCTAATGCTGCGGAAGTGAGCACACGGTACCAGCAGGACTACTACAATACAAAGGTTTGGAACATCGCACCACGTCATTACTGGCGTAACAGTATTGATTGGGACAACTGAACGGAGGATATGGATGAAAACTCGAAACATTCTTAGCCGGATTCTGGTTTTGATGGCCATAGCGTTGGCTGCCGGTTGTGGCGGTGGCAGTGGCACAGGCAATAGCGCTGGCCCTAGCCTGAAAGGGGGGGCAATACAGGGGAAGGAACTCGTTCTGACTGGTACTTTAACCACAATAGCAGGCACTGCTGGTCTCGCAGGTTCGTCTGATGGCCTTGGGGCAGCAGCCAGATTTAATGCCCCTTGGGCTATGACTACGGACGGGACAAACCTTTATATCTTAGACACAAATAGCTTTACGATTCGCAAGGTTGTCATTGCCACAGGAGCCGTAACGACGCTTGCCGGCTCGGCCGGTATCTCCGGTTCGGCCGACGGTACCGGTGCTGCAGCGAGGTTTTCTGAATTTTACGGCATCACTACGGACGGAACGAATCTTTATGTGGCTGACTCGGCCAATAGTACGATCCGTAAAGTAGTGATCGCTACTGGCGCTGTAACCACCCTGGCCGGCACTGCCGGGAGCAAAGGCTCTGCTGATGGTGTCGGTGCGGCCGCCCGCTTCATGGACCCTTATGGCATTACGACGGACGGAATCAATCTTTTTGTGGCAGACGATAATGACAGCACGATTCGCAAGATCGTCATAGCCACTGGTGAAGTCACCACTTTGGCCGGTGCACATGGCATCGCAGGCTCCACGGATGGTATCGGGACCGCTGCGCGTCTGGATATGCCTCTCTGTATAGTCACAGATGGAACCAATCTTTTTGTTACCGACGGCGCGACTATCCGCAAGGTTGTGATCGCCACAGGTGCCGTGACCACCGTGGCCGGCACCGCCGGTGTATGGGGAGACGCTGATGGCATCGGTGCCGCGGCCAGTTTTTATGAGGATAGTGGTATCACCACAGATGGAATCAACCTCTACGTGACCGATCGCAAAAAGACAGCAATAGTGCCAACAATCCGCAAGATTGTCATAGCCACTGGGGAGGTTTCAACGCTTTCGGTCAGTGGCAGTCTCGGAACTCTCTGGTCTACAGGCGGCATAACTACCGATGGCTCCAGTCTTTACGTGTCTCAGGACAATAACATCATCACCAGGTTACGTTGATCTGGTCTGTTTTATATCAGGCACATCGGCAGGGAGGGAAAGATGGCAAAAAGGACTAAAAAGACTAAGGCCCGGCGGCAGCGTAGCAGACGGATAGCCCAGCAGGGGCATTTGGCGCTCGGCTATGGCGATAACGTAGCCGGTAGCGCCGCTGGTGCTTTAAAACTGGCTGTTACTGCGGCCGGCACCCTGACCCTTGCCTCTGCCCTCTCTGCCTCTCCTGCCCATGCCCTGCCGCAGAACGGCACCGTGGTCGGCGGCAGCGCCACTATTTCCCAATCTAATGCCACCTCCATGACCATAAACCAGTCATCGACCCGGACGGCCATCAACTGGACCGGGTTCGGCATTGGCGCCAATGAGACGGTAAAGTTCGTCCAGCCGGGACGGGACTCGATCGCTCTGAACCGGGTCACCGGTCAGGACCCCTCCCTCATCTACGGCAAGCTCTCCAGTAACGGCCAGGTTTGGGTGATTAACCCGAATGGGCTTTTGGTAGGTGCCGGTGCCCAGGTGCAGACCGGCAGCTTCCTCGCCTCCACCATGAACATAGGCACCGATGATTTCATGGCTGGCAAGAATGTCCTCAGCGGCACTCCCGGTTCGCTGGCGTCCATCATCAACCAGGGAAACATCCAGGTGGCAGACGGGGGCTACGTGGTGCTGGCCGCCCCGACTGTCAGCAACGAAGGGACCATTATCGCCAACCTGGGCAAGGTCCATCTGGCCTCCGGGGATGCAATCACCCTCAACTTCGCCGGCAGCGACCTGATTGACCTGGTGGTGAGCGACAAGGCCGCAGCCGATGCCCTTGGGGTCAAGAACAGCGGCACCATCACCGCCGACGGTGGCCAGGTGGTGCTGACCGCCCGGGTCGCCACTGACCTCTTGAAGAATGTAGTCAACAACGAAGGGATCATCCAGGCCCGTTCCATCGTGGAGAAGAACGGCTCCATCTACCTGGACGGTGGCGAGAACGGCATCGTGGCCAACAGCGGTACCCTGGACGCCTCGGGGAAGAACAGCGGCGAAACCGGCGGCACAGTCAAGCTTCTCGGTAACAAGGTGGGGCTTTTCAGCGGCGCGAGGGTTGACGCATCGGGTGTTGCCGGCGGGGGGACGGTCCTCATTGGTGGGAACTTCCACGGTGCAGGACCGGAACAGAACGCCTCCATGACCTACGGGGAGCAGGGGGCCAGCGTGACTGCGGATGCCTTGACAAAAGGCAACGGCGGGCAGGTGGCTGTGTGGGGAAATGATTCCCTGGTGATGGAAGGCACCATCAGCGCCCAAGGTGGCATTGCAGGGGGGGATGGTGGTTTTGTTGAGACGTCATCCCATGGTGCGTTCTCAGTCAAGAGTGCACCCAATGTAGGTGCCTCTAATGGCAAAGTTGGGCAATGGCTCATCGACCCTCGGGATCTGACGATTGACAACGCAAGCGACTACAATGTCAACTCATCTTCTCCCTTCAAACCGAGCGGTAATGACGCCCATATTTCGTGGTCTACCATCGATGGGGGCCTTCAGTCAGGTGATGTAACAGTGACGACAGTCGGTATCTCCGGCGGTTCAGGAATCGGCGACATTACATTTGGAGCTGCCGGCATCCTCCATAACGGCAACGATTTAACAATATCGGCTCACAACAACATTTACGTCACCAACAGCCTCACACGGACAGCGTCTGGCAACGTGACTCTTAATGCAAAAGGAGTGGATATTAGTAGCAGCATATCGCTGACCGGTGTGAGCAGTCTCGTTCTTACCGCATCCACAGGAAGTGTCAATCAGACGGCAGGTACAATAACCGTCGGGACAGGTGGCTTGCATATCGACACGAATATCGACGGTAGCCAGGCAGCAGGAGCGGTTATCGCCGGTAGTGGGGCTCTTATTAAAGAGGGGGCAGGGAACTTCGTTCTCTCCGGGGCGAATACATACAGCGGCGGGACGACGATAAATGCGGGGACACTGACAGGCACAACATCAAGCCTGCGGGGGAATATCGCAAATAACGCGGCGCTGGTATTTGACCAAACGACAAACGGCACATATGCAAGCGCGATCAGTGGCACCGGCAGCGTTACCAAGGCGAACAGCGGTAATGTCACGTTTTCAGGAGCAAACACATACAGCGGCGGGACCACGATAAGCGGCGGGACGCTGACGGGTACCACCGCGAGCCTGCAGGGGAATATTACAAACAACGCAGCTTTGGTCTTCGACCAAACCACGAACGGCACATATGCAGATGTGATCAGGGGGGCCGGCAGCCTGACAAAAACGGGTGTCGGCATAGTGACACTATCAGGTGCGAATACGTACAGTGGCGCGACGACGATAAGCAACGGGACGCTGGCAGAGGGCGCGGATAACGTGCTTTCGAATAACACAAACGTCACGGTTAACGGCGGCACGTTGGATCTGGCCGGGCACACCGATACGGTACATGGCGTGTTGCTGGTGTCAGGATCGATAGTCGATTCGGTAGGGGCCGGGGTTCTGACCTCCGCAACCGCCTATGACGTTCGATCGGGGACGGTAAGCGCAGCTCTCGGTGGCACGGTGGGTTTAACCAAGAGCACCGGGGGCACGGTCACCCTCTCGGGAGCGAACACGTACGGAGGCGGGACAAACATCAATGTCGGAACGCTGGCAACAGGGGCAGACAATGCGCTTCCGAGCGGTACAAACGTCACGGTAAACGGCGGGACACTGGATCTGGCCGGGCACACGGATACGGTACATGGCGTATCGCTGGTGTCGGGATCGATAGTCGATTCATCAACGGTGAAGGGGGCTCTGATTTCCGCAACCGATTACGACGTTCAATCGGGGACGGTGAGTGCGGTTCTAGGTGGCACGGTAGGCCTAACCAAGAGCACTGGCGGCAATGTCACGCTATCAGGTGTCAACACTTACAGCCGCGGTACGATGGTAAGCGGCGGGACACTGACGGGTACCACCACGAGCCTGCAGGGAGACATCGTCGACAACGCTGCGTTGGTGTTCGACCAAGCCACGGATGGCACCTATGCAGGCGTGATCAGCGGCAACGGCAGCGTGACCAAGTCAGGTGCTGGTAAGGTCACGCTATCAGTAGCGAACACGTACAACGGCGGGACAAACGTCAACGGCGGAACGCTGGCAGTAGGCATAGACAATGCGCTTCCGAGCGGAACAAACGTCACGGTAAACGGCGGGAAATTGGATCTGGCGGGGTACGCGGATGCGGTAAACGGCGTCTCGCTAATGACGGGATCGATAGTCGATTCGATAGGGACCGGGGTTCTGACCTCCGTAACCGACTACGACGTCCAATCGGGGACAGTGAGCGCGGCTCTCGGTGGCACGGTTGGGTTAACCAAGAGCACCGGCGGCACGGTCACCCTCTCTGGAGCGAACACGTACAGCGGCGGGACAAACGTCAATGTCGGAACGCTGGCAACAGGTGCAGACAATGCGCTTCCGAGCGGAACAAACGTCACGGTAAACGGCGGGACACTTGATCTGGCCGGACATACAGATGCGGTAAACGGCGTGTCCCTGGTGTCGGGATCGATAGTCGATTCATCAACGGTGAAGGGTGCTCTGATCTCTGCAACCGACTATGACGTTCAATCGGGGACGGTGAGCGCGGCTCTAGGTGGCACGGTGGGTTTAACCAAGAGCACCGGCGGCACGGTCACACTCTCGGGAGCTAACACGTACAGCGGCGGGACGACGGTAAGCGGCGGTACCCTGAAGGGCATCACCACGAGCCTGCAGGGAGACATCGTAGATAATGCGGCGTTGGTCTTCGATCAAAGTTCGAACGGGACGTATGCGGGCGAGATCAACGGGACCGGCAGCGTGACGAAGGCAAACAGCGGTAATGTCACGCTATCAGGTACCAACACGTACAGCGGCGGGACGACGATAAATGGCGGGACACTGACTGGTACCACCTCGAGCCTGCAGGGAGACATCGTCGACAACGCTGCGTTGGTGTTCGACCAAGCCACCGACGGCACATTTGCAGGCGTGATCAGTGGAACTGGTAGCGTGACGAAGCTTAGTAGCGACAATGTGACGCTATCGGGTGCGAATACATACCATGGTGGGACAACAATATCGGGCGGGACGCTGACTGGTACTACCGCGAGCTTGCAGGGGAACATCGTTGACAATGCTGCTTTGGTCTTTGATCAGACCACGGACGGCATATTTGCAGGCGTGATCAGCGGAACCGGCAGTGTGACGAAGGTGAATAACGGCAATGTCACACTATCGGGTGCGAATACATACAGTGGTGGAACGACGGTAAACGGCGGGGCGCTGACTGGCACCACCGCGAGCCTCCAAGGGAGTATCGTAGACAATGCGTCCTTGGTCTTCGATCAGAGTTCGGATGGCACATACGCAGGCGTGATCAGTGGAACCGGCAGTGTGACGAAGGTGAATAGCGGCAACGTCACGCTATCGGGAGCGAACACATACAGCGGCGGGACGATAGTAAACGGCGGGACATTGACGGGAACCTCAACGAGCCTGCAGGGGAATATCGTCGACAACGCGTCCTTGGTCTTCGATCAAAGTGCCGATGGTACGTTTGCAGGCGTGATCAGTGGAACCGGCAGCATGACGAAGTTAAGCAGCGGCAACGTCACGCTATCGGGGGCGAATACTTATAGTGGAGGGACAAACGTCAATGGCGGGACGTTGACGGGTACCACCACAAGCCTGCAGGGAAATATCGTTGATAATGCTGCGTTGGTCTTCGACCAAACCACCGATGGCACATATGCAGGCACGATCAGTGGAACCGGCAGCATGACGAAGGCAAACAGCGGCAACGTCACGCTATCGGGGGCGAATACTTATAGTGGCGGGACACACGCAAATGGCGGGACGTTGACGGGTACCACCGCGAGTCTGCAGGGGAATATCGTAGATAATGCCACGTTGGTCTTCGACCAGAGTTCGGGCGGCACATATGCGGGCGTGATCAGTGGAACGGGTAGCGTGACGAAGCTGAACAGCGGCAATGTCACGTTATCGGGTGCCAACACGTACAGCGGCGGGACGACGGTAAGTGGCGGGACGCTGACGGGCACCACCACGAGCTTGCAGGGAGATATCGTAGATAATGCGGAGTTGGTTTTCGACCAGAGTGCAAATGGTACATATGCGGGTGAGATCAGAGGAACCGGCAGCGTGACGAAGCTGCACAGCGGTAATGTCACGCTATCGGGTGCCAACACATACAGCGGTGGCACGACAATAAGCGGCGGGACGCTGACCGGCACCACGCAGAGCCTGCAGGGCAACATCGTCGACAATGCGGCCTTGGTCTTCGACCAGAGTGCGGACGGCACATATGTGGGCGTGATCAGCGGAACGGGTAGCGTGAAGAAGACGAACGCCGCGAACCTGACCCTGGCGGGTGCGAATACATACAGTGGCGGGACGATAATCGCCGACGGGACGCTGACAGCGGCAAATTCCAATGCCTTGGGTTCGATAACGGGCGGAGTAGCCGTAATGAACGGCGCAACTCTTTTGGTTGACAACGTTAGTCTTGCAGCCGGTCTTATAACGCTCAACGGTAGCGGCGTTAACGGAGGTGGTGCTTTACAAAGTGCCAATAACACCACAGTGAGTAGCGACATCCTACTGGCCTTGGATTCCCGCATAGGAATCAACAATGGGAATTTAACCCTCTCCGGTAACATCGATGGAGAGAAGAATCTAACGATTTCAGGAGCGCCGACGACTACATTGAATATCAGTGGCGCTATCGGTAGTGGGACCCAGCTTTCCGGAATATCCGCGACTTCAGGAACCCTCACTGTCTCGTCGATACGGACAACTGGTGATGTAGATTTGGCTGCGACCGCAGGGAACCTGAATGTTGGAGTCGTGGACGGCAACAACGTTTCCATGACGGGAACAACGGGAATTATCCTGTCCAACGATGTGACAGCCGACGGGACTCTGGGACTGACGACAACAAATGCCGCAGTAGTCCAGACGGGTGGAGCGATCTCTGCGGGGGCGACAACGGTTACGGCCGGGACTGGCACGGTGACATTGGCGCAAGCCAACAACGACTTCACGACGTTAAACATCGTATCGAGTGGAGAAACGCAGATCACCGACAAGGACGCTTTGACCGTAGCGCTGAACACAACAGGCACTACCGTTCTGACCGTCGGCACTACCTTGGATGTCTCCGGGAGCGACACCGCCGACCTGACGGTGAATGCCGGTGGGGCGGTCAGCCAAGACGGTGGCGTTCTCGCTGTAGGTGGCACGACCACCATCAACGCTGCCGGGCAGGCCGTGATCCTGAATAAAGCGGGCAACGACTTCAGCGGCAAGGTGACAGTGAACGGGGCCGCGACACAGATTGCCGACAAGAACGCCCTGACAGTGGCACTGAATACCACGGGCGATACAGTCCTGACCGCCGGCTCTACCCTGGATATCTCCGGGACCGCTACCGCCGACCTGACGGCCAATGCCGGTGGGACGGTCAGCCAAGAGGGTGGCGTCCTCGCTGTAGGTGACACGACCACCATCAACGCTGCCGGGCAGGCCGTGACCCTGAATAAAGCGGGCAACGACTTCAGCGGCAAGGTGACAGTGAACGGGGCCGCGACGCAGATCACCGACAAGAACGGCCTGGCCGTGGCTCTGAACACCACGGAAACCACCGTCCTGACCGGAACTACCGTGGATGTTTCCGGGAGCGACACCGCCAGTCTGACGGTTAATACCACTGGCGCGGTCAGCCAGACTGGCGGCGCCCTCAAAGTAGGCGGCACAATGGCCATCGATGCTGCCGGGCAGACCGTTGATCTGGACAACGCCGCCAACGACTTCGGTGGCGCCGTGACAGTTGCCGGCGGGGCTACCACTCTTAAGGACAAGAACAGCCTGAACGTCCACCTGACCACCGGTGTCTCCGACCTGGCGGCCGGCGGTGATCTGACTGTGGACGGTGCCAGCGCCGGTCTGACCACCCACTCGGCCGGCCTGACTTTCGGCAGCGGCACCACCACCGTTACCGGCGATCTGACTGCGACCGCCACTGGCGCGGTCGGACAGACCGGTGTACTGACGGTGACCGGCGCCAGCACCATCAACGCGGGGAGCGGGGCTGTCACCCTGGATAATGCAGGCAATGACTTCGTCGGAGCAGTGACGGTCGCCAGCGGCACCACAACCCTCAGAGACGCAAACAGCCTGACCGCCCATCTGACGACCGGCGCCACCGACCTGACGGCCGGCGGCGATCTGACCGTAGACGGCACCAGCGGCAACCTGACTACCCATTCAGCCGGTCTGACCTTCGGCGCTACCACCGTTAACGGTAATCTGGCTGCGACCGCCACTGGCGCGGTCGCGCAGACTGGGGCTCTCTCGGTTACCGGAGCCGGCACCATCAACTCCGGCAGCAATACCGTCACCCTGGACAACGCGGGCAACGACTTCGTCGGCGCAGTGACGGTCGCCGGCGGGGCCACCACTCTCAAAGACAAGAACAGCCTGACCTCCCACCTGGCGACCGGCGCCACCGATCTGACTGCTGGCGGCGATCTGGCCGTGGCTGGCGCCAGTGCCACCCTGACCACCCACTCGGCCGGCCTTACCTTCGGCGCCACCACAGTTAACGGTGATCTGGCTGCGACCGCCACTGGCGCAGTCTCACAGACCGGGGCTCTAAAGGTCGCCGGAGCCAGCACCGTCAACGCAGGGAGCAACGCCGTCACCCTGGACAATGCCGACAATGACTTCATCGGCGCTCTGACCGTGACCGGCGGCGCCACGAAGATCGTGGATGCAAACAGCCTGACGGGCCACCTGAACACGACCGATGCAACCGCTCTGACCGCCGGCAGCAACCTGACCGTGGACGGTGCCAGCGGTAATCTGGCCACCAATGCGACGAACGTGACCTTTGGCAGCGGCGCAACCACTGTCAATGGCGACCTGGCTGTGACCTCCGCCGGTGCGGTCGGACAGAGCGGAGCGCTGACCGTTTCCGGCAACAGCTCCATCGACGCCGGAAGCAACGCTGTGACCCTGGACAACGCGGGCAATGACTTCGGTGGCGCGGTTACCGTCGTCGCTGGCACCACGAAAATTGCGGACAAGAACAGCCTGACCGCCCACCTGACGACCGGCGCAACTGAGCTGACTGCCGGCGGCGACCTGATCGTGGACGGTAACAGCGCCAGTCTGACCACTGACTCCCAAGGGCTGACCTTCGGCCGCGGCGCAACCAAAGTCAACGGCGACCTGGTCGCCACTGCCTCCGGCGCAGTTGGCCAGAGCGGCGTGCTGACGGTCACCGGCCAGAGCACCATCAATGCCGGCAGCAACGCCGTCACCCTGGACAACGGAGCCAATGACTTCATCGGTGCGGTGACCGTGACCGGCGGTAGCACGAAGATCGTGGACGCAAACGGCCTGACCGCTCACCTGGCCACTGGCGATACCCGGCTGACCGTCGGCGGCGACCTGACCGTGGACGGCACCAGCGGGAGCCTCACCACCGCTTCGAAAGAGCTGACCTTCGGCGCCACTGCCGTCACCGGCGACCTGGTCGCGAACGCCGGCGGCGCGGTCGGCCAGAGCGGCGCGCTTACGGTCAGCGGCGCAAGCCACATCAACGCCGGCGGCAGCGCCGTCACCCTGGACAACGGCGATAACGACTTCGGCGGCGCCGTGTCTGTGGCCGGCGGCGCCACCTCCATCCGGGACAGGAACGATCTTGCCCTGGGTTCCCTCGCCATAGCCTCCAACAGCCCGCTCCGGGTGGTGGCCGCCGGGAAGCTGACCCTTCCCGCCACTGCCATCGACACCGGGAGTGCCGACCTCTTCCTCCATAGCGGCGGCACCCTGAGCACGGCCGCCGACCTGACGACCACCACCGGCAACATGACCCTGGAGGGGGTAAAGGGGATCACGGTTGCCCACAACCTGAAGAGCGAGAGCGGCAAGATCGCCCTGAACGCCGAACAGGGGAGGATCGACCAGACCGGCGGCATCATCGCGACGAACGGCCTGCTGACCACCACCTCGGCCAGCGGGACCGCCCTCCTGGCGCAGAACGAGGTCAAGACGTTCAATGCCGTCAATGGCGGTTCCGGCAATATCGAGTTTGCCGACATGACCGATCTCTACATCAACGAGGTGAAGAACACCGGCGACGTCACCCTGTCAACGAAAGGGAACATGGTGATCAGTCCCGATACCATTATCGGCGACACGGTGACTCTGACCGCAAAAACCATAGAGGGTGGTTCCATTTACGCCAATACGGTGAACCTGAATGCAGAAACCATCGGCATGAAGTCAAAACCACGCATTTCGGCCCGACAGATCAATGTGCATGCCACCGGATCGGAACTGGCGGCCTCAGCGAAGCTGGAAAGTGTCGATATGAGCAACTGGCAGAAGGTTCAGGCGTATGCTCCCGGGGTTGTCATGTATAACTCCTGGCCGAATATCCAGTCGGATGCGCCGGGGGTTGTCCTGTACAAGGGGATGATTGCCGGCGGCGGGTTGCAGGAGGCGTATCAGGAGTCGGTGCTCCTGGGTGGGAAGACGATCAATATGGCGGTCAACTCCAAGGTGATGGACAGCATGCTGATGCTGACCAGCTTTGAGGAGTTCTTCTCGGTGGCGCCCAATGAGGCGATCTCCATGGATGACCAGGAGAAGCCCAAGCCGGTCCAGGAGTTCCTGCCGGGGGTGCTGCCGGACGGCAATCCGTGTCTGCTGATGGAGGAGAAGCAGGTTTTTTGATCGGTTCGTATCGGATCATGGAAGAGGGGGGTAAGCCATGAAAAATGTGTTTAAGGTGCTGGTAATTGTTACGCTTTGCGTCTCACTCGTCATTCCGGCTTATGCCGGCGGGCAGCGCGGCATTTCCATCAGGGCGAAAGAGCCTTCCGCCGTTGCCGCGGGGCTCGGCTCATACCACGCCGTGCTCATCGGCATCAACGATTACCAGGTGATGCCGCACCTGAAGACGCCGGTCAAGGACGTGGAAAAGCTGGGGCAGGTGCTGAAGGATCAGTACGGGTTCGAGGACGTCGTCCTGATTACGGACAAGACGGAGAAAAAACCGACCGCCTCCAATATCGTCAGGCTGTTGCGGGAAAAGGCGCAGAAGCTGACGGACAAGGACAACCTGCTCGTCTATTACGCCGGCCACGGCAATGTGGACGACCTGACCAAGGAGGGGTACTGGATTCCGATCGACGGCAAGAGCGACGATCCCAGCAGCTGGATTGCCCATTCCCAGATACGGGCCCTGCTGGAGACGGAGAAGATCAAAATCAAGAATTTCCTCCTGGTCGCGGACAGCTGCTACAGCGGCACCATGATGCGGCGCAGCCTGACCAACGATGTGATGGTGGACGACGATGAGGATGCGCTGAACCAGAAGCTGCAGGAGCGCGCCTCCAGAAAGTCCCGGGAGGTCATCACCTCGGGCGGCAACGAGCCGGTGGAGGATGGGGTGCGCGGCAGCGAGCACAGCCTCTTTGCCCATTACATGATCAAGTCGCTGGAGGAAAACCAGAGAAAATACGTTGATGTGGCTACGCTTTTCAATCAGCAGATTCAGCCGCAGGTGGACCAGAAAGGGAGCCAGAGACCCGAACGGTCCAGGGTGCAGAGCGCCATCGACGACGACGGCCTTTTCGTCCTGGCCAAGCTGAATGTGGCGGAGCGCCCGAAAAAGCCGAACCTGAAAGAAGAGATGGAGAAGTTGAAGCAGGAGAACGAGGCCGTCAAGCGGCAGCTGGAAGAGGAGCGGAAGAAGGCCGAGCAGAAGAATGCGGAACTGAAGAAACTGGCTGCGGAGAACGAGGCGCAGGAAAAGGAAACTGAAACCATCAGGCGCAAGCTTGAGGAGGAAAAGAAGAAGTCCACTGCGGAAAAAGCCAGGCTGGCAGCGGAGCGCAAGAGCCTGTTGAGCGACAAGAACAGCCTGGAGGAGCTGGCCAGGAAGAATATGGCTGAAGAAGAGCGGCTGCAAGCCTTGCAGAAAAACAGCAACAACGTCGCTACGGCATCGCTGACCGAGATCGAGCAGCAGAAGCAGCGCATGCTGGCCGAACGAAGCAAGATAGAGGCGGAAAGAAAGAAGGTGCGGGAACGGGAGCGTTTGCAGGAGGAGACCGAGGCCAGGCTCAAGAAGGAAGAGGAGAAGAGAAAGCTGGTCGAGGAGGAGCAGCAGCAGCGGATGGCGCAGATCAGGAAAGAGACGGAGAAACTGGAGGCGCAGCGGCGAAAGGCCGATGAGGAGCGGGCCAGGATTGAGAACGAACTGACGAAGCAAAAACTGGCCATGGAGCAGGAACGGCTGAAGCTGAAGGAGGAGCGGGAGCTTTACAGCCAGAAACTGGAAGAGTTGAAACCGGTGGCATCCGATGCCAAGGGGCGCTTCCTTTTGTACGGCGACGTGGTTATCGACACCAGGACCCGCCTGATGTGGCTGAAGAATGCCAATTATCCCTATCGGGGCATGGAGCTGGATGAGGCCATGCAGTATGTGGATAACCTGAAATACGGCGGCTATGCCGACTGGCATCTGCCGACCAAGGAAGAGTGGAAGGTCCTCGTCGATAAACAGGGTGGCATGGACGGATCTTATCCGGATGGGCACCCGTTCAGCAATATCGTCAAACACGACAATTATTGGAGTTCATCGATCAATCCCCTCGGTCCCATGTATTCCTATTCCATAAATCTGGGGAATGGGAGCGTGAGCCTGAAAAACAAGAACAAGGTCGGCTATGTCTGGCCGGTCCGCTATGCGTCTTCCGAGGATATCAGCAAGGCCAAGGCGCAAATTAATCAGGCCAAGCGCTGAGAAAGGGTGGCCGCGTGTGAAAGGAGCATCAGAGTAATGATGAATATCAGGAAGCTGCTCGTTTTGAGCTGTTGCAGTCTGGCTTGTCTCTCCGCGGGGTGCGCCTCGAACCCACCGGTTCCGGCCGGCTCGGGAACGGCGGCCCGCAATCCGAACATGGTCTGCCGGCCGTTGACGAAACCGGAATTTCCCGCACCGCTTCAGAATCCCCAGGCTGCTCTCTCCGCTGCCGAGGCGGAGAAAAAGGGCGCACCGGCCGTTGCCCAGGGTGCGGATACCGCGGCCGCCAAGAGTGAGCAGTTCAGCCCGATCTATTTCGGGTTTGATTCCTATCTGCTGGAGAAGGATGCCAGGGACACGCTGGAGCGGCTGTATCAGGTCGTGAAAGGGGACAGCGTCTCCTATATCATCGAAGGGTACTGCGACGAACGGGGCGACGATCAGTACAACATCGCCCTGGGGGAAAGGCGGGCCACCGCGGTCCGGTCGTATCTGGTCACCCGCGGAGTGGATGCGGGACGCCTCTCCGTCATGAGTTACGGCCGCGAAAACCCGGTCGATCCAGGTCACAATGAAGCGGCCTGGAGGAAGAACCGTCGCGTGGAAATTGTCGGGAAAGACGGGGCGGAGCCGCTCCGTTCCGCCAAGGTCGAGCAATAACGGGATTCGGGAGGAAGGTACACCGCTTATGGGGTCACGGTCATGAAGCATCCACCGCGCATTGTCGTCCAGCTCATTCATATCCAGGGGGGATTGAAGGGGCAGATCCAGGAGTTTGGCGACCCGCTGATTACGATCGGCCGGCTGCCGTCATCTACCCTGCATTTCCCGCCAGACGAGCCGGGCGTTTCCCGCGACCACGCCAGAATCCAGCGGGAGGGGAACCAGTTCAAACTGATCGCCGGGAATGACCGGTTCGGCACCTTTGTGAACGGCAAGCAGGTACGGGAAGCGGTGCTCCGCAACGGCGACGTGATCGAGTTCGGCAGCGGCGGTCCCAAGGTGAGCTTCAATGCCGAGGTGGTGGAGGGGCTGGCGGAGCCGGAGCCTATGCCGGTCAGGGAGCCGGAACCGGCACCGGTGATCGCCATGGCGCCGGTCGCCCCGGAAGCGCGGCCGGAGCCGCCGCGGCCGTCGATTGTGCCGAGCGTCCCCCCCCCTGCAAGGGAGGAAGCAGCGGCACCGGTGGCCACGCCGCAAAAGGTGAATGCCCCCCTGATCATCCAGTTCGGGCCGACCATCCGCTCGTACCGGGAGCTCCCCGTCGTCATCGGCACCCATGCCCGGTGCGACTTCGTGCTGCAGCACGCCGGGATATGCGAACAGCATGTGCAACTGTTCTTCAGCCAGGGGAATTACTGGCTGAAGGAGCTGACCGGACAGAGGGTGGTGACGGTGAACGGCCGGCCGATCGACATGCCGGTACGGCTCAATCAGCTCGATGAAATCGCCTGTTCTCCTCAGGGGCCTGTATTCAAGTTCCTGGGGGATGGAAGGCTGGCCGAGGTTGAAACGGCTCCCATTGAGCAGTGTCAGCAGAGAACGGCCGATGTGCAGATCGAGACGAGGGACGAGGCCGCCGGAAAAGCGGCGCCGGGCTTCCTCTCCAGATTTGTCAAGGGATTAAGGTAGGGGCAGACCCGCGTGTCTCCCCGGGAAAACAGGAAACATTTAACCTGAATGCGGCAGTTGAAGGGGGCCTTCTTTCGCTCCGAACGCCCTGTTTCTGCCGCTCTAAGCTCATTCCGCTACAGCCGATAAACTCCCCCTCCGGGTTCAGACAATATCGGCCGTTGACGCTCATTTCGCTAAGAGCGGCAACGAAATTGCGCGTAGTCGCTCAATCCGGCCCCCTTCAACTGCCGGTTTTAGGTTTATTCGGGACATTGCCATGGCATTACTGACAGAAAACAAGCCGCTTCCATTTTACCTGCTGCTCGCGGAGGCCCCCTCGCTGCCGGCCCTCGATTTCGTGCAAATTCTTTCCGGTGCCGGTATCGAGGAGCTTCAAGCCCGTCTCGATCCGATCCTGAACCGGGGCCGGGTCAATCGCCTCGGGGAACTCCGGGGGGCCGGCTTCCCGGGCGAGCCGCTCTTCCCCCGGGGGGATGACCGTTCCTTCCTGGAAACGCTCTTTTTGAAGCTCACCCTTTTGAGCGACCTGCTGCAGCAGTGTCTCGGCCGGAACGATCAACCCCCGGCCGGGGTGAAATGCGACCGGGTCTGGGTGCGCATCCCGCCGGCGAGCGGGCTGCTGCCGTTATGCTGGAATTTCCAGATCGAATTATTGGCGGATATCGCACCGCTTCCTGCTGCGCCCCGGCTTGAGGCAAGCGCCGATGCCCTCACTTCATTGGGGCTGGTCTGGTTTCAGCTGCTGATCCGGAACGGGCGGGTAGGGGATGGCAAGTTGCTCGGCGCCGTGAACGAGTATCTGGCGGCGTCGGCGGATGCTGCTGACCCGGGGCGGGCGCTACGGGAACTTGCAACCCCGGACAACCTGTTCTGGCATCCGGGGAGTATCCCGCTCAGAGGGGAGTGGCTCCCGCTGTGGGAACGGGCCTGTGCGCCGGGCTACCAACTGCTCGGGGCGGCGAAACGGCACGATGCGAGTTGTGACGGGATCGTCCGGTCGGTCGAGGAGCTGCGGGCCGATCTGAAAGCGGCCATGTTTGCCGTGGGGCCGCGCCTGGAGCAACCGGTGCAGGAGCTGCGGCGCCCCGACGACAGGGAGTTGCACGGGGTGCTGTCGCGGCTCATCGCCAGGAACCGGCAGGAGCTGCGGCCGATACCGGCGCCGGCATCGCCCGTCTCTGCGCCGGACGATTTCGATGAGACCATGGAAACGGTCATTCTGTCACCTGGGCCGGCGTTCGCGCGGAATGCGGCACCGCCGGCCGAACCGCAACTTGATGAAACCTATATACTCCCCCGTTCTGCCCCGGCACAGGTACATGCGGCTGCGCCGCCGGCGAACCCGGGCGCAGACGGTCTGCTGGAAACGGTGCTGCTTAATCCTTCCCGACCGACACGGCAGTTTTTACCTACGGCAGCGCCGGAGAGGATACAGCCGGACGACCAGTCGCCGCCAGCGGCTGAGGCGCCGGAAGAGACGGATGAGTTGGCGGAGACGATCGTCGTCATGCCGCAGGGGGGGAGAATCCGCCCCAGGTTCCCCAGAAATTGAAGGATGTTGCCATGAATAATTCGCTCCTGGTGGACAACCTGGCCCGCGGGGTCAGGTCAATCGGCAGTTCCTGTCCCTCTGACCTTGAGAGCGCCGTTGAAGGGTACCTCGACCGGGAACTCGGCGCTCTCCCCCAGGCTGAGCGGCTGCATCTCCTGGAGTCGCTGGCCGAGCGGTTCGACCGTCCCGAACCCGTCGTTGTGGCAACCACCATGGGGAGCCAGGCGACCACACAGGCTTCGGCAGACGTGACGCGGCTGATTTCTCTCTTTCTCGGGAAGGCGATCGGTACGACCGAAATCGGGTCCGACGAGATCTCCGGGAAGTTTGCCCAAAGCCTGAACACGCTGTTCGACACGCTGAACGAGATCATTTCCGTGATCAATGTCACCCTGCTCGGCCAGCACCCGGAGCTGGCCACCATCCGCAAGGTCATCGGCTCGAATCTGGAAGAAGGGGCGGGGGGCGCTTCGCTCAAGGATTATCTTGACCAGATAAAGCAGGCGTTTCAGGTGGCGCACCAGTCGTACCAGGTGGCGGCCACGGCCGTTCTGGACGAACTCCTTACGGAACTGGACCCGGAGTCTCTGGCACAGGCAAAGTCGTCCGGGCTCAAGTTCGGCCCGTTGCGCAAGGCTGAGCTGTTCGAGATGTACGAGGAGCGCCATGCCCGCTGTCGCCGCTGGTTCAGTTCCGGCCAGTTGACGGAAAGACTGCTGCGGGACTTCGAGAAGCAGTGCCAGCAGACGTTCAAATCTCCCATGAGGTAGTCCATGAAAATTCTGAAGATAGTTGCCATAGCGGCCCTGGCCGGGGCCTGCTGCTCCTGTTCCTGGTTTGCCAAGAAGACGCCGCAGGTTCCCAAGGCAGACGCCCCGTCGCTGCAGGCCCCAGAAATCCCGGAGGCGGCCAGGATCGACGCGCTGAAGGCGGAAGCCGCCAGGTCTGCCGAGGCTTTCAGGAAAGACGACATATCGATCCTCATCAAGGCCGATCCCCAGCTGAACCGCTACCAGAACAACGCCCATGCCCTGTTCCTCTGCGTTTACCAGCTGAAAGACCCCAACGGCTTCAATCAGCTGGCCGAGGAGGATGACGGACTCGCCAAGCTTTTGGAGTGCGGCCGTTTCGACGGTTCCGTGGCCAATGCCAAGCGGCTGGTGGTCCAGCCCGGACAGGAGCTGAAAGAGATGCGCGACCGGGCAGAAGGCGCTCGCTACCTCGGCATCGCCTCCGGCTATTACGGCACGGGGAAGGAGAAGATGACCCATCTCTCCCCCCTGGCAAACGTGGCAGGCAAAGGGGGTACCACCATCCGTATGGAACTGGGCCCCTTCGAAATAACGAACGTGCAGGTGAAATAATGGAACTACAACGGCCGCTTTTCTGGCATCAAGGGCTCTTCTTGCAGCCGCAGCATTTTCAGCTCGCCGACCGGTGCGCCCAGTCGCAGCTCATCCCCTACCAGGAGTATCTGACCCCCCATTTCTGGGGGGTCTACGAAATGGGCGTCCAGAAGGCTGCCCTCGGGACCGGCGCCTTCCAGCTGACCAGGGGCTCATTCCTCTTTCCGGACGGCACCCATGCGGTTCTGCCTGACAATGCCCTGTGCGAATCCCGCCCCTTTGACGAGGGGTGGGTGGCGGGGAGCAAACCGTTCACCATCTATCTGGGCATCAAGAAGTGGGACGAAACCGGCGAGAATGTCACCACCGTCGAGGCCCTGGACGGTCTCGCCAAGGTGACGACCCGGTTCGTCGCCGGCGCCGATGCGGAGCAGTGCGCCGACCTGCATGCCGGCGGTCCGCAGGGGGAAGTCCGGCGGATGCAGTACCTGCTCAGGATTTTCTGGGAAACGGAAACAGACCTGGTGGGGGATTACCTGCTGATGCCGATCGCGCAGCTGGAAAGGACCCGGGACGGGATTGAGCTATCCCCGCTGTTCGTCCCGCCGGCCCTGACCATCGGGAGTTCCCCGACCCTGTACGCCGTGGTCAAGGAGGTCAGGGACCAGCTGGCTTCGCGCTGCCGGCAGCTGGAGGGGTACAAAAGGCAACGGGGAATCCAGACGGCCGAGTTCGGTTCCCGTGATGTGGTCTACCTGCTGGCGCTCCGTTCCCTGAACCGCTACGTGCCGCTCCTGTTCCAGTACACGGAGGCGCGGGAGGTCCATCCCTGGCAGGTTTACGGGGTGTTGCGGCAGATCGTCGGCGAGTTGTCCTCCTTTTCCGAAACCGTGACCGTCCTTGGCGAGTCGGTGGCGGACGGGGTCCCGCTCTATCCCCCCTACGACCACCGCAACCTGGGGGAATGCTTCACGGCGGCCCAGCTCCTGATTCTGCGCCTCCTGGACGAGATCACCGCCGGCCCGGAATACGTGCTTCCGTTGGTTTACGACGGCACCTATTTCACTTCCGACATGAAGCCGGCCCACTTCGAAAGCCGCAACCGCTATTTCCTGGTGCTGCAGACCGAGGCAGATCCCAAGGCGGTGCTCCAGTCGCTGGCCTCCACGGCCAAGCTGAGCTCCCGCGAGCGGCTGCCGCTCCTCATTGCCCGGGCGCTCCCCGGCATCGGCACCGAGCATCTCCCCACGCCGCCCCAGGAACTCCCCCGCAGGGCGTTCTGCATCTATTTCGCCATCGACGCCCACAACGAGCAGTGGGCCCTGGTGGAAAAGGGGCAGAATGTGGCGCTCTACTGGGACGACGCCCCCGAGGACCTGGAGGTGGAGCTGATGGTCGTGGGGCGATCGTGAGAGGTAAGGAAAAGGTGCTCTGAAACAACACGAAGCAGGGAAGCTTGGATGGCAGCAAACCACGAAAAGGCAAAGAAGAAAGTGGAACAGAACGATCCCAACGGCGCCGTACTGAAATCCGTAAAGGAAGATTTGTTGTGCGGCGGAATGCACCGGATCAGCATCTACCGGCCATCCGTAATTATAGACTCCCACATGCACATTCAGAGCGGGAACTGCGCGCCCCTGCCGTTTTTGCACGGCCAACTCGGGCCCATGAAGTTCATGAAGCTCAAGCGGGCCACAATAGAGACCACCGGTGAAGTCTTTTTCACCATAGCTGATTTTATCATGCTCAAGCCGGTCGTCGGGAAGATCAAGCAGACGTTCGGCGCCATACCGGACGAAAACGGGGACCATTACAGGAAGGCTGGTGTCCGGCAGATGGTGCCGGAATCGCAGAAGAAGACCTTTGAAGTCGGCGCCGACTATATCGTCAAGAGGAACCAGGTCTTCGATGAGGTCATGAAAGAAGATCAGTACAAAGACCTGTCGCACCTGGTATTTGCTGGTGTTCTCATGACCATGGACATGGAATACGCCCATATCGACGGGTACTTCGGTATCAAGGTCTACAACGCCATCTACGCCGACGAGGACACCACGAAAAAACCCATCCACTACTGGTACCCAAGCCACGGCTATTGGGACAAGCGGGGAGATTCCTATACGAGGATAGACAAAGAGCGGCCGCTCCTCCCGGAGAGAGGGCAAACGAACGAAGAGTTTGAAAAGTACAGGGAAACGGCGCATGAGCAGGGGATAACCGGAATCTATTATGACAGTAGTTCTCTCAAGAACGAGCGGATCCGCATAAAAGCCGCCCCCTGCCTGGCCCCGGACGAAACAGACCTGTATGAGCCGTGGTCAAAGCAGCTTCAATACACGGAACGGGTGGTCCTCGCCAACCCCCTCAAGCTGCTTCCCATGTTCCACTACGACCCCAGGCGCTGGCAATTGAAGGGCAACGCGGAGGCATTCGAGCAAGTGGGTCCAACCGGGCTATACCTGGGTTTCAAAATGTACACGGCCCAGGGTTATCGCCCCTGGGACCCCAGACTGCCGGCGATGGCGGATTTCTATGCAGAGTGCTGCAAAAGGGAGATTCCGGTCCTGAATCATTGCACGCCAGGCGGGGCACCAAGCTTCGACCGGGATGAATATTTCGATTTTGTGCATCCGAACGATACTGACGAAGACCAAAAACAGAAGGATGCCACTGGCGAAAAGAAATATTTCAACACACACTTTGTCGCGCCAGATGCCTGGCGGCAGGTCTTGGACAAGACCGCCAACGGCACGCGTTTGAATACCTTGCATCTCTGTCTTGCCCATTTTGGAGGGAACAGCGACCTCGGACGGGAATGGGGCCGTCAGATCATCCGGATGATCAAAGAGAAGAAGTATCCCAACCTGTACGCGGACCTATCATCGTCATTTGCCGACGGAGATTTCCGTGATTACTTCATAAAGATCATGCAAGGCCCGGATGGGGAGCACATAAAGGACCGCATCCTGTTTGGCACGGACTGGTATCTGACCCTCTTGGATGGCGTCAATTACGTAGAGTATTGCCAAAAAGCCAAAAAGGCTTTGGATGCCGTAGACACCAGCCTCTGGCCCAGATTCACCCAGTATAACCCTTATCGGTTTTATCGCCTGGATGCGGATACTCAGGTGAAGAGGATAGCTGTGAATATTATTGCGAGACGGCAGACAAAACAAATTCAAGATACTTTGGGTGAACTTACTGATGGCAAAAGAGATGAGATTGTAAAGGAAGCTGCATATATAAGTGTTGCTAATAAAAGCTACGTAATCTACGAGGAGACGCCATGCACCGCCTGACAACAATAAACAATACCGGCAAATATTTGTGGTTTGTGTTGCCAGTGTTTGTCATTGGCATAAGTGTATGTCTTTTTGCATCAACAAGTTTTGGAGGGAATAAAATGGAACCACTCTATAACATAAACGAAGCCAAGCACCTGGAACCACAGGTATATGACATAAAAACAAATTCAAGCCTTTCATTGTTTCCAGTACCACAAGACAATTCCATAGGCACCAATGACTTAAACAATGCCATAACTCTCCTGTCTTTCCCCAAAGGTAAGATAACCACTGACCAATATTTCAAGAATGCCTATGAACAGGTAGGAGGAGGGGGGGAGTATATACCAATTGTTTCACGGGACACCATCGGCTTTGGCCAGACACGACGATTTGTGCTTTATAATTTCAGAACCAAACAGCATGAACGTTACCGTATCGCTGCTTCCCTTGAAGATACGATTGAAAAAATTGCCATAGCGGATGCTCGCCAAAGACACTTTATTTTCGAGATTCAAGCACATAATCCAAGATCCGAGGATCCATGGGATTACAGCACCCATCTGCTTTTGATGGACCTGAGTGAAAAAGAAGCCAGACTTGTAAGACAGTTGCCTAGAGAAGATGGAGTAACGTGGTCTGTGGTGACTGACAAGGTTTTCTTATATGATCGTGAGAAGGAATTGTTGCAAGTATTTACCATGAATTTCGAGCCTTCTAATCACCCGCTGGCGGACGTGATTAAGCAGAATAAAGGCAAGATTCGTTTCATGTGGATACATGCTCACCAATATCTACCTTTTGCAATACTATCTGGTGGAAGAAATGGAGCCATGTTTATTACTTGGAGTGTAGCTAGTGGTACCCCTCGGCTCTTATTTAGTGAAGCGAAGCAGTTTTCGTTCTCTCCAGACGGCAAATGGGTTGTTTTTAGAGAAGAATCTTCTAGCCCTGCCAAAACCTACCTCATGCCGATCTCCGAAAA
This sequence comes from Geobacter sp., assembly GCA_027356255.1. Taxonomy (GTDB): domain Bacteria; phylum Desulfobacterota; class Desulfuromonadia; order Geobacterales; family Geobacteraceae; genus Geotalea. The sequence continues at coordinate 13,356 of DAIEGL010000124.1, read as the reverse complement.
ATACCCAAATTACCTGGGCTCGCCGATACTGGTGTCCAATAACTACTTTAACCCAAACAATTTCGGCTGGACCACCAACCCGGTCAGCTTTATCGGATCAAGCCTGAACAAGCTCTACCGCTGGGACCTGGAAAACCGGGACTTCCCCGAAAAGGGGAAGATGTCGTTCCACGATTACATCGTGCAGAAGGATCTGGAAAAACTGGCCAGAGAGAAGAAACAAGGATTGGGGAACAATCATTGAAAAGTGCGAGAAATGCGCTCATGCATTCTGTTAGACGCGCCATGGCGGATGAAGTCCGCCACTGATTGGGCGCGGAGCGTCGAGCCCTTACGCTCGGTATCAACTTGATTGCAAAGTCGAATTTGCAAATACCAGAGAACGACCCTGACCCAGGAGACAACAATGCATCTTAACGACTGTTTTATGGAGCTCGTCGCCTATGTCGTCGCCTTTCAACAGGGGGTGGCGGCGCGACAGCCGACCTTTGACCAGGTGAAGGGGGACATTCAGCGGCTCCTCTTCCAGAGCGAGGCCATGGCCAAAAAGGGGGAGGTGTCGGCCGACGACTACGATCAGGCCCGGTTCATCGTCTGCGCCTGGATCGACGAGGTGTTGCTCGGCTCGGAGTGGAACCAGAAGAACCTGTGGCAGCGGGAACAGCTGCAGCGGCTCTACTACAATACCACCGATGCTGGCGTCGAGGTCTTCGAACGCCTGAACAACCTGGGCTTTCACCAGCAGGAGGTGCGGGAGATCTATTACCTCTGCCTCGCCCTCGGCTTCAAGGGGCGTTTCATCCAGTCCGGCGACGAGTACCTGCTGGAACAGCTGAAGACCTCGAATCTGAAGATCCTGACCGGCAGTTCCGTGGGAGTCCCTTCGCTGGACAGAATGGAGCTCTTCCCCGAGGCGCTCCCGCAGCAGGTCGCCGAGATCGCCCAAAAGCGCCAACCGCTGCGCTTTTCCCTGGTGACAGCCATCGGGCTGGCCGGGCCGGTGCTCCTCTTCGCCGTTCTCTATTTCATTTATCGTTTCAGCCTGAGCAGCATTGCCGGCAAACTTTTCTAGGAGGGGTGTTACCTTGAAAGAGACCATACTTACCTGCCTGAAATATTTCCTCCTGGTCGCCACCGCTATCCTGGTCATCCTCCTCGTTTTCGGTTTCGTTCTGATGATGAACTGGCCGTGGTGGGTCGGCATCTTTCTCTCTCTCTGTCTGGTCGGGCTGTTCATCGGCGGGCTTTTCGTCAGGAAACTGCTTCTGCGCCGCAAGGAGCAGCAGTTCGTGCAGCAGGTGATCGAGCAGGACAACGCCCGGCTGGGAAAGCTGCCGAACGAGGAGCAGAGCCAGATCAGGGAGCTGCAGCAGCGCTGGAAAGAGGCGGTCGAAACCTTGCGCCGCTCCCATCTGAAAAAGGAGGGGAACCCCCTCTATGTACTCCCCTGGTATCTGGTCATGGGAGAAAGCGGTTCCGGGAAGACCACGGCCATCACCAGCGCCCGCATCTCCTCCCCGTTTGCCGAAATGCACCATGTCTCCGGCGTTTCTGGGACCCGCAACTGCGATTGGTGGTTTTTCGACCAGGCGGTGATCCTCGACACCGCCGGCCGCTACGCCATGCCGGTCGACTCCGGCCGGGACAACGAGGAGTGGCAGAAATTCCTCTCGCTGCTGGTGAAATACCGGCGAAGGGAGCCGATCCACGGACTGATCGTCACGGTCGCCGCAGACAAGCTGGTCAACGGCTCGCCGGAGGTCCTGGAAAGCGACGGCAAGCAGCTGCGGGCCAGGATCGACGAGCTGATGCGGGTCCTGGGGATCAAGTTCCCCATCTATCTGCTGGTCACCAAGTGCGACCTGATCCAGGGGATGACCCAGTTCTGCGACCGGCTCCCGGAAAAGAGCCTGGATCAGCCCATGGGGGTCATCAACCCCGACTTTGCCAGGGATGTGCAGGGCTTTCTGGGGCGGGCGGCAACCACGCTCGCAGAGCGGCTGAAACGTCTCCGGATACTGATGCTCCATCAGAACGAGAAGGGGGCGGCCGGTCCCGGCCTGCTCCTGTTCCCCGAAGAGGTGCAGAACCTCAAGCCGGGGCTGGAGCTGTTCGTGCGGGCCGCGTTCCAGGAAAACCGCTTCCAGGAGACCCCGCTTCTCAGAGGGCTCTATCTAAGCAGCGGCCGGCAGGAAGGGACCCCCTACTCGCATTTTCTCAGCCAGCTGGGGCTGATCAAGGAAAAGGAGATCCTCCCCGGCACCACCAGGGGACTGTTCCTGCACGATTTCTTTGAGAAGGTGCTGCCGAAGGATCGGGGCCTGTTTGCCCCGACGACGCGCCGAAAGGAGTGGCAGAGCCTCACCCGCAATCTGGGGCTCACCTCGTGGGTGATCCTGGGGATCGCCCTGTCCGGCCTCCTGAGCTATTCCTTCGTGAAGAACATGACGACGATCCGCGAGGCCTCGGCAGTGCTCGCCAAGCCTGTCGAGCTCAGGGGGGACACCCTGCCGGACATGGCGACCATGGACCGGTTCCGGCAGATGATCGTGCAGATCGAACAGAAAAACCGGCACTGGATCATTCCCCGGTTCGGCCTGAACGAAAGCCTGAAGGCGGAGACCGCGCTCAAGGCGAAATACTGCAAGCAGTTCCAGGATCGTTTCCTGGTCGCCTTCGACAGGGGGATGACCGGTACGATCGCCGGTTTTTCCGCAGCGACCCCGGATGAATTGGCGGGGCAGTATATCGTCCACCTGGTCAGGAGGATCAACCTGCTCAAGGCCCGCCGGGACGACCCCGGGCTTGCCGCGCTCCGGAAGAAACCGCTCCCTTCCTACCTGATGTTGTCGGCCCAGCCGGACGACCCGGAAGCGAACCGGAAATTCGGCGAGCTGTATATCAGCTATCTGGAATGGCGGGCGGACGATGCCGAGATCGGCAAGGAGATCGCGGTGTTGCAGTCGTGGCTGAAGCAGATCCTGGCCGTGAAGGGTGGGAGTCTGACCTGGCTGATCGATTTTGCCAACCGGGAGGTGGCCGGCGCCAGGTTGACCCTCCAGTCGTTCTGGGGCGGAACGCGGGGCGCGGCTGAGGACGCGGTAATCGCCCCGGCCTTTACCCGCAAGGGAAAGGAGTGCGTTTCCGGGATGGAGAGCGAGCTGGCCTCCGCCCTCCCCGAACCGGCAGTGATGGAGAGGGGAAAGGCTCTTTTCGAGAAAGGGTATCGGGACGCCTGTTTCGCCGCCTGGCAGAAATTCGCCGGGATGATGCCGAAGGGGGAGGAGAGGCTTAACGGCGCCAGGGAATGGCAGGCTGCGGCCGCGGTCATGGCGACCGACCAGGGGCCCTATTTCGCCTTTCTCAACAGCGTGGTCGCCGAGCTGGAACCGTTTGGCGTCACCGACGGTGCACCCGCCTGGGTCAGGGAGGTGTTCCAGTACCGGCTGCTGAAGACGGGCGGGGCGGCAGCGGGCGCCGCGGTGAAGACCGTGGAAGAGGGGAAGAAGCTGGTCGGACAGGTGGGGCAGCTGTTGGGGAAACAGGGGGAGAATCCGGCGAAGGTTGACAACCAGCTGGCCGGCGCCAAGGCGGCCCAGGAATACCAGGGGGCGATCAGCGCCATTGCCCCGGTGGCCAAGTCGCAGTCGGAGGCGTTCAAGCTGGCGCTCCAGGTGTTCACCGAAGATCCGCTCTCCAGCAAGTCGCCGTTCTATCTGGCGGCGGATGCGTCCCAGAGGGTGAAAAACGCCCTCGGCGGCGGGCGGGGGGACGAGACTTTCGACCGGCTCATCACGGGCCCGCTCGCGTTTTTCTGGACCTACGTGCGGATGGAGTCGGCCGCTTCCCTCCAGACCCAGTGGGAGGAGAAGGTGCTGAAGGAGGCCCAGGGGGCCGCCGACCCGCAGGCCCTCCAGTATCTGCTGGCGAAAGAGGGGCCGGTCTGGAAGTTCGTCAGCGCCTCGGTGGACCCGTTCGTGGGGTGGAGCCCCCAGCGGGGTTATTACCCCAAGACGGCTCTGGGAGGATCGATCCCGTTTGCCCCGACCTTTTTCTCCTTCCTGGCCAAGGGGGCCAAGGTGAAGATGGTCGCCCCGGCCCGGCAGAACTACAACGTGGCGATCAGGGGGCTCCCCACGGACGCCAATGCCGATGCCAGGGTCAAGCCGCAGAGCACCAAGCTGGAGCTGCAATGCGCCTCCGGGAGCCAGGTGATCGAGAACCTCAATTTCCCGGTGAACAAGAACTTCATCTGGGCGCCCGATGCCTGCGGCGACGTGGTCTTCCAGATCGACGTGGGCGATCTCATCCTCACGCGGGAGTATCCGGGACCCCAGGGCTTTCCCGAGTTCCTGCAGGACTTTCCCGGCGGGCGGCGGGTGCTCCATCCCCAGGATTTCCCCAGGGAGAGACAGGCCCTGGAGCGGATGGGGATCAAGTTCATCCGGGTCAACTACCAGATCAGCGGCGGCCACGAAATCGCGGGGCGAGGGAAAGATCTGCCGGGACAGCTCCCCAGGACGATCACCCAGTGCTGGAACTGAGAAAGGGGCGTCCCTGGCGCTGGGCCGCCAGCGGCAAGCATCCCGTTGCCAGGGATTACTTCAGTATCGGGCGGCAGTTTCCCCTGGCGGCCGGCTTTTCCGACTGGGTGGCCAAGGGTTATCCTCTGCTGGGACGTCAGACCCCGATCCCCTGTTCCTGGCGGTTCTGGGCCAGGGGGACCGCGGGCGACGAGATCGCCTGCGGCCTGCTGCGGGAGAGCAGCGACCGCATCGGACGCCCCTTCCCTTTTATGGTCATGGGGAGCGGTCCTCTGCCGGGATGGGCCGAAAATTGGGACCGGTTGACCCTGGTCTGTGCCGACCTCTGGGGTGAGATGGAAAAGCTTTCGGTCAAGGCATACCGTGCGCTCCCCGACCTGGAAGAGGCGCTTCACGGGTTGCGGGCGCCGCTTCCCGAGTGGGGCGGCGCGCCGGCGGGCATCACGGATCTCCCGCCTACGGATGCTGCCGATTACGACCGCTGCCGCGGCCAGCTGGGGGAGCTGGCGCAGAAGGATGCCGGTTTTGTCGTGCTCGACAGGTTTGAGCCGGAGAGAGACTGGGAGCTCGTCTTCATCGGCGATGCCTTGAAAAGACACGGCAAGGGTGCGCCCAGTTCGATGTTTCTGGGGGGGACGCCCGACACGCCCTTCCTGGCGTTCTTCCGGCGGCCGCTCAGCGTGGCGGACTTCTCGACCCTCTGGTCGGAGCTCCCCCAACGGCAGCATGGCGCCAACCGGGCAACAGAAACTTGACAGGCTCCTAGTGGAGGGGCAGGAGGAAGTGGGGGAAATGAAGAGGCAGATAAACATTGAAGCGCTCCTGGCGCCGCTAGCCGGGGAGAATCAGGCGGGAGAGGATCTCCGTTACACCACGGTCCACGAAGCGATCAAGGAGGCGAGGCGCTCCGAAGACGCCATTGCCATGGGTGACTGGCAACGGGAGGTCAAGAGGGCCGACTGGGACAAGGTGATTTCCCTGGCAGTCGAGGCGCTGACCGACAAGAGCAAGGACCTCCAGATAGCCGCCTGGCTCACCGAGGCGCTCACCATTACCGGGGGATTTGCCGGCCTGAGCTGCGGCCTCAAAGTCATGTCGGGGCTCCTCGACCGGTTCTGGGATATTGCCTATCCCCTGATCGACGACGGCGACCTGGAGTACCGCGCCGCCCCGTTCGAATTCCTGAACGAGAAGCTGTCCGTCTGTGTCAGGCAGATTGCCGTGACCGATCCACAGGCAACCTATGGCTATTCCTGGCTGAAATGGAAGGAATCGAGGGACGTGGGGGCCGAGGCGGACACGCGGAACAGGTTCGGCGATGTCGACGAACAGAAAAAGCAGCGGCGTGACGAGCTGATAGCCGAGGGGAAGCTGACCGCGGAGCTCTTCGATGCTGCAGTGGCCGGTACAGGGGCCGCATTCTCCCAGGCGCTTTTCGGCGACGTGGCCGGGGTCCTCGAACGCTTCGAAGAGCTGGACGGGATGGTGGACGAGAAGTTCGGGAACGAAGCGCCGACCCTGTCGGATCTGCGCGGGGCCGTTGACGACTGCTTGCAGCTGGTGAAGAGGATTTATCCCGGACTGAAAGAGTCTTCTGCGGACACGGCCTCAGCGGTTGCCGGCAGCGCCCCGGTGACGGGTGTTGAGGCCGCACCAGTGGCAGGGCCCGCAGCGGACGCCATGCCGGCGGCTGCCATGGCCCGCCTCGATGACGCAGTCGGCCAACCTGCCGCATCAATCCCGCCTGCCCCGGTGGCAGCCGTAGCAGCGGCGGCCGTTTCCCCTGTCGAGCTCGATGAGCAGTCCCGCTGGCACGAGGCGCTCCGGATGCTGGAGGGGGGGAGGTTCAAGGATGCCCTCGACAGCCTGCTCTCCGCGGCCCACAAGGCGCCCTCGCCCCGGGAGCGGAACCGCTTCCGGCTCTTCACGGTGAAGCTCTGCCTGAAAGCCGGGCGGACCGACGTGGCGAGGCCGATCGTGGAAGAACTCAGCGCCTGCATTGAAGAGCTGCAACTGGAGCGATGGGAATCGCCCCTATGGATAGCGGAGGTGCTGGAAGCCTATTATCAGTGTCTTCAGGGGGAAGATCCCTCCGATGACGACCTGACCAAATCCCGGGAACTTTTCCGGCGAATCTGCACACTGGATGTGACCAAGGCAATCGCCTACCGGATTAATTGAGAGGAGGAATTATGGCAAAGACGGAGAGTTTGCAGCACAAGCTGGACAGGGTGAGGGCGCCGCGGGTGCAGATTACCTACGACGTGGAAATCGGCGATTCCATCGAGACGAAGGACATCCCCTTCGTGGTCGGTGCCCTTGCCGATCTTTCGGGGCGCCCCGATGAGCCGCTTCCCAAGCTGAAGGACAGGAAATTAGTGGAGATCGACCGGGACAATTTCAACAACGTCCTCGAAGCGATGAAGCCGCGGGTCGCGTTCAAGGTGGACAACAGGCTGACCGACGACGACTCGAAGATGGCGGTCGAACTTCGCTTCAAGAGCCTGGACGACTTCCACCCGGAACGGGTAGTCCAGCAGGTGGAGCCGCTGAGGAAGCTCGTTGAGACAAGACGCAGGCTGTCCGATCTCCTCAACAAGCTGGATGGCAATGACCGGCTCGACGAACTGCTGCAAGAGGTGATCGCCAGTACCGATTCCCTGCTCCAGCTCGGGACAGAGACCGGTGTCGTGAATGCAGCCGAACAGAAGAACGCAGATTAAAGGGGGGAACAATGGGATTACAGGAACAACAGCTACAGTCCCAGGAGGCTCCGACCGCCGAAACCATGGCGGAGCGGGGACTGCTGGAACAGATCATTCAGGACAGCCGCATCGCCAGGAACGAGGTGCAGAAAGGGTATGCCCGGGACCTGATCGGTGAATTCGTCAAGCAGATCATGGATGGCGCGATCACTGTGTCGAAAGACACGGAGCAGATGATCAACGCCCGTATCGCCCAGATCGACAAACTGATCTCGACCCAGCTCAACGAGATCATGCATCATCCCGACCTGCAGAAGCTCGAAGCGTCGTGGCGGGGACTCTCCTACCTGGTCAACCAGTCCGAGACGGGGGAGCGGCTGAAGATCCGCGTCATGAACGTCTCCAAGCAGGAACTGCTCAAGGACATGGAGAAGGCGTCGGAATTCGACCAGTCCACCCTGTTCAAGAAGATCTACGAAGAGGAATTCGGCACCTTCGGCGGCGCATCCTATGGCGTCATGGTGGGGGACTACGAATTCAGCAACCATCCCCAGGATCTGACCCTCCTGGAGAAGATGTCGCAGGTGGCGGCCGCTGCCCACGCCCCCCTGATCACGGCCGCCTCTTCCAACCTCTTCAACCTGGAGAGCTTCACCGATCTGGGGAATCCGCGGGACATGGCCAAGATCTTCCAGAGCGTGGAGTACGCCAAGTGGAAGTCGTTCCGCGACTCTGAGGATGCCCGCTATGTGGCGCTCTGCGTGCCGCACATCCTGATGCGGCTCCCTTACGGCCAGGCAACGGTGCCGGTCGAGTCGTTCGCGTTCGAGGAGGATGTGGACGGCACGGACCATGGCAAGTACCTCTGGGGGAACGCGGCCTATGCGCTGACCTCGCGGGTCACCGACGCCTTCGCAAAGTACGGCTGGACCGCGGCCATTCGCGGGGTGGAAGGTGGCGGCCTGGTCAACGGGCTGCCTGTGCATACCTTCAACACTGATGACGGCGAAGTGGCGCTCAAATGCCCCACGGAGGTCGCGATCACCGACCGCCGGGAGAAGGAGCTGGCCGACCTCGGCTTTGTCCCCCTGGTCCACTGCAAGGGGACCGACAACGCCGCCTTCTTCAGCACCCAGACCGCCAACAAGGCCAAGGTGTACGACTCGGACGCAGCCAACGCCAATGCCCGGCTCTCGTCGCAGTTGCAGTACATCCTGGCCGTTTCCCGCTTTGCCCACTATCTCAAGTCGATCATGCGGGACAAGATCGGGAGCTTCAACACGAAGAAAAACGTCGAGGATTACCTCAACCGCTGGATCAGCAACTATGTGCTGCTCGACGACGATGCGGGACAGGAGATGAAATCGCGTTTCCCGCTGCGCGAGGCCCGGGTGGAGGTGTTCGAGCAGCCGGGCAAGCCCGGCGCCTATCGGGCCGTGGCCTTTCTCAAGCCCCACTACCAACTTGACGAACTCACCGTTTCCCTGCGTCTGGTGGCGAACCTGCCACAACCGGCCAAGGGCTAATCTGGGATATTCCCACTAACTAAAAGGAGGAGAAGGTATGGCATTTGACGCATTTCTGAAAATCGAGGGTGTTCCCGGCGAGAGTACCGACGACAAGCACAAGGACTGGATAGAGATCCTTTCCTTCAACTACGGCGTGACGCAGCGCGCCTCCGGTTCGGCCAGCACCGGCGGCGGCGCTTCGGCCGAGCGGGCAAATTTCGCCGACTTCACCGTCGTCAAGGCCCTGGACAAGGCCACGCCGAAGATCTTCGAAGCCTGCGCGACCGGCAAGCACATCCCGACCGTGACCCTCGAACTCTGCCGGGCCGGCGGCGACAAGGTCAAGTACATGGAGTACAAACTCTCCAACGTCATCATCAGCTCCAGCCGGCCGGGCGGCTCTTCCCAGGGCGGGGAGACGCTCCCCCTGGAAGAGCTCTCCTTCAACTACGGCAAGATCGAACTGGCCTATACCCAGCAGAAGCGGGCCGATGGCTCCGGCGGAGGCCAGGTGGCCGCAGGGTGGAACCTGGAAACCAACAAGAAGGTCTGATCCCGAACCAGGCAGTTGAAGCTGTCCGAATGACGCAGGATGGCTTCAACTGCCGAATCCGGGGATTTCCGGGGCGCCCATGCGAGAACAGCAGAATATTCAGACATCGATTCTGGACCGGCTCATCGATAACGAGCCGGACTCGTCCCATGAGCCGGTACAGAGTCGTTTCGCCACCGTCAATCAGGTCCGGGAGTCGGTCATCCGCGACCTGGAAAACCTGCTCAATACGCGGAAGAGCATCCGGCCGGTTTCCGACGCTGCGGAACAGGTGCGTGGGTCGCTCTATGCTTACGGGGTGCGGGACTTCATCTCCCAGAACCCGAAGAGTGGTGCCGTACGGCAGCAGATCCGCCAGGAGATCGAGCGGATCATGACCCTCTTCGAACCCCGGCTCAAGAACGTGGCCGTGCGGCTCGACAGCTCCGCCGGCAACGAGCGGGCGCTCCGCTTCCGGATTACCGCGCTTCTGTTCGTCGATCCGGTCACCGCGCCCATAACCTTCGATACCTGCTTCGACATCAACAGCGGGTCGTACTTTATTGCCAAGTGATGTGATTAATGGAAGATGATTTTCTCAGTTATTACGAGCGTGAGCTGACCTTCATCCGTGAGATGGGGAGCGAGTTCGCGCGAAAGTACCCGAAGATCGCGGGGAGGCTCCAGCTCGAGCCGGACAAGTGCGAGGACCCGCACACCGAGAGGCTGATCGAGGCGTTTGCCTTCCTCTGCGCCCGGATTCACCGCAAGATCGACGATGACTTTCCCGAGATCACCCAGTCGCTCCTGAACATCCTCTATCCCCATTACACCAACCCGATCCCGTCCATGTCCGTGGTGCGGTTCTCGCCCCTACTGAAGAACATCCCGGCGGGCGGTTACCGGATAGACAAGGACACCCAGCTATTTTCCAAGCCGGTCAACGGGACCCCCTGCCAGTTCAGGACCGCCTATCCGGTCACGCTCTGGCCCATGGAGGTGGTCGGCGCGACCCTCGCCGAACCGAAACGGCTGGTGAGAGGCGCCCAGCAGGTCATCAGCATTCGCCTGAAGCTGGCCAACAACCAGAGCTTCACCGATTTCAGCGGCGAGCGGCTCCGCTTCTTCCTCAACGGCCAGCGCCAGCACATCTTCCATCTCTACGAGCTCCTCTTCAACCAGGTCTGCCACGTGGAGTGCGAGTCGGTCGGGGCCGCCGTTCCCGCCATCGTTCCCCTGGGGGGAGAGAGCATCCGGCCGGTCGGGTTTGCCGAGGAAGAGGGGCTGCTGCCGTACCCGAAGCACTCCTTTCCCGGCTACCGGCTCCTGCTGGAGTATTTCTGCTTCCCGGAAAAGTATCTCTTCTTCGAGATCGCCGGGCTCGACAGGCTGGCAAAGGGTGCTTTCGGCGACACCATAGACCTGCACATCTACCTGGACAGGCCGGCCAAGAATACGCTGCTCATCGACGCCGACAACTTCTGTCTCCATGCGGCCCCGGTCGTCAACTCCTTCCAGCGGATCGCAGAGCCGATCCGGATCGAGCACCAGAAAACCGAATACCGCCTCCTCCCGGACATCCGACGGATCGACGCCACGGAGGTGCTCAGCGTCGTCAGCGTGACCGCCACCCTCGGGGTCTCCTCGGTCAAGGGGAAGGAGTACCGCCCGCTCTACTCGATCCAGCACCACCGGGACGATGAAGACGCCACGGGGGGTGGCGCCTATTGGCAGATGCAGCGCCGTCCTTCCGGACGGAAGGGGGACAACGGCACCGATCTCTTCCTCACCTTCTGCGACCTGGACTCCCGGCCGGTCACGCCAAGCGAGGAGACCGTCACCGTCCATGTCACCTGCTCGAACCGGGACCTGCCGGCCCGGTTGCCGTTCGGCGATGCTGCCGGGGATTTCGAGACCGAACTGTCCGCCCCCATCGAGGCCATCCACTGTCTCATCAAGCCGACCGCGACCCTCAGGTCGGCCCTGGACGGGGGGCTGCAATGGCGCCTCATCTCCCATCTCTCCCTCAACTATCTCTCGGTGGTGGAGGGGGGAGAAGACGCCCTGAAGGAGATCCTCCGGCTGTACGATTTCGACAATTCGCCCGTAACAAGGCAGCAGATCAACGGGATCGTCTCCCTGCGGTCGGGGCACGTCACCAGGCGGATCGGCCCGGCCTTCTGCCGCGGCCTGCAGATAACCGTCGAGTTCGACGAAGACAAGTATGTGGGCACCGGGCTCTATCTGTTCGCGTCGGTCCTGGAGCGGTTCCTCGGGCAGTACGTGTCGGTCAACTCGTTTGTCCAGGTGGTGGCCAAGACGCTGCAGCGCAAAGAGATCATGAAGCAATGGCCCCCAAGGAACGGGGACCGGGTGCTTATGTGAGGGCGCAGCATGGAGTTAACGGTAAAGTAGGGGGAAACAGTTTGGCGTCCGAGCGGCAGGCAGAGCAATCCAGCATAGAACAGGCCCTCTTCGAGGAATATTACCGCTTTCCGTTCTTCCAGGCGGTGAACCTGCTGGAGCGGCTGCATCCGGAGAAGAAGGGGCTCGGCGAGACGTTGAGCCCGCAGGACGAGGCGGTACGGTTTTCGGTCCGGCCGGGCTTTGCCTTTCCCCCCAGCGAGGTCGCGCAGCTGAGAAAAGGAGAGGATGGCGACCGGCTGGAGATGGAGGTCGCCTTCATGGGGCTCGTCGGCCCGTCAGGGGTCCTGCCCCAGTGGTACAACGAACTGGCGATCCAGCGGGCGCGGGAGAAGGACCACTCGCTGGCCGCCTTCTTCGACATGTTCCACCACCGGCTCATCTCCCTCTTCTACCTGGCCTGGAAGCGGCACCGCCTGGCCGCGAACAAGCAGGCAGGGGACAGGGACCGGATCTCCGGCTACATGCTCAGCCTCATCGGCCTGGGTACCCCCGGTCTGGCGGGGCGGGTCGGGGTGCCGGGAGAAACGCCCATCTTTTGCAGTGGGCTGGCGACCAGACAGGCGCCCTCGGCATCGACCATCACCGCGGCGGTCGCCTATTACTTCGGGGTAGGGGCTGAGGTCCACCAGTTCGTGCCGCGCCTGATCACCCTGGAGCCGGAGGACTGCACAATGCTCGGGGAGGCAAACAGCCGGCTGGGGGTCAACACCGTCTGCGGCAGCCAGATGTGGGAGTGCCAGACAAGGTTCCGGCTCTCCCTGGGTCCCATGGATTTTCGCCGGTTTTCCGCTTTCCTGCCGTCCGGGGCGATGCTCAAGCCTCTGTTCTCGCTGGTCAAATACCTGGTGGGGATCGAGTACGAGTTCGAGGTGCGGCTGGTCCTCGACAAGGGGGAAGTCCTCCCCTGCCGGCTCGGCGCGCAGGGCACCGATGCACCCCGCCTGGGGTGGTCGACCTGGATCGCATCCCCCGGCGTGCCGCTTCCGTCCGATCCCAGCGTCACCTTTCAGGAAACGGACGTGAACCTTTTTCATTGAATGAAGCGATGCAATTTAACCTAGGAGAGCGCCATGCCTAAATCTAACCTTACGTCACTGATCGGCAAACTGAACGGCACCTGCCGGAACGCCCTGGAGCAGGCCGCCGGACTCTGTCTGTCGCAGACCCACTATGAGGTCGATATCGAGCATTTCCTGCTCAAGCTCCTCGACGCCCCCAACAGCGATCTGCACAGGATCCTCCGCCATTTCGAGATCAACGAGACCCGCCTGCGCAGCGACCTGACCCGGGCCATGGAGGGGTTCAAGAGCGGCAATGCCCGCAACCCTGCGCTCTCGCCCCGCATCCCGAAGATGATCCAGGACGCCTGGCTGCTCGCTTCGGTGGATTTCCGTGCGGCCAGCGTCCGTTCCGGCCACATCGTGCTCGGCCTCCTCTCCGATGCAGAGCTGGCGCGGATGACGACGGCAAGCTCCCCGACATTCAAGAAGATTTCCGTGGAGACCCTCACGGAGCATCTGGCCGATCTGACGGCCGGTTCCGTGGAAGACAAGGGGACCGGCACCGCGGCGCAGCATGTCGAGGGGGCTGATTTTGCCCCTGCGCCGGCAGGGACCATGGCTCTCGACCAGTACACCATC
>DAIEGL010000059.1 GCA_027356255.1 Geobacter sp. | reverse complement strand
GCGGCCTTCGCCCTGTTGAACGTGGGGGCCGTGCTGGTCGGCAAGGTGCTGTTCGCCTTTCTCCCCATTTTCTGGATCAAGCTCGTCTCCGCGGCTCTGTTTCTCTTTTTCGGCATCACCACCCTGCGCGCCGCAGGCGCTGAAGAAGAGGAGGAAAAGGCCGGGGAGAAGCTTCTGAACACAAAGGGGCCTGTGGCGAAATCGTTCACCATGATCCTCCTGGCGGAACTGGGGGACAAGACACAGCTGGTTACCACCAGCCTGGCTGCGCAGCACGAATCGCTGTTTGCCGTGTTCACCGGTTCGACCCTGGCGCTATGGACGGTTTCGCTGATCGGCATCTTCATCGGCAGACAGCTCACCCGCCATGTGCCGCTGTCGTATATCCACAGGGCAGCAGGCTGCCTCTTTCTGCTCTTCGGCGCAGCCCTCCTCTATCAGACGTTCTTATCCCACCCTTAATCCGGTTTGCATTTTGCCTGCTATCGGCTTACAATTGTGACAACCCATTGACCCGGCAGAGATGAATGTCCGACAAGTATATTGAAAAAGCTTTTCTCTACCTCCTGGCGCTTTCCGTCCTGATCCATCTGGCGGCATTCGCCCTCATCATCTTTCTCCCCCAGGAAAAAAAGACGATCAAGCAGGAACCGTACATGGTCGAACTGCAGGACCTCCCCGAGCAGAAAATCGCCCCCCCCAAGGAAGAAAAAGAGGCAAAACGGCTGGCAGAAAAGAGGGAACGGGTGGCAAAGGAGATGGCGCCGAAGGGGGAGCGGGAAGTGGAGAAAATCGCCCCCCCCTCTTCCGCCCGCAGCATGCAGCAACGACCGCAAAGGGGTGAGCATATGGTCCCGCAACCTGCGGAGAGGGGAGAAGCGCCGCTGAAAGAGGCACCGCGAGGGGAAAGCCTGTTCAAGCCAAAAACGCGGCAGATGCCCGACATCTCGAAGCTCTTCCCCAGCCCCGGCAAAATGGCCAAGCTTGAGGAGAGTTACCGAAAAAAATACGGAGATGAGGTGGAAAACGGGGAGACCAAGTTCCTCAATACCGACGACATCCTCTTCGGCTCGTTTCTGCGCCGGTTCGAAACCGCGGTGTACGGGGTCTGGAGCTACCCGCCTGAAGCCGCCCGTATGGGACTCCAGGGGGTAACGCCGGTGAAGATAACCTTCAACAAAAAAGGGGAGATTGTAGATGTGGTGATACTGGAAAGTTCCGGGAGCAAGATCCTCGATGACGAAGTCTTGCGCACCTTGCACCAGATTGGGCGCATCGGCTCATTCCCAAGAAACTACAATAAGGATACATTCAACCTTATCGCCTTCTTCCAATACAGTATATCGAGGGGAGGGATCAGCGGAACGCTCCGGTAACAGAGCCTTCCGCAGCAGGAGCCTGTCGGTCGTAGCAGGGTCATTCCTGAGCCAGACAGGCTCCCAGCCTTTGCCGCAGGAACGCCACGAAGTCGCCGTTGAACTCTTCCCGCTTCAGGGCCATATCCACCGTGGCCTTGAGGAAGCCGAGCTTGTCGCCGCAGTCGTGACGAACCCCTTCAAAGCGGCAGCCGTAGATGGCCTCGTCCTGCGCCAGTTTCCTTATGGCGTCGGTCAGCTGTATCTCCCCACCCTTCCCCGGTTCCTGCCGCTCCAGGACCGGAAAGATGTCCGGGGTGAGGATGTAACGGCCGATGATGGCCAGATCCGATGGCGCATCTTCCCTCTTCGGTTTTTCCACCATGTCCACCACCTCAAAGACCCGGTCGGAAATGGTATTCGCCCGGACGCAGCCGTAGGATGAGATGTTCTCCATGGGTACCTGCTCCAGGGCGAGGACCGGCCCGCGGTACTTCCGGTAGACATCCAGCAGTTGACCCAGGCAAGGTTTTTCCGCATCGATGATGTCGTCGCCGAGAAGGACGGCGAACGGCTCGCTGCCGACGAACTCCTTGGCGCAGAGGATGGCGTGACCCAGGCCCAGAGCCTGTTTCTGCCGCACGTAGAAGATGTTGATCATATCGGCAATCTCCCGGACCTGGGAGAGTTCCGCATCCTTCCCCTTCTCATAGAGGAGCGACTCAAGCTCGAAAGAAATGTCGAAATGGTCTTCGATGGCCCGCTTGCTCCGGCCGGTCACGAAGAGGATCTGCTCGATGCCGGAAGCCACCGCCTCTTCCACCACGTACTGCACCAGAGGCTTGTCGATGAGGGGGAGCATCTCCTTCGGGGTCGACTTGGTGGCGGGAAGAAACCGTGTACCGAGTCCGGCAACGGGAAAAATCGCTTTTTTTACCTGCATGTTTTTGCTCCTGTTTTTCGATTTTTCTCACTTCTCACTTCTCACTTCTCACGGCCTCTACAATTTGCGGGATCAGGTCTTCCCGCCCCATGGCCATGATATGGAGTCCGTCGCAATATGGCTTGCAGGCTGCCGCGAGCCTTGCAGCGATGGTGACACCTGCCGCCATTGGATCGGCGGCAGATTCCAGCTCTTCCACAAGGGGAGCAGGCACCTTCAGGCCGGGGATGTTGCTGGTGACGAATCGCGCCATTCCGGCGGACTTGAGGAGGAGTATCCCCGCGATCACCTTCACATTGAGCGGTCTCACCGCCTCCGAAAAAAGCCGCAGCCGCTCCGGGTCGAAGACCGCCTGGGTCTGGAAAAACTGCGCCCCGGCCGCCACCTTTTTTTCCAGCTTGTAGAAGGTGAGTGGAAACGGTTCCGCTTCCGGCGCGGCCGCCGCCCCGGCAAAAAACGCCGGCGCACCTGAGACGGCCCTACCCGCCAGGTCCAGCCCTTCCCCCAGTCCCTTGATGGTTTGCAGCAACTGGACCGAGTCCAGGTCAAAGACCGGCTTACTCGCTTTGTGATCGCCGAAGGAGATGTGGTCGCCGGTCAGGGCGAGCACATTCCCGATGCCGAGGGCGGCGGCGCCAAGGAGGTCGCTTTGCAGTGCAAGGCGGTTCCGATCGCGGCAGGTGATCTGAAAGATGGGCTCCATCCCCTCGCGCGCCAGAAGCGCAGCCGCCGCAAGGGGGGAGATGCGCATGGTCGCCCCCTGGTTGTCGGTGACATTGATGGCATCCACGAAGGCGGACAGGTGCCGGGACTTTTCCAGGAACTCCGTGCAGTCGCTCCCCTTTGGGGGGCAGACCTCGGCGGTCAGGACGAAGTGGCCGGATGCGAGTTTTTGCTGTAAGCAGGTAGTCATAAGGTTCTGTGTAGCCTATCTCTCTATCTTCAGCTTCCCAGGCTTGAGCATCTTCGAGAAGTCCTTCTGCGGCACGGTTCTCTTCAATTTATCCGTCGTCCCCTGGGCCTGGAGGCGCTCGTAGATCTGGAACCAGGCGCACTCGTTTTCCCTGTCGGTCTCGCAAAGGCCGTTATCCATTCCCCCGCAAGGGCCGTTAAGGAGCCCCTTGGGGCAGACGGTCACCGGGCAGATGCAGCCGGTCTCGGTCAGTATGCATTCTCCGCAGAGGGAGCATTTCTGTTCGAATTGGCCGAAACGGCGGATATTGCCGAGAAAGAGGGTGTCGAGCCCGGCAACGGTCTTTTTCGGCGTACCGGCAGATACCGACTGCACCCCTGCGCCACAGGCAAGCACCAGGAGCGCATCGGCTTCCTCCACCATCTCCTTCTTGGCGCGCAGGTCGCGGCCGGCACGAAGCATATGGCAGGCCTCGTCGATGACCACCGAGCCGGTCACCTCTTTGCCGGCGGAGATCAGCGCCTCCTGCATCTGCCAGACCTCTTCTTCGCCGCCGGACTTGCAGACCGTGGCACACTTGGCGCAGCCGATGAGAAAGACTTTCCCATCCCCGGCCATGGCGGCAAGGATTTCATCCAGGTTTTTCTGTTTGCTGACGATCATAGTTTTAAATCGGTCGATGGTCGGCGGTCGGTGGTCGATAGTCAGAGGAAAACCGCCGACCATCGACCTTCTACCGCCTTTTAGCTGATTCCAGGGTGTTGTAAAGAAGCATGGTAATGGTCATGGGTCCGACCCCGCCCGGCACCGGGGTGATGGCCGAGGCGCGCTCCGCGGCGGCGGCGTATTCCACGTCACCCACCAGTTTCTTCTCGCCCACCCGGTTGACGCCGACGTCGATGACCACGGCCCCTTCCTTGATCCAGGCGCCCTTGATCATCTCCGGCTGTCCGACGGCGGCGATCACCACGTCGGCCATCCCCACCTTGGCGGCCAGGTCACGGGTCTTGGAGTGACAGAGGGTCACGGTGGCGTTCTGCTGCAGACACATGAAGGCGACCGGTTTGCCGACAATGTTGGAGCGGCCGACAACTACCACTTCCTTGCCGGCCAGTTCCACGCCGGCCTCTTTGAGCATCACCATGACGCCGTAAGGGGTGCAGGGCTGGAAAAGCGGCTTGCCGATGACCAGGCGCCCAACGTTGTAGGGGTGAAAACCGTCCGCATCCTTTTCAGGGGAGATCGCTTCGAGGACTTTTTCGGTGTCGATCTGCTTCGGCAGAGGGAGCTGGACGAGGATGCCGTGGATTTTCGGATCGTGATTGAGCTTGTCGATAAGGATGAGCAGGTCCTTTTCGCTGGTGTCGGCGGGGAGCTTGTATTCATCGGAGAATATACCCACATCCTTGCACGCCTTCTCCTTCATGCTCACATAGACCTTGCTCGCCGGGTCTTCCCCCACCAGCACCACCGCCAAGCCAGGCGTTACCCCACTGGCCGCCAGCTTCGCCACCTCGGCCGTTATCTCTCCGCGGATCTTTGCCGCGATCGCCTTGCCGTCAATAATTTTAGCCATAAATATAAACTCCTTTTAACGTTTTCAAACTAGAAATAATAAGTAACGCAACGGGATTTGTAAAGCGATTTCCAGCGGATTGCGGGCAAAAAAAATCCTCCGGAAGGAGGATTTTTTGAGTCGTTCTAGGCCGAGGCAGATGGGCATCCGGCGCAGCTGCCCCCCGACGGGCAGGAGGGCGCGTCGGAGCTTTTGCTGCTGCCGTAACCGTCGTCATACCATCCCCCACCCTTGAGGGAAAAACCGGACTGTGATATGAGTTTCGTTACATCCCCGCCGCATTTCGGGCATTCGCTGGCAGGGGCATCGGAAAATTTCTGGCGCAATTCGAACTTGTCGCCGCAACTGTTGCATTGGTATTCGTAGAGTGGCATTTTTTATCAACCTCCTGACTATACATTATCCTTCTAATTAATATAGGTATTCGTCGCCCGTTTTGTCAAGACCGATTCGCTAGACCGTCAGGCTTTCTGTCATGGAGAAGAGGAGCCTGGAGCGGTAGATGATCCCCACAACCTTGTTGCCGTCGACCACCGGCACCCGCTGGAAGCGGTGCTTGATGAAAAGGTCCGCCACATCCGTAACGAGCGCATCTTCCGTGACGGAAATCGCCTGATGTTCCATGATCTCTTCTATGGGAAGGTCCTTGACCCTCTCGCACAGATCTGCAAAAAAACGCCCATCGGGCTCAGACACTGCCCCAACGCCTTCAAGAAGGGCTGTAATGATGCTCAGCGGGGTAAGAATGCCGGCCAGGGCACCCCGGTCGTTGAGAACGACAAGCCCTGGGGCGGCGTTGAGAAAGCTCTCGTCGCCGAAATTGCTCTTCAATATTCTAACCGCTTCAGCTACGGTGTTCTTCGTGGAAATAACGGGAATGTCCGAAACCATTACATCTTTGGCTCTCATCTGTACATCTCCTCACTTACTGTTTCGCCAGGGCCAGCACCGGCTCCCTGCTAACGCCCTCCACCCTGACGGTCTTATGCCTTGACTTGGCACCGGCAGTTATGGTTACGCGCGACTTGGCCACTTTCAACGCCTTGGCCAGAAGCTCGACACAAAGCTTGTTGGCGGCGTCTTCCACAGGGGGCGCTGTAAGGCGCAGCTTCAGTTCATCCCCCTGAACGCCGCAGATTTCGTTTCGCGACGCACGGGGTTGGACATGAACCGTGAAAATAACCCCCTCAGCGGTCTCGGTTATTTTCAGGCTATCTGTTTCGCCCTCATTCTTCATTTAAGGAAAGCATTTTATAGTGGGTATCCAGAAGGGATTTCAACGCGGTTTCAAACTGGAGCTTCTCCCTGCGCAATTCCTGGACCTGGTTGTTCAACTCAACCAACTTCTTTTCGGCATCGGCAAGGATTTTTTCGCCCTTCAACTCAGCTTCCGAAATCAGGAGGGTAGCTTCTTTCCGGGCATTGGCCTTCATGTCTTCGGCAATCTTCTGTGCTGCCAGCACGGCTTCGCGCAGCTTCGATTCCTGCCCTTCCATGGCAGCCATGGCTGTCGCGTTACGGCTCACCTGTTCCTTGAGCTCGGTATTTTCGCGAATCAGCGCTTCCATTTCCTGGGCCACTACCTGGAGGAAGGCATCCACATCCTCGGCATCAAGGCCGCCTAACATTTTACCCTTGAACTGCTGCTGCTGGATATCGAGCGGCGTAATTTTCACGGCATGCCCCCCATACCGAATTTCATCCTGCTTACCAGTTCGAAAATCGAATTGACGAGGAACTTTTGCAGAAAGAAAATGATCAAGAGTACGATCATCGGCGACAGGTCCAGCCCTCCCATGTCGGGAAGCATGCGCCGGACCCGGTAAAGTACCGGATCGGTCGCCCGGTAGAGAAAGTTGACGATCGGGTTGTAAGGATCGGGGTTGACCCAGGAGAGAATTGCCCGGGCGATTATGATGTACATGTAGATATTGAGGACGAATTCCAGGACGTAGGCTACTGCATTGAGAAAATTGGCAACGATGAACATCATGCGCCCCTTTTTGCTTGATAAAGCGACTTGATTTTTATACAGAAAACAGGATGGCATGTCAAGAACGGCAACCTCGAATGCCTCCCCGAACGGTGCGCGCAGATCGGCAAAATATGGACACACCCGCTTGATGTTTCAACTGGCTTGACTATACTTCTCTTATCGATACAGTCAAAGGAGAATCATGTCATGCCAGACTTTGGA
Source organism: Geobacter sp. (assembly GCA_027356255.1). GTDB lineage: Bacteria > Desulfobacterota > Desulfuromonadia > Geobacterales > Geobacteraceae > Geotalea. The sequence continues at coordinate 4,890 of DAIEGL010000059.1, read as the reverse complement.
TCACCGTTTTCCAGCCTCGCCAATGACCGCAAATTGACCCGGGAAGAACTGATTCGCGCCATTCGCTTTATGATAGCGGCGGAGTACGAAGCGGTGCAGATGTATATGCAGCTTTCCGAATCGATCGATGACCGATTCGCCCAGGCAGTGCTGAAGGACATCGCCGACGAAGAGCGGGTCCATGCCGGCGAATTTCTGAAACTCCTCTACCACCTCGCCCCCGATGAGGAGAAGCTTTACGAAAAAGGGGCCACCGAGGTGGATGAAATCATGGACAATCTGCATAAAGATTGAGTCCCCTGCAAAGGGCCACATCCGGAAAAATATCTGTACACAGCTGTAACCCGGCAGACCGACTGTAATATTTTTTTTACATCCCCCATCCCCCATCCCTCACCAGATAACACCTTGATTTGCATGGTGTTTTGCCTGACAGAACTACCAACAGGCCTTTTCCCCCTGTACGCATTCTTTACACGTGCCGAGAACGCCTCACACAATCATAGCGAAATCAGGCAGTTACAATTTGGTACGCCCTTTGCTAAAGTTTTATCAACAGGCCTGAGTCTGCCTTTTCCGCTTAAAACCATTTACCGACAAAGGAGCCTTCGGAAGATGAAAAAAGTCGCCGCCATGGTCTGGCTCCTCTTATGCCTGCTCCCTGCAAGGGGAAAGGCAGAGGAACCGGTTGTAACTTCGACAAGAGGGTGGTTCAGCCAGGCCTCATCCGGAGATGAAGAGCAGCTCTGGCGCGACCCCCTCCTGTCGGAGGTAAAGGTCAAAGACGAAGAGCTGATGCAGGTAGTCGGTCATGGGCTTGAAACGCCATTTCCGTGGGACGCGGTATTTTCCAGAAAGCTGGAAATGACGGCTTCCAGGATAAAACTATGGGACGAGGCCGACAGAGGAGCAAACACCGGCAACCAGGCCAGCCAGGGCATATTCCAGAAGATCACGCTGTATACCATGGGGCGCAGATAATTTTCAGCCGCTCCGCATAAATCCATTTATACCTGAAAACGGCAGATGGCCATGGCCAGCTGCCGTTTCTGGTAACAACCCAAAAACCACTGCACGAGGATAACTTCTTTAATCCGGCAAGATCTCGCCGCTGACGACACTCTCCGGGAAGGGCACCCCGTTTCCGTCAACCGCCTTGAAGTTTTTGGGATCATTGGGATCGCTGGGGTTTTTGTAGATGGTAAAGTCGGTCGCATTACGAGTAATCCCGGCCGCAACATCACACGTTATCGTTGCAAACTCACCTGCCGTGAACCCGTTGGAGCTCGCCAGAGAGATAGTCAATAAGCCTGATGAGGGGACATAGCTGGATCTCACATATGTCCCGCCCGTGATGGCGCCGGACCCCTTCACAATCCCGCTGAGAGGCTCTTTTTCCGCTTTGTCCGGTTTGTCCAGGTCAGCCCTTATGGACACCCCCGGCGGAAGTTTCAGCGTTATCGTAACCCCGCCGATAACGTTGCCGGCACCCGTTTTCTCGGCGGTCCCAACCTTGACGATTTTTACGGTACCGCCGGCATTGACGAGGTTTGTCGAGTTGATGTCCTTCACGCCGGTGGCGTTTATATCCGAGCCCAAAAAACCGGCCAGGGCGGTCCGAAATGCAGCGGCATTTTCTACGGTCATGGAGCCGTCGGCGATATCGTCAGCAAGGACGTTCAAGGTGTCGCCCAAGGCGCCGGAACCGTTTTTGGCCATCTGGGAGATGGCTGCCAGGGCCAGGGTATAGTCTCTCTGGGCCTGGCCAACAGAAGCGATGCCGAACCCGTGTTCAGTGGAGTCGGGTTCCACCGGTTTAGTGCCAAGGATGTCCACCTTGAACATGGCTGAAACCAGGGCATTCGCAGCCGTAACGTCTGTTGTGGCAATAAGGCTGCCAGCCTGCTGAGCCGCGAAGGCCTTTCTCGTTGCAAGTTCCGTGAGAGGCGTTATTGATACAAACAATGTCCCTGACGGGTTTGCGATAATCGCCCGCAGAGGATGATTGTCGCCGATGGCCAATTCGGCACCGGTTGCCTCATCGATATAGGAACCGGTCGCCTTTATCAGCACCACCCCGTTGTATGAGCCGTTTGAGGTCGATTTCTGTGAGCTTAACCTTGCGGAGTAATTCCCGAATGCCCCGATGGATGTCGTCCTCAGCAAGGTTTCGCTGCCGTCGAAGTTGACGGCATAGAAACGGACGGTCCCGCTTTTAAAGAGCCCCTTGGAGACCACGCCGCTCACCTTGGTATCGGTATCGGAACCCGATCCACCGGGCACGGTTCCGCTGCTGCTGCCGTCACTGAAACCGCCAAATCCGCAGCCGAAGACGTTTATCAGCCACAGGAACAAAATCAGCCTGAATAAATTACGTTTTCTCATTTCGCGCCACCCTCTGCGTTTCCGAAGGCCCTACAGCTTGATAAGGCCTACCGCTATTTTCAGGATCACCACCGCATCCCCCACATCGATCCTTCCATCGGGGGCGGATTTGCCGTTTACCAACGGGGCCACGTCGCCGTTGATAAGGTAATAATCCGTCTGGGTCACGAAACCGGTCGCGATCTGCAGCGCTATCAGGGCATCCAGAATATCCACGCTGGTGTCGTTATTCAGGTCGCCTATGGCAGGATTGGCAAAAACGACATTGCGTGTAACGCTGCTTTCGTTCCCAGCCTCGTCCTTTGCGGTCACGACCAGGCGGTAGACCTTGTTGTCCGTGAAGGTAATCGATTGCTCGAACATCTGCCCCGCTTCGCTGTCGGTAAGCTGGGGATGGAAAGTTTTCTTTTCGTCTGGGTTTCCGTTGTCTTGGGTTACGGTCACTGTAACGGAACCCCACGTATCGGAGACAACCCCCTTCAAGGTCATGGCGCGCAGGTTGGTCCTGATATCCTGGGGCGGTTCGGTTATGGCGAGGGACGGTTTCTGGTTGTCGTAAATCACGGTCCTCTTGTCCGAGGTGGGGTTCCCGGTAGCGTCCGTGGCCGTCACCTCGATGGTGTTGATGCCGTAAACGAGATTCATGGTCACGGTAAAGCTCGTGGCCGGTTCCGATGCGGACTTCCTGGAGGTCTCCGTTTGCGACCCGTCGTAGGCTATGATTTCGAAGGTGGAAGGCTCATCCGTGGTAACCGTCACCTCAACGGCCGGCTGGTTGGTCTTGATGTTGTCCGCCGGGGCGAAATTGGTGATTTGGGGTCCCCTGGAATCATAGTTTATGGTCCTCTTGTCGCTCTGCTGGTTTCCCGCCGTGTCAGTGGCGGTGGCGGTTATGACGTTAGCTCCGGCAGACAACGTCAGGAGATGGCTGAACGCGCCATTCGCATCGACCGTCAGAGGGAATGATCCGACGCTGGCGCCAGTAACATTGAGGACGAGACTCTTCACAATATTGGCATCGGTCACGACCCCGGTAATGTTCTGCTCCGGCTTGTTGGTGTTCGTGCCGTCACGAAGCGCGGAGACGCTCAATGCGGGGGGGGTCAGATCAACCAGCCAGCCGATGGTCGTGGGGCTTCCTTCCGCCTGCCAGTTGCCGGCGCTGTCCCTGCCGATGACGGCAACAGTGTGTGTCCCTTCGGCAAAAGAGGCAAGAACGATCGCATCCGCGATCGGTTTTTCGTCGGAATAGGTGCCGTCGTCCAGCTTGTACCGGTAGGCGACGACACCGTCCCCGCCAATAGTCAGATTGGCGCTCGTGGCGTTGGTCGGATCGGGCGGAGCGCCGCTGATGACGGCCTTCGGCGGAATCGTATCAACGATCCAGCTTACCGGCGTTGCGTTCTCTTTCGCCTGCCAGTTGCCGGCACTGTCCCTGCCGATGACGGCTATGGTGTGCCCCCCGTCCTCAAGGGGAGGAAGGGTGATTGGTACCGAGACGGGTGTTTCGTCGGCATAGTCGGCGACAACGCCCTGGTTGTATCTGTGTTGGAATTTGTACGCTACGACACCATCTCCGCCCACGGTCAGGGTGGCGCCGGTCGCCTGGGTCTCACCTGTTGGGGCACCGCTGATGGTGGCCGTTGGAGGGATCGTATCTACGACGATTTCGAAACTGCCGCTGTCAGACCAGTTCCCAGCCAGATCGCGTTCCTGCACGTAGAGGGTGTGCCCATTTTCGCTCAATACCGCGTCCGGTGCAAAGGACAGATTCGCGGTTTCCGTCGCGCCTGTGGTGAGGTCGATGTTATCAAGCCTGTAGCGGAATGTCCCGTTTCCACCACCTCCACCCGAACTCCAGTTCCAGGTCGGAGTCGGGCTGTTGGACAATGTCGGCCCGGACACAACCGGTGCATTCGGCGGTGTCCTGTCTATCACCAGCGGTCCGGCACTGTGCGCATATATGGTTGATTTCCCGTCTTCAATTTTGCCATAGACATAATAAGTCCCGTCACCAAGGATCGATGTGTCCCAATTGAAGCTTTTAACAGCGGCATCCTTGCTTATGCCGGAGATTATCTGTCTGAGATCGTTTCCGCTGGTGTCGTTGCCATAATAGAGCGTGATGAAGGCGGGACTGTCCGGGTCGGAGGCGGTCCAGCTTATGGTGAAGGTTTTGGCGTTGGTCACCGGTTCGGCTGCACCGGGAGAGGTTATTTCGATGCTCGGCGGCAGGTTGCTGTCGCCCTTGTTCTTGACGATGAACGAGCTAGCCGCCATCCAGCCGCTGTATACGCCATGCACGTCTTTCGCACTGGCTATCCAGTAATAGCGGGTGTTATCGACAAGCGGGGGATTGGCGACTACTGTCCAGTTTGGCCCCTGGTCTGTAGCGCGGGCTACCCGCATCGAGGAATTGAGACTGCTGTCGCTGTAAACCTCGAAATCATAGGTGATGGTATCCTGGTCGATGTCAGTGGCGTTGACGGTAAGTACCGGGTTGAG
>DAIEGL010000051.1 GCA_027356255.1 Geobacter sp. | reverse complement strand
GCCGTAGCTCACCAGCGCCATGGTGATGACCCCCATGGATTTCTGCGCATCGGCCGTACCGTGGGAAAAGGCCATGAACGCGGCAGACAGGATTTGAAGCTTCCTGAAGGACTTGTTCAGCCCGTAGGGTGATCTGTTCCTGAAGCTCCACATCATCAGCACCATGAAGATGAAGCCGAGGAGCGTGCCGAAGATGGGGGAGATCAACAGGGCGAGGACGATGGTTTTCAGCCCCCCCCAGTGGAGTGCGGCGACACCGGCATGGGCGATCACCGACCCCATGATGCCGCCGATGATGGCGTGGGAAGATGACGAGGGGAGTCCGTAGTACCAGGTGATGAGGTCCCAGATGATCGCACCGGCAACCCCGGCGAGGACCACCATCTGGGTGATGTTGCCGGCATCGACGATCCCCTTGCCGATGGTCGCCGCCACCTTGGTGGAGATCATGGCGCCGGCGAAGTTGAGCACCGCGGCCATGATGATGGCGCTCCGGATGGAGAGGGCACGGGTGGAAACGCAGGTGGCGATGGCATTGGCAGTATCGTGAAAACCGTTGATGTAGTCGAAGAGGAGCGACGCGGCTATCACCAGAATGAGCATTACCAGGGTAACCTCAGGCATTTTTTACCACCACGCTTTCCAGGATGTTTGCCGCATCTTCACACTTGTCCGTGGCCCTCTCCAGGGTCTCGTAGATCTCCTTCCACTTGATGAGCTGGATCGGGTCTTTCTCCTCATCGAACAGGCGGCTGATGGCCTCGCGGCAGACGCGGTCCGCCTCGTTTTCCAGGGCGTTCACCTCGACGCAGTACTCGCTGATCGGTTCCAGCTTTCCTCCCAAGAGCGCCACGGTCTTGTCGATGGTCTGGCAGGACTTGAGGATGAGGAAGGCCATTTCCTTCGCCTCCGGAGTGGGCTTCTCCACGTTGTACATGACGAAGCGCTGGGCAGAGGCGTCGATCAGGTCGAGGATATCGTCGAGGGCCGATGAAAGGGCGTATATATCCTCCCGGTCAAAGGGGGTGACAAAGCTCTTGTTCAACTTCTTTATGATGTCGTGGGTAATGGAATCGCCCTTGTGCTCGATATCCTTGATCCGCCGCTGGCTGGTGACCGGATCATGGAAGTTGTCCAGCATGTCCTTCAATAGCTCGGCACCCTCTATGATGTTACTGGTCATCTCCTTGAACATGATGAAAAACTTTTCGTCCTTGGGAATCAGCCCAAACATGCCATTACCTCCGAGCAGTCCGGCTACCCCGGACCGTTTATTTTGAAACCTGCTAGAAATAGCACAATTTTGTCCCACTGCCCACAAAAAATATTGCAATCGTGTTACGAGATTCGTATACGACAAACCCCTTGATTTTCAAAGGCGCATCGCTTATCTTGCACAGGCTCAAGCACAGAAGGAGATCGTCCCCATGAACCCGCTCCACGCCGCAATTCTCGGCACCCTGCAGGGATTGACCGAAGTCCTTCCCATCAGCAGTTCCGCCCACCTGATCCTCCTCCCCACGCTCCTCAAATGGCCGGAATCAGGCATAACCTTCGATGTGGCCCTTCATCTCGGGACGTTCATCGCCCTCGCCCTCTATTTCTGGCAGGATATCGTGGAACTGATCGGCAACTTTGTCGGGGGGGTGGCCGGCAGGGGGCTACACACCCCGTCGAACCGCCTCCCCTTCTACATCATCGCCGGCACCATACCTGCGGCACTGGTCGGCAAGACACTGGAGGCCCCCATCGAGGAAGTCTTCAGAAAAAGCCCCCTCCTGATCGCCGTCTTTCTCATCGTTTTCGGCCTGATCCTCGCCTTTGCCGACACAACCGGCGCCAAAAGGTGGAAAATGGACCGGATCACCCTCAAGTTCGCCCTTATCATCGGCCTCGCCCAGTGCCTCGCCCTGATCCCCGGCGTTTCCCGATCCGGCATCACCATCACCGCCGCCCTGCTGCTCGGATTCAACCGGGAAACCGCGGCGCGGTTCTCGTTTCTCCTGTCGCTCCCGATCGTTGCCGGCGCGGCTCTGCTCAAGGTGGGGCACCTGGTCAGGACCGGCATCCCGGCCAACGAAGTGGCGCCGCTTTTGATCGGGATCGGCACCTCTGCGGTTTTCGGCTTTCTGAGCGTCGCCTTCCTCCTGAAGATGGTGCAGCGGAGCTCGCTCTATCCCTTTGTCTGGTATCGGCTGGTTGCCGGCGCCGCGGCGCTGGCACTGATCTTCATGCTCTGACCCGTCCATGGCGGATTCGAGGCAGGAAGCCGGGAGGTTCCATGTCTGGAGGAATCAAGCATTGGCCCGAGGATGAACGCCCCAGGGAAAAGCTTCTCAAGCACGGCGCGAAGGCGTTGAGCGACGCGGAACTGCTGGCGCTGATCATCGGCACCGGCGATTCCGCCAGCGGCCGGAGCGCCCTCGACATCGGCAGGGAGCTTCTCCAGGAGTTCGACGGCCTGCGCAACCTGGCCCACGCCACCGCCGGAGAGATCTGCCGGGTCAAGGGGGCGGGACCGGCCAAGGCCGCCTGCATCAAGGCGGCGCTGGAACTGGCCAACCGCTACGGCACCCGCCGCTTCGAAAGCCTTGAGCGCTTCACCTCACCGGGGCAGGTATTCGAGCACTTCCACTTTGAATTTCGCGACAGCCGCAAGGAATACTTCCTGGCGCTCCTCCTCGACGGGAAAAACCGCATCCTCAAGCGGGTGCAGATTTCCGAAGGCTCCCTCAACCAGAGCATCGTCCACCCACGCGAAGTCTTCAACCAGGCGGTCCGCGAGTCGGCAGCCGCCGTCATCCTCGTTCACAATCACCCGACCGGCGATCCGACCCCGAGCCGCGAAGACATGGATATCACCCGCAGACTAAGGGAGGCGGGAGACCTGCTCGGCATCAAGGTGCTCGACCATATCATCATCGGTGACGGCTCTTTTCTCAGCTTTGTCGACAGGGGAATGCTGTGAGGATACAGTTTCTCAGGTAGGTACTTCGGGGCATTTCACCGACAAAAAAAGCCTGCATCTTTTGCAGGCGTCATGTGTGCCGGGCAGGTAAGTTCCGTTACTTCCTGAAGTGCGAGGCAACCTTGTCCAGGGCGCTTTTCAATTCGGCGCTCGCCCTGTCCATTCCACCCTTCAGCGACTCCCACTCATCCCCGCTAGACTTCTGCAACTC
>DAIEGL010000049.1 GCA_027356255.1 Geobacter sp. | reverse complement strand
CCCGGCAATGGTGCGACGGTGAGCGGGACAGTGGCGCTCACGGCAAGCGCCAGCGACAACGTTGGCGTGAGCAGAGTCGAGTTCTACGGAAACGGCACGCTCCTGACCGCAACCAACGTGGCGCCGTACAGCTACAACTGGAGCACGACCTCGGTGGCGAACGGCAGCTACACCCTGACCGCCAAGGCGTACGACGCCGCCGGCAACGTGGGGCAGTCCGGTAATGTGACGGTAACGGTAAACAACACTCAGGCCCCGTCCGTACTGAAGGGTGATGTGGACGGAGATGGCGCCGTCACCATTGCGGATGCGCTGATCGTGTTGCGGGGCGCATTGGATCCCGCATTACAGACAGGATTGGTCCTGTCGAACGGCGATGTATGGCCGCTTGATGCATCGGGCAGGCCGAAGGGTGATGGCGTTATCGATATAAACGATGCGCGCCTGATCCTCCAAAAAGCGGTCGGGTTGGTAACGTGGTAGATTGATTCTGAAACAGCAATATCTCGAATAGTTGGGCAGTGCAAAAGGGCGCCGGAGAATTCCGGCGCCCTTTGCATTTGTAGGCTATCAACTGATTGTAATAATCGCAAAATTTAGTATTATGGGTAATGATTAACTGCGGTTAATCTGATGGTGCGAGTCGTCCATGCCGTCCACCGGGTGGTGGGGGTAAAGTCAATACAAACAATATTTGAAAGTATGCCGCATGGTTCAAACTATACTTTCCATAACTGCAATATCGGTTTCAACCATTTACTCTCTTTATCTGCTCAAAATAAAAGATAGAGATGTTTACTCTTATGCCGCATTTGCCGCCCTTCTAGCAGTTTCTGCCTTGGAGCTGTTCGATCTGTTGTCCATCAACTACGCTGAAAGAGTCGTGTACTGGAAGCAATTGTCCCTGTTTGCTGAAGGAAGCCTCCCTTTTACCTGGCTGCTTTTTAGCCTCACCTGTTCCCGTCAGTATAAAATACGATCTATACCAATTTCTCAGCTATTGATCATTGTCATTTCTTGTCTCTTCCCATTGTCTGTCATGGCGATTCCGGTTGATTCGTATTTTTATTCACCGGACTTTGGTGCGGAGCACATGTTGTATCTTGGCAATGCGGGTTTCATTTTCTTTTTTGCCGTGCTGATCTATTTGGTAATCGCACTGATCAACCTTGAAGCAACGTTCGCGAACGCGCCCGTTACATCAAGATGGAAGATCAAGTACGAAATAGTCGGGGCCGGCTTTCTGCTCAGCTTCCTGATTTTCTATTACAGCCAGGGGCTTCTCTACCGCACCATAAACATGAATCTTGTACCGGCAAGATCGGTGGCGGTCATCCTTGCTGTTTCCATGATGGCTTACTCCAGGCTGATCCGGGGCAACGGGGTAAAGGTCGCCGTTTCCAGGCAGCTGGCGTATAAATCCGTTGTCCTTATCGCTGTCAGTCTGTATCTGGTCGGGCTTGGCCTGATGGGGGAGGGGATGCGGTATTTCGGGGGCTCGTTCCTGCGCACCCTGGCGGTCGTCGCTGCTTTTTTGTCGGGAGTGGGGCTGATATGCGTATTGATGTCGGAAAAGGTGAAACGCAAGATTAAAGTCTCTATCCACAAGAACTTTTACGAGCACAAGTATGATTATCGAATCCAATGGCTCCAATTCACCGACCGTCTCTCTTTGTCCCGCAACGGCGATGAGCTGCTGCATTCCATTCTTTCCGGTTACGCCGAAACCTTCGGCATGGGGAGATGCGCGTTATTCCTTTATGATGGTGAAGTCAAATCGTTCAGGTCGGCGGCGACCCTTGAAATGGATGCGCGGGGCGCGGAATTCGGTCGTGATGCCCCTATCATCAAGCAAATGATGGAAAACGCTCTGGTCGTTGACATGCGTGACGGGGGGGAGGCTGAGCATGGGGAATTTTTCAGGCTGAACGACATATCGTTTGTTGTTCCGCTGTTTTTAAACAATGCCATGGACGGCTTTATCGTTCTCGGGAAACCGGTAAACCGGAACGAGGTGTATATCTACGAAGACTTCGACCTCATGAAAACGCTGGCGCGCCAGGCCTCTTCGGCCCTCTTGAACCTGAGGCTTTCAGCGCAACTGGTCCGGGCGCGGGAAATGGAAGCACTCGGCAAGGTTTCATCATTCGTGATCCATGATCTGAAAAACCTGGTCTACACACTATCCCTGGTCCTGGATAACGCTGCTCACCATATGGAGGAAAAGGAATTCCAGCAGGACATGCTCGAATCGCTCGGCAATACGGTGGCAAAGATGAAGACCCTCATTTCTCGGTTAAAAAATATTCCGGAAAAACAGGCCTTGAAACGGGAACCGGCAGATCTGTTACAATTGATAAATGAGACGGCCGGACTTCTCGGCGGAGGGAAAATATGCATCAGGGGCAACAGCGTGATCGCAATGGTCGATCGCGAAGAGATCCAAAAGGTGGTGACGAATTTGCTCCTGAATGCCGTTGAGGCGACCGAAGGGAAGGGGAAGATCGTTGTTGAAGTTGGTGACGGCAGCCCGGCCTTCATAAAGGTTCTCGATGACGGCTGCGGTATGGCGCCGGATTTTCTGCATGAACATCTGTTTACCCCCTTCAAGACCACCAAGAAGAAGGGTTTGGGGATCGGATTGTATCAGTGCAAGCAGATTGTTGAAGCGCATAACGGCAGGATTGAAGCAGACAGTGAGCTCGGCATGGGTACTGCCTTTACGGTCTGGCTGCCCAAGGAATGAGCTACTGCCGGATCCGGGATGAGCAACAGGAGAGTGTGATGGAAAAGCTCTTGATCGTCGATGATGACGGCGATATTCGGAAGCAGCTTAAATGGGGGCTTGGCACGGATTACGAGGTCCTCCTTGCCTGCGATGGCGAAGAGGCCGTTTCCTTGTTCAAGAAGTACAATCCCAAAGTCGTTACGCTGGACCTCGGTTTGCCCCCAGATGCGGATGGTGCGGAGGAGGGGTTCAGGTGTCTGGAAGCGATATTAAGTCATGTTCCTGCCGTCAAGGTCATCGTCATCACCGGTAATGACGGGCGTAACAACGCCCTGAGGGCCGTACAGCTCGGTGCCTATGATTTTTATCAAAAGCCGATCGATATGAATGAATTGAAGGTCATTATCAACAGGGCGTTTTATTTGCTGGACATCGAGGCGGAAAACAGCCGCCTGCAAACTGCATTGGAGCATAAAGGCACGGGGCTGGGCGGCATCATCGGCCTTTGTCCCCAGATGTTGCAGGTGTTTTCCACCATAAGAAAGGTTGCATCGTCTGATATCGCCGTGTTTGTCAGCGGCGAGAGCGGGACGGGCAAGGAGCTGGTTGCCAGGGCTCTGCATGCCACGAGCCTCAGGAATGAAGGGCCGTTCATCCCCATAAACTGCGGTGCGATACCGGAAAATCTGCTTGAATCCGAGCTGTTCGGTGCTGAAAAAGGCGCTTTTACCGGGGCTCATACACGCGTGCAGGGAAAGGTGGAGTATGCGCACAAGGGAACCCTTTTCCTTGACGAGATCGGTGAACTGCCGGCCAACCTCCAGGTAAAGCTGCTTCGTTTTCTCCAGGAAAAGGTGTTGCAGCGGGTCGGGGGGAGAGAGGATATCCCTGTGGATGCGCGGATAATCTCCGCGACGAACATCGATATCTCAAAGGCGACCCAGGACGGGACCTTCAGGGAGGACCTCTATTACAGGATAGCGGTGATAAATATCAACCTTCCGCCGTTGCGCGAGCGTGGCGACGACATCATGCTCCTGGCTAACCTTTTTTTGAAAAGAGCGGCGGAAGAATTCAGCAAGAAAGTGAACGGTTTCAGCCCGTCCGCCATCCACATGCTCAGGTCGTACCGGTGGCCGGGCAATGTTCGGGAGTTGGAAAACAGGGTGCAGCGGGCAGTCATCATGTCTGATTCGTTGTTGCTGGAGCCTGACGACCTCGGCTTCACAGACGTGCCGTTACAGTACCAGCTTCCTGTGACGGATGTCGTCACCTTGAAGGATGCACGGGACAGGGTGGAAAGAGAGGTGATTGTTGGTGCCCTGGATCGGCTTGAAGGTAATATAGCAAAGGCTGCCGAGGCGTTGGGAGTGAGCAGGCCCACCCTTTACGATCTCATGAAAAAGTATGGTCTCAGCAAGCTTCCGGCTTCGGCTGCAAGGCAAGTGCTGCAATGATTCCGGGAGCCATAACAGTATATCGGATATACTTTGTGAGGCGTATATGAATACACCAGCCATTAATAAACCGAATCATTTGAAGTCACATAATCTCATCAGGAACATACCCATTTTCGAATCTCTGTCGGAAGAACAGCTGAATAGCCTGAGTGAAATTGTCGAAGAGAAAAAATTCGGCAAAAACAGCGTGATACTCTGGGAGGAGGATACCCAGAAGTATATGTACATCGTCAGTTCCGGCAAGGTGAAGGTGGTGCAGACGAGTGAAGACGGGAAGGAGCATATCCTTGCCATCCATAAAAAGGGTGATTTTTTTGGGGAAATGGCCTTGCTCGACGGTAGGACCGCACCGGCAACCGTCATTGCCATGGAAGATTCCCGGGTGCAGTTGATAGCGCGGGAAAACTTCGAAAAATATCTGCTGAAAAATGAGAAAGTCATGACCCAGTTGGTGACCATGCTGTGCACCCGGCTGCGGGAGTCATGGCTGATGCTCAAGGTGATGAGTTTTGCGAGTGCGGAACAGAGGGTCCGGGCGGTCCTTGAGCAGCTCGGGAAGATCAACGGCGTTACGGACGAACGGGGCATAATAATCGCGCTCAAGCTGCTGCACAAGGATATCGCCGGGTATGCGAACGTATCGCGGGAAACCGTGACGCGACTGTTGAATCGTTTCGAGAAGGAACGGAAGATAGAGATTCTGGACAACAAACATATCCTGCTGAAACCGTCTTTCGTGAAGTAGCCGGTTTTTCTCCTCCCAGCATCGAATCCCTCCTTAATTATCTCAAGCAGGGAAATTGGGTTTGAACGGGATGTATTTCATGGTATAAGACCATGGCGTCTTGAATGTTGCAGAAAAGGGACTTGGATGATCTTCGGAACAGGCGTCGATATTGTGGATATATCCCGCTTCGAGCGATACGTCAGGGAAGGGAATGT
>DAIEGL010000047.1 GCA_027356255.1 Geobacter sp. | reverse complement strand
CCCTATCTGGGATATTTCAAGGATCACATCCCCGATGGCAAGCCTGGAACCCACCGGCAGGGCCAGGAGGTCGATCCCGGAGGTGGTGATGTTTTCGGCGAAGTCCCCGGCGCCCACGTCGAGCCCCATCTTCTGCATCTTGGCTATGCTCTCCATGGCGAGGAGGCTCACCTGGCGGTGCCAGTCTCCGGCATGGCCGTCGCCGACGATGCCGTGGTTCTCCTTGAGCAGCACCTCCGCCACCGGCGTCTTGCGTTCCCCTTTGTTCTTGCTGATGCTTACTGCCGCTATCTTTCCGCTCATACCGATCCTCTTTCCGTTTATGGGCAAATGCCCCCTACCCGCCGATCCTCGACATGGCAACCGTGCCATGCCTCGTTTCATCCTCCGCCAGGTGGTGTCGGCCCGGCTTTCCCGTGACGATCCCTTGCAGGGTCTCCCGCAGGAGCCCGTTGTCCGCATTCAAGAGAAGGGGTTTGAGATCGACCCCGCTGTCTGCGAACAGGCATCCCCGCAACACACCCGCTGCGGTCACCCTGATGCGGTTGCAGCTGTCGCAGAAGTGGCCGGATATGGGGGTGATGATGCCTATGGCCCCTGCCGCGCCGCTGATCTTGAAGTTTCTGGCCGGACCTGCCATTTCGGCCCCTACCATCGGCAATAGCGGGTAATGCCGGCCGATGAGCTCCAGGATTTCTCCCCCTGCCATGCACTGGGAATTCCACCCCTCTTCCTTCAGGGTCGGCATGTATTCGATGAAACGGACCGTGTACGGCTTGTGCAGGGTCAGTGCGGCGAAGTCCAGCAGCTCGTCGTCGTTCACCCCCCGCATGACGACCATATTGATCTTCACCGGCGGAAAACCGGCATCCTCGGCAGCTGCAATCCCATCCAGGACCTTGGCCAGGTCACCGCCGCGGGTGATCCGGGTGAATGTCTCCGGCCGCAGGGAATCAAGGCTGATGTTCAGCCGCTGCACCCCCGCCTGCCGCAACGGGCGGGCCAGCTCGGAGAGGAGCATGCCGTTGGTGGTAAGGACCAGCTCCTTGAGACCGGGAATGGCCGCCAGGCGCCCCAGGAACCGGAGCAGTCCCTTCCTGACCAGCGGCTCGCCGCCGGTGACCCGGATCTTTTCTATTCCCAGGGAGACGGCCTCGCTGGCCACGCGGTACATGTCCTCATAGCTCAGCATGTCTCCATGCCCGAGCTTGGGAACCCCCTCGGCCGGCATACAGTAGCTGCAACGGAGATTGCACCGGTCCGTAACCGACAACCTGAGATAATTTATGCGCCTGCCGTAAGAATCTATAAGTTTCATTTTCGATGGCCGCCCGATGAATATCGTTCCAGAAATCGATGGGGAATGTTCCTCATTAAGAGCTAAGGCAATTTCGATACCAATTTCACCCCGGAGCCTCTCCAAAGGGGATTCACAGCCTCGCCTGCCGCTCCATTTTGCTGTGACTACAGGGGAATGAGACACTTTTCTAGAGTTGTCGAAAAGGTCCGATCGAGCGGTTGAAACGGACCGGGAGAAAAGGAAGCACTGCTCCAGATTCTTACGCGTGTTCCACCCTGGAACACTTTGCCCGTTCCGCATCGGAACACGCCCCGTTTGCCCAACATTTTCAACCAACGTACCCACCATTTATAACCGTCTGTTATTACGCGCTATTAGCCCAATCGCCCAAAATATCAAGGCTAATGAGAATATTGGTACAAGGTTTGCCATAAGGTAGAAAACCGTTTTACAAAACCGTATGCAACACCAACGCATGCAGGTATATGAAGACGGCAACAAAAAAACAGGAGGAAGTAAAAATGGCATTAGCAGATCAAACGTATGGCTTCTTCATCCCCACCGTGTCCCTGATGGGCGTCGGCTGCTCGAAAGAGACCGGTGCGCAGGCCAAGGCTCTTGGCGCCACCAACCTGCTGATTGTCACCGATGCGGGTCTTTCCAAGATGGGCGTTGCGGACAAGATCAAGTCCCAGCTGGAAGAAGCAGGACTCAAAGCTGTCATCTTCGACGGCGCAGAGCCCAATCCGACCGACAAGAACGTCCATGACGGCGTGAAGGTCTACCAGGACAACAAATGCGACGGCATCGTTTCCCTGGGCGGCGGCAGCTCCCATGACTGCGGCAAGGGTATCGGCCTTGTCATGGGCAACGGCGGCCACATCCGCGACTTCGAAGGCGTCAACAAGTCCACCAAGCCGATGCCCCCGTTCCTCGCCATCAACACCACCGCAGGAACCGCCTCTGAAATGACCCGTTTCTGCATCATCACCAACACCGACACCCATGTAAAGATGGCCATCGTCGACTGGCGCGTAACACCGAACATCGCCATCAACGACCCGGTCCTGATGGTAGGCAAGCCGCCGGCACTCACCGCTGCTACCGGTATGGACGCCCTTACCCACGCTGTCGAGGCCTACGTCTCCACCATCGCCACCCCCATCACCGACGCCTGCGCCATCAAGGCGATCGAACTCATCGCCAAGTACCTGAGCGCAGCGGTTGCCAACGGCGAGAACCTGGAAGCCCGTGATGCAATGGCTTATGCAGAGTACTTGGCCGGTATGGCCTTCAACAACGCCAGCCTCGGCTACGTCCACTCCATGGCCCATCAGCTGGGCGGTTTCTACAACCTCCCCCACGGGGTCTGCAACGCCATCCTTCTCCCGGCCGTCAGCCAGTTCAACCTGATCGCCTGCCCGCAGCGCTTTGCCGATATCGCCGTTGCCCTGGGCGAGAACATCTCCGGCCTCTCTGTAACTGAAGCAGCCGATAAGGCGATTGCCGCAATCCGCAAGCTCTCCGCTTCCATCGGCATCCCTGCCGGCCTCAAAGAGCTGAACGTGAAGGAGCAGGATCTGAAAGTCATGGCTGAAAACGCCAAGAAAGACGCCTGCCAGCTGACCAACCCCCGCAAGGCAACGCTGGAGCAGGTCATCGACATCTTCAAGGCAGCAATGTAAGCGAAGCAAAATCGCCGTAGGGGCAGGCCCTGTGCCTGCCCAACAAATAAGGGCGGCCACATGGGGCCGCCCTTACATAAATCATCTCCGAGCCTTACAGCCTAAAAGGGTAAACCTTATGGCGCCCGGCCAACGGGTTTCGCTGGAAACGGCGGAGCCTCCCTTTCGGAAAGGAGAACCTGTCCGCGCGGCGGATTTTTAAAACATGAAAGGGAGCAGTGAAAAATGGACAAAATTTTACGCGTTAACATGACCGACCTGACCACCAAGCTTGAGACAGTGCCCGCAGAATGGGCCGGCCTCGGCGGCCGCGGTCTCACCTCCACCATCGTCGCCGCAGAAGTGCCGGCCGACTGTCACGCCCTCGGACCCAACAACAAGCTGGTATTCGCTCCGGGACTTCTCACCGGCACCGCTGCCGCCAACTCCGGCCGTCTCTCCGCAGGTGCGAAGAGCCCGCTTACAGGCGGCATCAAGGAATCGAACGCAGGCGGCACCGCGGCACAGATGCTGGCCAGGCTCGGCATCAAGGCGCTTATCATCGAAGGGCTCCCCAAGGAGGACAAGTGGTACAGCCTCCATGTGAACATGGACGGGGTCACCATCCAGGAAGAAACCGAACTCCTCGGCAAGGGTAATTTCGCAGTAATCGAGGCCCTCGAAGCCCGTCTCGGGAAGAAAACCGGCATCCTGACCATCGGACCGGCCGGCGAACTGAAGATGACCGCAGCCAACATATCCGTCAAGGACCCGGACAGCAAGATCCGCAGTCACGGACGCGGTGGTCTCGGCGCAGTCATGGGTTCGAAGAAGATCAAGTTCATCACCATTGACGACACAGGCGCCCCCAAGGTGCAGATCGCCGATCCGGAAAAGTTCAAGACGGCGGCAAGGACGTTCGCCAAGGCCCTGCTCGACCACCCGGTCAGCGGCGAAGGTCTCCCCACTTACGGCACCAACGTGCTGGTCAACATCCTCAACGAGGCGGGCGGTCTTCCCACCCGCAACTTCACCACCGGCCAGTTCGAAGCCCATGACAAGATTTCCGGCGAGACCATGCACGATACCATCGTCGCCCGCGGCGGCAAGCCGAAGCACGGCTGTCACGCCGGCTGCATCATCCAGTGCTCCCAGGTATACCACGACAAGGACGGCAAATACGTCACCTCCGGCTTTGAGTACGAGACCATCTGGGGCCTCGGGGCCGACTGCTGCATCGACAACCTGGACGACATCGCCAAAGCCGACAACATCATGGACGACATCGGCATCGACTCCATCGAGACCGCCGTCATGTTCGGCGTCGCCATGGAAGCGGGCATCCTCCAGTGGGGAGACAGCAAGGAAATGCTCCGCCTCCTTACCGAAGAAATCGGCAAAGGTACCGCACTCGGCCGCATCCTCGGCGGCGGCGCAGGCTCCGTCGGCAGGACCTACGGCGTGACCCGCGTACCGGTGGTGAAAAACCAGGGTATCCCTGCCTACGACCCCCGGTCGGTCAAGGGTATCGGCATCACCTACGCCACCTCCACCATGGGCGCTGACCACACCTCCGGCTACACCATCGCCACCAACATCCTTAACGTCGGCGGCCATGTGGACCCGCTGAAAAAGGACGGCCAGGTCGAGCTTTCCCGTAACCTGCAGATCGCCACGGCAGCCGTTGACTCCACCGGCATGTGCATCTTCATCGCCTTCCCGGCACTGGACATCCCCGAGTGCCTGCCGGCCCTGATCGACATGATCAACGCCCGGTACGGCATCGCACTTACCGGCGACGACGTGACCAACCTGGGCAAGCACATCCTGAAGGTGGAGCGCCAGTTCAACATAGAGGCAGGTCTCACCAACAAGCACGACCGTCTCCCCGAATTCTTCAAGACCGAGCCGGTGGCGCCCCACAACGCAGTATGGGACTTCACCGACGAGGAGATCGACGAGTTCTGGAATTTCTAAAACCGCAACAGCCGGTGTGGCGTTAGCCATACCGGCTGTTTTCAACCATGAACGGAACAACCATGCACATTAAGGTCAAGCTGTTCGCGACATTCAGAAACGGAAGATTCAAGGAGGCAGGACAGGAGCGCCAGGAGGGTACCAACTGCCGGAAGATCATTTTAGAGCTGGGGCTGACCGAAGAAGAAATCGGCATCATCCTGGTCAACGGCCGTCACGCCTCCCTCGATCACCTGCTGCAAGACGGTGACACCCTGTCGCTCTTTCCCCTGGTCGGAGGAGGTTGATATGGAAAACATACTGGATTTTCTGCTCGAACGACTGAAGGACGGCCTCCTTCCCTGGGCGGCTCAAAAGGAAGCGGCCGAGCTGTTCGGGTGGAGCTATGCCGCCGTCGAAGAGCTGGCGCTTGAAAACGGCATATTCCCGGCCAGATACCAGCGCAACCGGAACATGATATCCGTCGCGGAACAGTTGCAGCTCTTCCGAAGCAGTGTCGCCGTTATCGGATGCGGCGGGCTAGGCGGTTATGTCATAGAGGAACTGGCCCGGCTCGGCGTCGGGAGGATCGTTGCAGTGGACCCGGACATTTTCGAGGAACACAACCTGAACCGGCAACTGTTGTCCAGTCCCGGCAACCTGGGAAAGCCGAAGGTGGAAGCAGCGCTGACGCGGGTAAACGAGATCAATCCGGCGGTTACTGTCACCCCGATCAGGGACGCCTTCTGCACGGCCAACGGCCCGGAACTCCTGGAGGGTGTGACCGTGGCGGTCGATGCCCTGGACAGCATCGCCTACCGCCTCGAACTGGCGGAGACCTGCACGGAACTGGGCATCCCCATGGTGCACGGGGCAATCGGCGGCTGGTACGGCCATGTTACCACCCAGTTACCCGGCGACAGCACGGTACAGAGCATCTATCGCAACTGGGTGGAAGGGAAAGGGATCGAGAAGCATCTGGGAAATCCGGCCTTTACCCCGGCGGTGATCGCAAGCCTGGAAGTGGCCGAAGTCTGCAAGATCGTGCTGGGCAAGGGCGATCTGCTGCGGAACCGGAAGCTCTCCATCGACCTTCTGGACATGGAGATCCACGAGATACCCTGCGGTGTTCCGCTGGAACTGGTGAGCGCAGCATAAAAAAAGAAATGATCTGTCTGGGCCGCAGATTCAGGGGCCTTTCCCCAACGGGAATAGGCCCTTTTTTTGTCTCTTGCATACAACCTGAAAAGGCATTTACCGCAGAGCGCGCAGAGGAACACAGGGAAAATCAAGAAGTTAGTGATTTACACCATTGTATTCTCTGCGAAACTCTGCATCCACTGCGGTTCAAATGCCATTCACAGATTCAATCTAAAATGGAGGAACAACATGCGTAACAGATTCATATCCATGCTGGCAGCGACAATGCTCCTGGCACTGACCGCAATACCATCGGCCGAGGCGGCGTTCGTCATCGGCGGAGAAAACGGCTGGCAGCTCAGCACCGACGGCATCGTGGACGTCTTCTCCGTCTACCAGACGGCCAGTCCGCTTCCTGCGGGTCCCCGCTTTCCCAGCTTTCTCAATGGCAATCCGACTTACGACCAGGAATTCGGCGTGCGGGTCGGCCTCCTGCCGTCGGTAGTCGCCTTCAACGTCAAGGCCCCCACCGTCAACGGTGTTGATTCGGCCGTGCGGGTCGGCATCTACCCCAACATCCAGAACAACAACAAGACGGTATTCGATTCCACCGGCAAAGGAGTGGGAGGGCTCCGTTTCGACACCAGCCCCAACATCGACTTCCGTGAAATCTATTACACCGCAGGCGGGGCGTATGGACAACTCCTCGCCGGCCGCGCCCTCAACCTCTACCAGGGGAGAAACATCCTCACCGACATGACCCTCCTCACGGCCGGTGTCGTCGGCGCACCGGGCGGCGGCACGACCCTCGGGCATATAGGCTACGGCTATCTCTACACCAACTTCGGCCCCCAGATCCGCTACACCACCCCTGACCTGAACGGCGTCAAGGTGGCACTGAGCGTCAACGAGCCCTACAAGATCAGCGGCGATACGGCCAAGACCCCCACGCCGCGCATCGAGACAGAGATCTCCTACGCCACCGTATTGAACGGCGGCACCACCCTTCAGGCCTGGGCATCCGGGCTGTATCAGAGTGCCACCCGCAAAGATGGCGTGCCGCGTCCCGGCGCACAGAACCACTCCATCGGCGGTGCGGCCGGCACCGAGGTCGGCTTCGGCAACGTCAGCCTGCTGGCATCGGGTTATGCGGGCGAAGGGCTCGGCATGATCAGCGCCCAGGACGGCGACTTCGGCGCCGCCGGCATCTCATCGACGGACGGCGCAGGAGAGGAGCGCACCCACTTCGGCTTCCTCGCCCAGGCGACCTACAAGCTGACCCCTACGATCAAGCTTGGGGCAAACTACGGGCAATCCCGCCAGTCTGAGAGCGATTTCGACAAGAGCCAGCGCGGCGTGGCCGGCGCCTTCTCACCCATGAAGAAACAGGAAGCGGCGGTGGGCATGGTCACCTACAACTTGAACAAGTTCACCCAGTTCATCGCAGAGTACACCTACGCCCAGAACACCTGGCACGACGGCGCCACGCAACACTCCAACAGCGTAGCGCTGGGCACCATGTTTTACTGGTAGGCCATCGCGCAACAAACGCGCAACGGGAAAAGGGGTTGGCCGCTATAGGCCAACCCCTTTTTTTTGGTTCGTCCGACATTTCCAGGACGGCTGCCGTGGCTTCGGGAGTGAGTGACAGAGCCGGTGCGGCGAGCGGACACCCGCCAGGTATTGAAAGAACCGTCTTCGTCTGTAAGCTGATATTCAAACGATTACATGAGAGACGGTGCAAGGTCCGCAGCTTCGGCGACCGAACGAACGGACGAAGTCGCGGCAGACGGCAAGCATTTCTCGCACCATCATCCCGCCTGACTGATTTGACATCTCTTTTCTATTTCAACGGCACGAGTTTCCATAACCGGATTGTTCTTTTCCTTCCTCAGGCTTGGCATAACCGCCTTTGGCGGCCCGGCCATGATTGTTCACATGAAAGTAAGATTGGCTGACGATAGCCGCCGCACTAGAAAAAAAGTCAATTTCCTTTACGTCGTGCCGGTTGGTACAGTAATTTCCGTTATACTGTTCAGATGAAGGAAAATACGGTATTGCCAAATTCGGCAAAGGAATTCCAAGGCCGCTCCTTCGGCGCCATGGTCGCCATGCAACGCCGTTCCGCGGTTGCTATATCATGCTGGAGCTTGGCCAATTGCGAAAGTGAGTAAAATGGTATGTACACAAAAAGAACACAATCAAACAACTCCGGACTGTCATTTTTTCGTCATCGACAATCGACATTTAAAATCCGCAATTTTAAAAGGCTCTTTAACATCATCGTGTGTCTTTTATTTTTGTTCGCTTTAAGTACCAATGCCGATGCTGAAACAACGCAAGGGAGTGATTATCAAACGCTGAATCTCGAAGATTGCCTGGCGCTTGCCGGAAAGTATAATCCGGCCCTGAGCGGAGCAAGAGAAAAGATTCGGGAACTGATCGCGGATTATCAGGCGGCCAAGTCCCAGTTTTTCCCCCAGTTAACACTTTTGTCCTACTATGAAAGACTTGATCCTCATCGGTTGACTTCATCAGGCATCACCCCATCTACTCAGGAGCTCAACAATGATGAGGCGTATGCGGCTATTACAGGCAAGCAAATATTGTTCAACGGCGGAATAACTCGTTATAGCAGCCAGGCCGCAAAAAAAGGGGCTGACGCCCAGAGACAGGATGTCCTGCGGACCGGAGACGCGGTGGCGTTTGCCGTGACTCAGGCCTTCTACCTCCTGGTGGAGGCAAAAGAGAACCTCAAGGTAGCCCGAGACGCATTGGGCCAACGGCGAGATTTTCTCGGTCTCACGGAGGCCTTTTTTAAGGCGGGCAAAGTCACCAAACTCGATTTGCTTCGGGCCAAATCCCAGGTTTCAGAGGCTGAACAGGCACAGGTGGAAGCGGACAACGCCTTGCGTTTAGCCCGTGAAGTCCTGGCCAGAACCATTGGCCTGAATGAACATGCCGAAGTGGACATCCGCGGCCGGCCTTCCCAAGAATTCGCTCCCGCGCCCGATGTTGATTCCCTGTGGGGGGAAGCGCTCAAAACCAATCCCGAGATCAAGCAATTGAGTCTGGAAATAGAGCAGAGCCGGGACTTGGTCAAAGCCGCGAAGGGAGGCTATTCCCCGGAAGTAAGCCTGCAGGGGGCCGTTGGAACGCGCCATCAGAATACGGGAGGGACCAGAGGCGAGTGGCTGGCCGGGGTCTTTATCCAATTCCCGTTTTTCCAGGGCGGATTGACCGAGGCACAGGTGTCAGCGGCGTCGTCCCGATATCTTCAAGCTCTGGAGAGAAAGCGGGACCGTCTTAACAGCCTTAAAATAGACCTGACTACTGCTTGGAAGAACCTGGAAAACGGAAGAAGCGGGGTAACTGAAGCTCGGCAGACAGTGGCCACAAACGAAGAGGCATACGCGAGCGCCCAGACACTGTATCGAAACGGCAAGGCCATCGGTCTGGATGTGCTTCAGGCAGAGGTGGACCTGACCAGTTCGCGGCTCAATCTCATAAAATACGCGATAGCGTACGAAATCGCTCGGGCGCAAATAAGGCAAATCGTGGGCTCTCCTTTTTTCGAGCCCTTCGGGCAAAGTGACAAAGGGGGGCGGGAAAAGTGAAATTGCCGGGCAGAAACAAGATTATAGGCCTTATCATAATCATGCTGATTGTTGCATTTGCGGGGTATAAAATTTTCTGGTACAGCCCGTCGGTAGCCGTGATCAAAGTTAAAAAGGCAGTGATTCAAGGCAAAGTCCACGGTCCGGGCACGGTGCAATCCAGGGTACCGGTGACGGTGAGCGCCAAGATCACCGGCATTTTGGAAAAGCTCTATGTGGATCAGGGAGACAAGGTGAAAAAAGGCCGGCTTCTGGCAGAGCTGGACTCCGCTGAATTAAGGGCTCGTGAGGCCGCGGCCCATGCGGCCAAGGGCCGCGCCCAGCGCGATCTGGCTCGGGCGCAGGCTGATTTGGTCAAGGCCCAGGCGAACCTGGAACTGGCTCAAAGCAATTATCAAAGGGATTTGGAAGTTTTCAAACAGGGATACATCTCTCCGGCGGCCTTTGACACAACCAAAGCCGCCCTCCATGTGGCCGAGAGTGACGTTGCCGCCAACCGGGCGACAGTCAAGGCCCTGCAGGCAGCCGTCAACCAGGCGGAATCCGAAACCAGGGCGGCTGAAGCACTCTTCGGCTATACGCGCATCCTGGCCTCCATGGACGGCATTATTACCGTGCGCAAGTCGGAAGTGGGCGACACGGTGTCTCCCGGCACGCCCATTTTTCAAATGGTGGATTACCAGATATGGGCGGCATCCTGGATTGACGAGACCAAATTAGCCCAACTGCGGGAGGGACAGAAGGCATTGATTAGATTGCGCTCCGGGCGGGTTTTCAATGGTGAAGTGGCTCGAATTAACAAAGAGGCGGATACCGTGACACGTGAACTCGAAGTGGATGTGAAATTTGACACGCTGCCACATCCTCTGGCAATCGGAGAGGAGACCGAGGTTGAGATTGATACGGGCCGCCAGAATGCTCCGGCGGTTCCTTTATCCGCCATAGTGGAAAGAAACGGCTCTCCAGGAGTCATGGTGGTGGCTGACGGCCTGGTAAGCTTCCGATCCGTCGCGCTCGGGTTGCAGGACGGACAACGCGCCGCGGTGCTGGAAGGTCTCAAGGAAGGAGACATGGTGATACTTAATCCCGCAGGAATTGAACCGGGCAAAAAAGTGCGACCTGAAATCAAGTCCGACATGGCGAAGAAGAGCAAATGAAATTGAAAAGTTTTCTTACCAAGGCGACGTCTTTGTAATTCCTGCTTGTCGGGAATCTTTTTCCCAGAATGATTGTAGATAGACCGCGGTTATAGATTTGGAGGATTGATGGACTTAGCGTTCTATGACATGAAGCAGCACAAAGGCCGTTTCATTGCCACTATTTTCGGCGTGGGTTTGCTGTTTACCATAGTCTTGGCCATGAACGGCCTTTATCGCGGCAATATTGACGAAGGTCTCGCCCTGATCAACGCCACCAATCCCGATCTCTGGGTCGTGGAGAGATACCGTGGCGGGCCTTTTAACGAACAGTCCACGTTGCCCGAGTTTTACCATTACAGTGTCAAGGCTATCCCCGGAGTGGAAAAGGCCAGTCCTTTTATTTACTATAGCGTGGAGAGGTTGATAGCCGGCAAGAGCAGGCATTTCAGTATTGTGGGCTACGATGTATTCGATGGTTTGGGCGGCCCGCAAAAGATTTACGCAGGGAGGAATATTCAGCGAGCCCATTACGAAATGGTCGCCCACCGCAAATTGGGAGTACGCGTCGGAGACAGAATCCCGCTGGGCCTGCATACCTACACAGTGGTAGGTTTGACCAAGGAGGCGGTTTCTACGGACGGGGAGGCTCTGGTTTATTTGTCATTGCCCGATGCCCAGGAAGTGCTGTACCAGAAGGACAATGAAGAGGTGCGCAGCCAGCGTGAAAGGTTACTGAGGACTCTTTCCGGACAAAGCTACTTATCACAGACTCAAGCGGAGAAATTGCTTGCTCCCTTGGAATCCGACACGCACATTATCAACGCCGTTCTGGTACGGTTAAAACCCGGCGCAAACCGCCCCATGGTGGCCCGGTTGATCGAGAAATGGCTTTACCTTTCAGCCTTCAATACGCAAGAAGAACGGCAATTAATGCTGAAAGGGAGGTTGGCCGGCATGACGAAACAGCTTCTGCTCTTCAGAACGCTTCTGATGATCATCTCCGTAACAATAATCTCCCTTGTGGTATACACGTTCACCATGGAGAAAATCCGCAGTATCGCGGTCATGAAGCTCATCGGCGCGCCTGATTGGGTAATCGTCAGGTTAGTGATGGAACAGTCCCTCCTTTTGACAATCAGCGCTTTTTTATTCGGAGTGGTTCTGATTGGGAACACATATTCTTTATTTCCCAAGACCATCCTGTTAGTTCCAGGAGATACTCTTTTGACTTTTATCGTGGTTTTTGCGGGAGGTATCCTTGCCAGTATATTAGGACTCTGGCATGCATTGAAAACACAGCCTGCCATGGCCCTGGGAGGATAATTATGGAAATCCTTAGAATCGAGGGCCTAGCCAAGATTTTCGGGTCCGGGCACATTCAAGTCCGAGCCCTTGAAGATATAAATTTGTCGGTTTCCAAGGGTGACCTAGTGGCACTGCTGGGACCGAGCGGTTCCGGCAAGACCACCTTACTTTTGTGTATCAGTTTAATATTAGAGCCCACAATGGGAAAGATTGTCTTCGATGGCCAAACGATCTTCCAGAAGAACGGTTGGGCCGGTGTGGACATGCGCCGCGTTCGACGGGAAAAAATCGGCTTCATCTTCCAGTCACACAACCTGATCCCCTTTCTTACGGCCAGGCAGAATGTGCTTTTTCCCCTGGACCTGGTGGGCATGAATGGAGAACAGGCTGAAAGCCGCGCGAGGGAGCTTCTTGAGTACATGGAAATCGCTGACCGGGCTGATTACCTTCCGTCCCTCCTTTCCGGCGGGGAGCAGCAGCGGGTGGCCATAGCCCGCGCGCTGGCCAATAATGCGAAACTGATCCTGGCTGACGAGCCTACTGCAGCTTTGGATACAACCAGAGGAAAACGGGTCATGGAACTATTAAAGAAAATCGCTAAAGAAAATCAGTCGGCGGTAATAGTAGTGACTCACGATGTAAGGATGATTGAGGGCTTTGATCAAGTCATCCATTTGAAAGACGGCCGTATAGAGACAGAGAAGACAAATGCTCAAAATTGAGTTCCTGTGAGGTTAAAATGATTTTTTGTGTAAATGTACGAGTCACTACAGAATTCGGATTATGGTCTTTGAGAATGTAAAATAGTTGCAAAATCAGCGTGATACCGTATTTTCTGCTTGACATTGAGCAAAAAAACGGCGGCCGCACTCGTAACTATCCAATATTACAGGAGTTACGATATGCGACCATTCAGGCGACTGAAACAGCGCCGGAAATCACGTGCTTTCAAATTGCTTCTTACCCCGATTTTTGAGAGATTCAAGTCAGATAACGAACTTGAATCCAGGGGGTACCGCCCGTTGCAAATGACTTTCGATGATCAGCTCAAAGCCCTGATCTTTTATCACTTGGAAGAGTTCTCTTCCGGGAGTAAACTCCTTCAGGCGCTGGAACAGAATGACTTTGCCAAGGGCTGTGTTGCTCCCCAGACTACATATGGAAACAAAACAAAAGAGCGTAACGAAGTAAATTCAGGCCGTTACGGCCAATCCAAAAAGCTTAACGTACTTTATAATCCGTTTTCTGTGGTGACCCCTCTCAGAGCCCAAAGACGAGAACTCAAGGCTTTTCAGCCGTCGTCCTCAACTTCAGGTCCTGCAAGATATAGCTCTCCAGGGCCGCATCGAGGTAATCCTTCCTGCAATCCACCCCGTCGATCGCCCCGTCGCGCAAAAGCTTGAGGAATCGGCATCCGCCGAAGCAAATGGGGAGATAGGCGCAGTCCAGACATTCGTCGTTTTTCCACAGATCCATTTTGTGTGAATCATGGTAATCCCGGATGCCCGTGTGCAGGTCGCCGACGGCGAATTCCTTCCTGCCGATGAAGGCGGGACACTTGTAGATGGTCCCGTCAAAGCCCACGATGATGTTGTCTGAAAATTCCACCATGCAGGAGGAGGGTCTCATCTTGGGGGTGTAAAAGCCACGCTTCAATATCTCCTGCCGCAAGAACAGGCTCGCCTCGATGAGCCACGGTTCTTCGGTGGAATCGCACCCTTCCCGGTATTCGGGGAGGCCGTACTCGGCCATGGTGCCGGTCACGGGGGCGAACATGACCATCGCCAGCTTGTCCGGGGTGATCCCCTCGGCCAGGATATGATCGAGGAGGCGAGGAAACTCCTGGTAGTTTTCGCGGGTGTAGTTTCCGGTGAACTGAATCCCGATGACATCGCAGACGGCCTTGACGTTCCTGACGATGGCGTCGAAAGAGCCGGCCCCCGATACGAAGGGCCTGAACGCGTCATGAATCTCCTGCGGCCCGTCTATGGTCACCTTTGCCCTGCGCAGGCCTAAGGGCGCCAGCTCCCGGGCCAGCTCCCCTGTCAGAAGCGTGCCGTTCGTGACCAGGTTGAAGGTGTACTCCCCTCCCCTATTTTCCACGAGAGGCTTCAATCTCCCGGATACGTACCGGATCAGGTCAACGCTCAGGAGCGGCTCTCCGCCGTAAAAATCAAGTTCAACGGACTTCCCTTCGGCGAGATAGTTCTTTTCGGCAAAATCGATGAAGAGGTCCGCCGTCTCCCGCGTCATGTAGCGGTTCCCCTTCATCCCCCCCTCAAAGCAATAGGTGCAGTCCAGGTTGCAGTCCAGGTTCAGGACCAACACGGCGTTGAACGGTCTCCCATGGTCCGCCCGGTCGAAAAGCGCGAGCATTTCCCGGCGCTCGTCATGACCGTGGGGGATCAGGAAGCCGAGGCGATGCAGGGTCTCCCGGCTGGCCGGAGAGAGCGTCCCTTCCTGGGCCGCTTTCAGGGTGTCTTCATTGAGCAGGGCAACGGACGACTGCCTGGTGGAATAGAGGAGGAAATGGCCGGGCTTTTCTGCGTATGGATAGATTTTGATATATCGAGAGAGTCGCATGATGAAATGGAAAAAGGGGAGAGGTTCTCCCCTTTTTGGTTGGAAGCGGTTAGAAGCAGTTAAAGGATTTACCTGAAGATTTGAAACGTCCCGAAGCAGCATACTGGTATGCCGCCTGGTGGCGCCATACCGGCGTCGAGGACCACGATACTCTCCGTCTCTGTTACAACCTTTTTGCCCTTCACTTTCATGTCAGCCTCCTTGGTTGGTAATTGCCCCCGCAAATGGGGGCATAAAATACATGGACATAAAGCCGCACATGCACGGTTAAAATTTGAACCTGACCCCCCCCTCGAACCACCTGCCGGGGGTCATGAACTCCGGAAAGTAAAACTGAGAGCTGTTAAAGAGGTTGCGGGCACTGAAGAACGCCTCGATTGTCCGACCGTCCATGATAAAAAGCTTCTTTGCCAGGTAAAGGTCCCAGATGAAGGCATTGTGCGCCATGTCGATATCCCATCCGACATAATGCCCCCTCAGATTTCCCGAGAAGGAGCGCTGGTCATCGTACTGAAGGCCGATATCGTAGGTTATGCGGCCGGCGCCCGTCACCCTTTCACCGGTGTCCCGGTCACTCAGATCGACAAAGGCAAACCCTGCCAGAAGGGCCATATTGTACAGCGGAAGGGTCTTCAGCTCCACTTCCACCCCCTGTTTGCGTTGTCTACCGTTGTTGACCGCCCTCACTGAATCATTGCCAACCGTTTCTGTAGCAATCACGTCCGCTACGTCATGGCGGAACAGGGTGGTCTTCAGCCAGAGGTATCTGAGGTCTGCGGATTCCACCCCAACCTGGTACGACCAGATTTTCTCCATCTTCAGACCGGGGTTCGGCAGGGAGAACAGACCAAAGCCGAAGGTGGAGAAAAGTGGGGGGATGCTGAACCCCCGGGCAACGGAGGCCCGAAGGACGGTATTTTCCGCCAGGGCATAGGTAGCGCCGAAACTGGGGCTGAAGAAGTTGCCGTTGGAGCTTGTCTGGTCGTAACGGATGCCGGGGGTGAAGGAAAACTTGCCGACGGCGATGGTGTCGTTGGCAAAGATCGCCCATTTTTCGAGGCGTTGTTTCCCGCTGCTCGTGGTGTCCGATTGCAGTTCCCTGTTGTTGTAGTCCAGTTCTCGGTTGTCGTAATCGGCACCGACCAGGAGGTTGTGCATATCCTTCCGCCAGACGAGCTTGGCGCTACCGCCGATGGTTGCCTCATCCCCCGAATATTTCCTCACCGGAGCGCCGATGAACTGACTTTGGAAAAGATCGTCGTTCTGCACCAGTCCTCTGGCAGAGAGATGCAGATCCAGTTTGTCGGTCAGGGAATGATCCAGGGTGAGGGTACTGAAGAGGCGTTCGAAATCATCCCGGACGGAGAAGTCGAATACCTGGGACTCGCCTCCCCCACGTGTGCCGTAGATATAACCAAGGGTGAAGATAAGGCCTGTCGTATCAGTCGGGTCCCAGCGGAGTTTTGTGTAGACGTTGTTCCCGTCGAAGGAGGTGCCGGGGGTTAGGCCGTCGGAAAGGAGCTTGCCGGTAGATAGGTAATAGCCCAAGTCGCCGGTCTTGCCGGAGGCGTCTCCCCGGTAGTCGCCGGTGTTCCTGTCGCCGATGGAGGCGGAGGCTGTGCCGCCAAAGACGCGCGTCTCATCCGGCGACTTTGTGATGACGTTGACGACGCCACCAAGGGACGACCCCCAGGAGGACGACGCCGGCCCCTTGATAATCTCGACCCTGTCGATCTCCTGAACAGGTATCGAACCGAAATCGACAGCATTGTCAGACAGGTTGTTCAATGTCACGCCGTCGATCATCACCAGCATATGGCGAAATTCGGAACCTTGGATAAATACATTTGCTGTGCTACCGGGACCACCCCGGCTATCCACCTGCACACCGGGAATGTAGTTGAGTATGTCGGTCAGGGTGTGGGCATTGATCGCCTCGATATCTTCGGCGGTGACAACGGTGATGTTCTCCGCCACCTGGGTGATCGGCTTGGGATAGCGGGTTGCTGTTTCCACAAGGTCGTTTTCTTTGTAGAACATCTGCAGGACCTTCAGTTCTTCTTCCTTCTCATCCTGCTGGGCGTAGAGCGGAGTGGTGAGACAAAAGGCAATCGACAACACATATAAAAATAAGAATGTTCTTTTCAAAGAAATCCTATACATAACATTTAATGTTGTGATATTAAACCTTGCCAGCTCAATATTTTGGGGTATTATACTCATCCGAATTCGTTTGTCTATAGTGGACTCATTAATGGTTAAGTTTTTTTCGATAATAATAATACTTTCACTGGCACTCTTTCAGGAAACGGCGGCAGGCTCACAGGATGTCGTGGTTATCCAGAGTCTCAGGGTCAAACCTTATGACGATGCCCTGCTGGGTTTTAAATCCGCGCTTCCCGGCAGGATCAAAAAGCTGCTCCTCCCTGAAACTGATGGAGCGGATGCCGTCCGGGCGGTGCGGGAGGCAAGGCCCGGCCTGATCCTCGCCATCGGGGCGGAAGCACTGGCAAAGGTAAGAAGGATCAAAGACATACCCATCGTTTACCTCATGGTGTTGAATCCGCACACGCTCCTCCAGGGTGAAGACAACATCACCGGGGTCAGCATGAGTATCCCGCCGGAAATGCAGTTTGCTGCGATGCAGAAGGTCATCCCCCATATCCGGAGGGTCGGCCTCCTCTATGACCCCGGCAAAACCGGTTTTCTCGTCAAAAAGGCGCAACTTGCCGCCAGGGGGGCGGGAATCGAGCTCATGGCCAGGGAAGTGCACAGAACGAAGGATGTCCCGGAACTGATAAACAGTATGAAGGATACGGTCCAGGCATTCTGGATGATCCCGGACACCACGGTGGTTACGCCGGAGACTGTAAATTTCCTGCTCCTCTTTTCCCTGGAAAACAGGATACCCATCCTTGCCTTTTCCGGCAAATACGTGGAGGCTGGAGCCCTGATGTCCCTGGACATAAACGCTTTCAACCTGGGGAAACAGGCGGGAGAAGCGGCCAGGAAGATACTCTCCGGCACGCACGTGAGGGAAGTTCCCAGGATCGACGCAAAGAATGTGGTGTTGTCGATCAATACCAAAACCGCGAAAAAACTGGGGATTGCCGTCAGCGATGAAGTCATGGCAAGGGCAAGGAAGGTGAGATGATAATGGCGAAAATATCCCTCCCTTTTCTGAAAAAGCAGCATGAAAGCTTCAGCACAAGGATATTTCTCCTCTTCAACGTATTCATCATCATTATCTCCGTTTCATTCACCGCATTCTTTTTTCAGCAGCAACGCAAATCCCTGAAGCAGGGCCTGACGAATGAAGGCGTTTTGCTTGCCAAGCTCCTGGCGTACAATTCCCGGCTCGGCGTTTACGTGGAAAACGGGGAGCTGTTGACTGACGCCGTTGACGGCATCTTGAGACACAAGAAGGTGCTGTTCGTTTCGATACATACCCTGGCGGGGAAACCTCTGACGGAACAGGGCCAAAAGCCGTCCGCGAAGCAGGGTAAGGCGGCTGCGACCGATTGGCAGGCCGCGGCCGAACGGTTGGGGAAAAACCCGGCCCCGCTGGTTGTGGAAGGCGCCGACACCTTCGAATTCCTGGCGCCGGTGGTTTCCAGCCCTGCCTATGCGTCGGAAGAGGCCCTGATTGTGGATGACAGTCCGTTCAAACCCAAAGAGCGCGTCATCGGCTTTGTGCGGCTCATTCTCGACAAGAAGTCTCTCGACGAGCAACTTCAGACGCTCCTTTTGACCAGCATTCTCCTGGTGCTTGTCTTTCTTGTTGCCGGCTCGATCATCACCTATCTCCTCGTCAAGGGGATCACACAGCCGCTAAACAGGTTGACGACCAGGGTCAAGGCGCTGGGTACCGGGGGGAGTTTCAGCAAAATACCGGTTGAAACCTGGGATGAAATCGGCAACCTGGCAATCGCCTTCAACACCATGTCCGAATCTCTGCAAAAAAGGGAATCGGAAAAGCAGCAACTGGAAGAACAGCTCCGCCATTCGCAAAAAATGGAAGCTGTCGGAACGCTGGCTGGCGGCGTTGCCCATGATTTCAACAACCTCCTCACCGCCATCATCGGCTTCGGCAATCTTCTGCAGATGACTCTGGAAGAAGACACACCTCCAATGACCTATACCAAGCAGATACTTCTTGCCAGCGACCGCGCCGCGGTACTCACCAAGAGGCTTCTGACCTTCAGCAGGCACCAGATCATCAATCCCAGCCCTATGGATATCAATGTCATCATCAGGAATCTTGAGAACATATTGGTGAGGGTCATCAGCGAGGAAGTGGAGTTCAAGGTCGAACTGACCGAAAAGAAACTGACCATCATGACCGACGCCGGTTTGATCGATCAGATAATCATAAATCTGGCCACCAATGCCCGTGATGCAATGCCCAATGGCGGAACGTTGTCGATACGGACGGACATTGACGTGCCGGACTTGGAATCGCTCCAGGCGACCGAATGGGGGAAACCGGGGCAGCACGCCTTGATAACCGTTACAGATACGGGTTTTGGAATGGATGAAAAAACCAGGGAACGGATCTTTGACCCCTTCTTCACCACCAAAGAGGTCGGGAAAGGAACGGGACTCGGACTTTCAATGGTCTACGGGTTGGTGAAACAGCACAATGGCTTTATAAGGGTCGAGAGTACACCCGGTCGCGGGACAACGTTCCAGATATACCTGCCGTTGATCGAGTCGCAGGCGGATGAAAAAAATCCTGGAACCTTATCCTTTCCCATGGGCAACAACGAGACGGTTCTGGTGGCAGAGGACGACAGGCTTGTCATGGGCCTTGCCCGAGAGATATTGGGAAAGCACGGCTACAGGATAGTCGAAGCGGCAGACGGCGAAGAGGCGGTCGCCAAGTTCACGGAACATGCGGACAGAATCGAGATGGTTCTGCTCGACGTCATCATGCCGAAAAAAAACGGCAAAGAAGTCTTCGAGGAGATAAAAAAGCTGAAGCCCAACATCAAGACCCTCTTTATGAGCGGCTACACAAACGACATCATAGCCGGCAAAGGGATCATTGAAGAAGGAATAAACCTCATCTCCAAACCGGTTCACCCCGGAGAACTTTTGCATAAAATACGGGAAGTACTACAGCACTGATCCTATCCCATCAATCATCGCCTTCGTCTCCAGCCCCTTTGTCGATCTTCGGCGGCTCCTTTTTCTGCCTCAGGTATAAATAAATGATGCAAAACAGGACGAGGACGATAATTGCTATAACGAGCCAGCTGAAGGTGAATCCAAACCATTCCCACTTGACGTCTGTCATGACTTTCACTCCCTTTTAGTGGATTTTGCTCCGTCATTCTTTACGCTTCACGGTTTTATAGGCAGAATCGGGGTCGCATTCGGGGCGCAGATACCGCTCAAGATCGTCGGACAGCGCATCGGCCATCAGATGCATTGCCTCCACCTTGTCAAAATCCGGCGGCATTGACTGCGCAATATACGCATCGTGCATCTGCGCAATGGCCCCCTTCAGATCGCGCAGCTTGCAATAAACGCTCTCAAGCTCCCGATATTCGCTCGCACCCAGTTCCGCCATCATCTTCTCGTCCATTTTATCCATGACGACTGCCTCCTTCTCCGGCTTGATAAGGAACCCGATTTTCATCACGCTTGGGATTTTTCTCCAGCAGCCCGCCAGGTCAGTAGCGCCGCGACCAGGAGCGGAAAAACGCCGAGTCCGATGAAGATGAGGTCACCCGGCATGCGCAGCCATTCGATGAGACGCGGGATGCGCCCCTCCAGGAACTCCGGCCCGCGGGCATGCCAGTAGCCGTTGTTCAGGACGTCGAACAGCTGTAGCACCCCGCCGGGAAAGAGGTTGGTCACCAACATCAGGGCAAGGCCGATGTTCAGTCCCCAGAAGGAGACCCGGACGAATTTCTCCGGGCGGACCCACTGTTCATCCGTCGACACCTGGCGCAGGGCGAAGACCGTCAGGGCAACGGCAAGCATGCCGAAAACCCCCATCATCGCGGCATGACCGTGGTTCGGAGTCAGCATGGTACCCACCTCGAAATAGCTGACGATGGGGAGGTTGATGAGGAAGCCGAACACCCCGGCGCCGACAAAATTCCAGAAACCAACGGCGATCAGGAAATAGAAGGTCCAGCGATGCGGAACGGCGATCGGCTTATTGCAGACGCCGCAGGTCCCGTGGGTCAGCTTGACGAAGTCCCATGCATCCAGGGTCAGCAGGGTGAGCGGCACCACCTCCATGGCGGAAAATACCGCCGCCAGGGCCATGGTGATGTTGGATTGACCGGTCCAGTACCAGTGGTGGCCGGTGCCGACGATGCCGCTCCCCAGGTAGAGGAGGGCGTCCAGGTAGACGACCCTGGCAGCCGTCTGGTGGGAGACGATGCCGAGCCGATAAAAGATGAGTGCGACCATAACGGTCACGAAGACCTCGAAAAACCCCTCGACCCAGAGATGGATGATCCAGAAACGCCAGGTGTCCACCACAGAGAAATGGCTGGTGCTGTCGAAAAACATGGCAGGGAGATAGAACAGGGGAATGGCGATGGCCGCATAGAGAAAGAGCGAGGCGATTTCACTCCGCTCGGGGTCTTTCCTTGCGGGGGCAATCGCCCTGAACAGGAGAAAGACCCAGAAAACCAGTCCGATCGCCAGAAGAATCTGCCAGGCGCGTCCCAGGTCGAGGTACTCCCACCCCTGGTGTCCGAACCAGAACCAGAGGCGGCCCAGGAGCTGGTTGATGCCGAGGATCTCGCCGAAGAGGCTCCCCCCCACGACCAGCACCAGGGCGCCGAACAGCAGGTTGACCCCCTTTGCCTGGCCGGCAGGCTCTTTCCCACCCAGCGAGGGGGCGAGGAGGAGTCCTCCGCCCACATAGGCGGTAGCGATCCAGAAGATGGCCGTTTGCAGGTGCCAGGTGCGCAGGATGTGGCTGGGAAGGAGGCCGGAGATGTCGATGCCGTAGAAGCCCGCCGGATCGGCCCGGTAATGCACGGTCGCACCGCCCAGCAGGGCCTGTACGAAAAAGAGGATGGCGACGACCAGAAAGTACTTGGTCGTTGCCCGCTGACTCTCCGTGGTCACACCGGGGAGCAGATGCGGATGGACGTGATCCCCCTTCCCCTTCCACCCCAGGTAGTTGAACTTGCCGAAGGAGAAGAGGACGCCGGCCGTCCCGGCAAGGAGCGTAGTCAGACTGAGGGCGCTCCAGAGGACCGCATCACTGGTCGGCGTGTTGCCGGCCACGGGGTCGTAGGGAAAGTTGTTCGTGTAGGAGTAAGGTTTGCCGGGGCGGTTGGCGACGGATGCCCAGGAGGCCCAGGCAAAAAAGGAGGTCAGCCGGCGCAACTCCTCCGGGTCCTTTATGTACGCGGCGGGGAGGCCGCCGTTTCCGGCCGGCTTGGAGAAATAACCGGTCCAGGCGCCGATCTGTTTCCGGTACGAGACGGCCTCGGGCTGGGTGAAGGTCAGCGTGCCCGTTTGCGGATCGTAACGGTTCTCCTTGAGCA
>DAIEGL010000034.1 GCA_027356255.1 Geobacter sp. | reverse complement strand
CACGGTGCTGGTGGACCTCGCCATGACCGGCGACGGGGTGATAATCAAGAAGAAATGAGGGGTTGTCAAAACGTGAAAGTCCGCTAAAATGGCTTCACCTCAAAGCGGCACATTCACCACGGAGACACGGAGAAAGTCACGAAAATCTCCTTGAATTTATCAAACGAGAAATCAGGCTCGTCAACATTCCATAGAGGAGGACCGGTTATGAAGAAGAAAATAGGCGTCGTGCTTTCCGGCTGCGGCGTGCGCGACGGCAGCGAGATCCACGAAGCGGTGCTCACCCTTCTGGCCATCGACAGGAACAACGCGGAAGCGGTCTGCATGGCCCCGGACATCGAGGTCCCGGAGACAAACCACCTCACCATGAAGGAAACCGGCGCCAGGAGGAACGTGCTGGTGGAATCGGCGAGGATCGCCCGCGGCAACATCAGGGACATAAAGGATGTGCGGGCAGCCGACCTGGATGCGGTCATCCTCCCCGGCGGTTTCGGCGCTGCAAAAAACCTCTGCAATTTTGCCGAGAAGGGGGCTGCCGCCACCATACAGCCGGACGTGGCGCGTCTCCTGAAGGAGATGGCCGCGGCGAAAAAACCGATCGGCGCCATCTGCATCGCCCCGGTCGTGATCGCCGCGACCCTCGGCAGGGATTACGCCCCGGAGGTGACCATAGGCACCGATGCCGGCACCGCCGCCGCCATCGCCCAAACCGGCAGCCGTCACCGGGATTGCCCGGTCACCGAGTTCGTCGTGGATAAAAGGAACAAGATCGTCTCCACCCCCGCCTACATGCTTGCAGAGCGCATCTCCGAGGCCGCGGAGGGGATCGAGAAGGCGGTCAGGGCGGTGATTGAGCTTATCTGACCCCGCGCTTCACCGGCATGAAAAAAGGCGGCTCTCGGGCCGCCTTTTTTCATAGATTTAACTTGAAAGAAGCATTAACCGCAGAGGTCGCTGAGGAACGCAGAGGAAGCCGAAAAGTTAAACTACATTTTTTAACGATGACAGAGGTTTCTCTAAAGATTGCATTCTCAGCGGAACTCCGCGTCCTCTGCGGTCAAAAAACCGCTTACTTATCCCCGAATGCCTTCCCGTACTCGCCCGAAAGCCTTTCTCTCACCCCGCTGTCGATGAAGTCCCACGGCAGAGGCTCGTTCAATGGGATATTGCGGCAGACGTAGGCATCGGTATCAAGCCCCAGCTCCTTTGCCGCCCGCCGCCAGCCGCCCAGCTCGGCCGCCTTGACGATCAACCGGGCCAGGCGCCTGTCACCGCGGGAGAGTAGCGCCTGCAGATAGGCGTCTTTCAGCCCCTCCATCTGCATCCGCACATTTGACAGGCGACCGAGGGCCTTCTGCAGGTATTTAGCCTTTTTTTCCAGGGACTTGAGTCCCTCCATGCCGCACCACTGAAAGGGTGTGAACGGCTTCGGAATGAACGGGTTTACGGAGAGCACCACCTCCCCGAGCCTCTTGTTCTTCCGGGCCGCTTCGATGACCCGTTCGCGGATCCTTTCCACGAGCCCCACCATCTCTTCCAGATCGTCCGCAGTTTCAGTGGGGAGGCCGATGATGAAGTAGAGCTTCAGGTTGAGGATGTCCTTGCCGATCAGGCGGTCGCAGGCGGCCAGGATCTGCTCCTCGCTGATGTTCTTCCTGATGAGGTCCCTGAGCCGCTGGGACCCCCCCTCGGGCGCCAGGGCCACGGTCTTGTGGCCGCTCTCCTTCAGCGCCTCGATCAGCCCGTCGTCCAGCCCGTCGATGCGCAGGGAGGAGACGGAGACCTTTCCCCCATGATCGAGGATGTAGCGGCAAAGCTCCCCCACCCCGTGATAGTCGGAAACCGCCGCCCCGACCAAACCGATGCGCTGCCGCTCCCGCAGCCCCTTTGCCACCTCGGCCTTCACCGCCTCAAGTGGGCGCTGGCGGAATGGAAGGTAGATGAACCCGGCGGCGCAGAACCTGCAACCGCGCGGACAGCCGCGTGAGACCTCGATCAGGTACATGTCGGCGAATTCAGTGGCCTCGGTGAGGATCGCCGAGGAGGTCGGACGCCCCACCGCATCTTCATCCCACACGCGTTGTACCGTCAATGGCGCGCCGGAAAGATTCCTGCGCGAAACGAGACGCACCTCTTCATAGACCGTTTCGTAGAGGGAGGGGACATAGATCCCCGGCAGACGGGCGCAGCGTCCGAGGAGTGTTTGCCTGCCGATCGGTTCCTCGCAGGTGAGGAGTTCGAGGAACGGGGGGAGGAGCGGCTCCGCCTCGCCGATGCAGACGAGGTCCATGAAATCTGCCACCGGCTCGGGGTTGAGAAAGAGTGCCGCACCGCCGGCCATGATGAGCGGCATGGACGCGTCGCGCTCCGCGGCATAGATGGGTATCCCGGCCAGGTTCAGAATGGGGGGAATGTTCAGGTAGTCGCTCTCAAAGGAGACGGAAAAGGCGATGACATCGAAATCGGCAAGCGGCCGCTGCGATTCCAGGGAGAGCAGCTTCGACCCGGACCGGAGGTACTCTTCCAGCTCCTCCCGGTCGGGAAGAAACGCCCGCTCGCAGAGGACGTCCGGATAAGCGTTGAGCAGGGCATGGACGGCCTGGAACCCCAGGTTGCTCATGGCGGCATAGTAGCGGTTCGGATAGACGATGCAGAAGCGCAGTCCGGCCGCCGCCTTTGCCGGCGCCCCGCTCTCGCAGGCGAGGATCTTGCGGTATTTTTCGATGATTTTCCAGGACATGGGAGAAAGGTAGCACTTACACCGGCGGTTTGAAAGGGGAAAAATGACCCGGCGCAGCTGCGACGTTTTTCATCCCATGAGGTGTGGTGTACTTTCGATTCGAATTTTTCAATGATGATTTCAATATCTTTCCATCTGCGCAATAAGACGGTTTCTTGTGTCAATGCCTTTACAGAAAGCACACACTTATGCGGAAAAGTGTAAAGACGGCCGGAGGAAAGTGGGAGCCACAAAGGAGATCCAGTTTGGAAAAATGTTTAAAAAAAGCCTTCCACCTTGAGAGCCAGCAATAGAAAAATAGACAAGAATGTCTCCCAAGATTTCCATTGGCAGCAGGTCGGCTGATTGCAGGAGCAGAATACGCCCCCCTGGCTGCAAAGTCATGAGCAAAATGCGCGCCAGTATGGATGCAGTTGTCATCAAAGAAAACAGCAAGACCCCATCTTGAAGTTATGCGACGAGTGATTCCATCATATCCATGATAAGCACTTTCTTTTTTATGTCCAACTTCTTAAACATCGACAAAAAGCGCATATCATCGGGTTCAATCTCAACAGGGGGTATGAGCTTAGAGAAGATAGCATCTCCCGCCTCTTTGCATGCTTCCGCAATTTCCTTGGGGGTAAATCCTAGGTGGTAAGCCATCTCGATGAATGTCGGGATGCAAACACTGGGACGCATACGTCAATAAAATATTTTTAAAAAATGCAATATATCTTCAGCGCATACAAGTCCATTTGAGTTCATTGCAGGCAAACCAAGCTTATACCCTCGGCACCCTGTCGCGAATCACTCTTCATCAGTCCCTATTTCTTCCCAATTACCCCTTCTGGCCAACATAATGAGCCGTGAATTGACATAGAGAATATTATTCTCTATACTCCTTCATATGACCCGCCTACACCATAACCGCAACTGGAAAATCGAAGTTTTTGGCCGAGAGCACGGCATACCGCATTTCCACCTGCGGTAGCCCGATGGCCGGGCTTCTATTAACATTGAAACACTCGAGGTCATCATTGGAAACCCACCCGCGATCATCCTCGCCGAGGCACGCCAATGGGCAGAGGCCAACAGGGAGCGGCTTAGGGCGACATGGCACGATTTGAACCGGAGGTAACTCACAATGACCCACCAAATGATAAATTCCGTCCATGCCGAAGCGCCGAATATACTGGCGCTTGTATGGCGCACCGGCAAACAAACGAAAGTTGACGTTTCCGAATATCTAGATTCTCCTGGCTATGAACGGCTGAAAGATCCGGCATTTTTTGCAGCCGTTGCCGTTGAGGAATGGGGGCACGGGGTTGAGTGGGCAGATGGTGAAATCGGCATTGATGCCGATTCCCTCTATCGGCTGGGCAAAGAACAGACCGGCCTTGCTTTTCCAGTGGTCGAGTTCAATTACTGGATGGAACGCAACGGCCTGTCCCTGAGCGCTGCTGCCAAGGCGCTCGGCATAACGCGCCGAACGATATTGTACTATCACGGCGGTCACAAACCGATTCCCGTATATATCAAACTTGCCTGCCTGGGATGGGAAGTGCTCCACGCTCAAAGAGCGGCGTAGAACGGCGCATATCACCTGAAATAGCCACCAGACCGGACAGGGCCGACCGCCCGGAGAACGGGCTGAGACAGGCTGTGTACATTGAGCTTAAGGGGAAAAAAGACCCGGCCCCCGTGGAGGGGAAAAGTAGGGGCCGGGGATTGAAAGCCTCGCCGGCGGCAGGGGGTCCGCCGCCGGTTATTTATTACGACCAGATGTCAGACAACCGCTGTCCTTAGTCCACGGACTTGCGGAGGAACGTCGGGATGTCGTACTGCTCCTCGTCATCCATCATGAAGCTCCTCTGACGGGAAAAGACCTCGCGTTGCTGCTGCTTTTCCCTGATGAAGGTCGGGATCTCGCGGTTCACCT
>DAIEGL010000032.1 GCA_027356255.1 Geobacter sp. | reverse complement strand
GAACTCTTCGGCAAGCTGGGGGAGGAGTATCACGACCAGTTCGACATAGCCATGGACGATGCTGAACGGGGTCTGGACGATCTCCTGGAAGATACCGGGCTATCCATTGCGGACATCAGGCGGCAGGAGTTGACTCAGATGGAGGAGGCGGAGCGGAGGTTGTCCGAAGGGACCTACGGGCTCTGCGACGAATGCGGCGAAGAGATAGACACGGAACGGATGAAGGTGGTTCCCTACACCCGATACTGCGTCAGGTGCCAGGAACGAAGCGAAGGCCCGACCTATCCCCCTGGGACAAAAACGTAAAATTGGAGGCAAGCCATGCTCTACTTTGTCAAGGAAAACAGGCTCCACCGCTACCCCACCCCGAAACGGTGCAAGGTGAAATACGAAAACGAACAGCTGCGGGACACGATCCCCCACGCAGTCGAGGAATGTCTTTACTGCATGCGGAGATGGCCGGGGGACGAGTATTGATCCCTGCTCAGGCGAAGTGAAAGAAGAAACCGACCGCGCCCGCGCCGAGAATAACCACCATCGGACTCAG
The DNA here is from genome assembly GCA_027356255.1 of Geobacter sp. Lineage (GTDB taxonomy): Bacteria > Desulfobacterota > Desulfuromonadia > Geobacterales > Geobacteraceae > Geotalea. The sequence goes on along the minus strand of DAIEGL010000032.1, from coordinate 5,949 downwards.
CCTGGTGAACTGGAGGACGAGGAAGCCCGCCACAAGGAGGAGATAATCGCGTGTGGAGATGAGCGACGTTTTCCCCAGGCTGTAGGCCGCGGCGGCAACCAGGCCGACCACCGACGGCAGGATGCCGTCCAGGACCGCCTTTATCAGTTCCATGTTGCGCAGTTTTTCGTAGTGGCTGGAGAGGAACAGCATCAGCGCCGTGCAGGGTAGGAAGATGAAGACCGTAGCCACCAGCCCCCCCATGAAGCCGCCTGCCCGGTAACCGGTGAAGGTGGCGAGCATGGCGAGCGGCCCCGGGGTGAGTTGAGAGAGCGCCACCCCGTCGAGAAACTCCTTGAGCGTCAACCAGTGGAACTGTTCGACCATGATCCGGTGAAGGAGAGGGATCAGCACATAACCGCCGCCGACGAAAATCAGGCCGATCTTGAAAAAAATCCAGGCAAGCTCGAATATGGTGGCCATCAGCGGTGTTCCCTTCGGTAGTAGCCGCGTCCAAACGACCACAACCCGGCCAGGACCAAAATCAAGAGCGTATTCACGTTGAAAAAAGCCGCCGCAACAAAGGAGAGGAGCGCCACCAGCCAGTCGTTGGGCCGTTTCACCTTGCTGCGCGCCATGCTGGCCGCAGCCACCAGGATGAGCGCGATGACCACCGGGTTGGTCCCCTTGAGGGCGGACTGGAGCTGCGGCAGTTCGTGGAATTGAAAATAGAGCCCGGAAAGAAGCGAGATGAGGAAGAATGACGGGGCGATGAATCCGACGCAGGCCGTGACCCCGCCGGCCACGCCGCGCAGGTAATAGCCGACAAAGACCGTCGTGTTCAGGGAAAACGGACCGAGAATCTGACCGAAGGCGAGGCCGTGCATGAATTCTTCCAGCCCTAGCCAGCGTTTTTCGTGAACGCAGACCCGCTCGGTGAGGGAGACTATAGCCATGCCGCCGCCAAAGCCGGTAGCGCCCACGTAGAAAAACGTCCTGAAAATCTCCCAGATGGAAACCTGCATCTGTCCCTGTTTCATGGCCGAGTTATAGCAGGAAATGCCGTCCGTAGGCAAGCACCGATATTCAGTTCGGCAGGGTGAAGTAAAACGTCGCCCCTTCGCCTTTCTTGGCATCCACCCAGACGCGGCCCCCGTGACGGGCGATGATGCGCTGTACCGAGGCGAGACCTATGCCGGTCCCAGCGAACTCTGTCATGCCGTGCAGCCGCTGGAAAGGCCTGAACAGCTTGGGAGCATAAATCATGTCGAAACCTACTCCGTTGTCGCGCACGAAGTATGTTGTTTCCCCCTCGTCGCCGACGCCGAACGCTATCCGCGTACACGGCTCGCCGCTGCTGAACTTCCAGGCGTTATGCAGCAAATTTTCCAGGACAACCCGAAACAGCCTCCGATCGACTTTTGCCACGGCGCAGTCGGCAATTTCAAACTCAACCCGGCGCTGTGGCTCCAAGAGCTGCAATTCCTGGGTGATGGCGCGGGCCATGCAACTCAGGTCGACCATGTCATAGGTCAGCTGGCTGCGGGTCACCATGGAGAGATCGAGCAGGTCGTCGATCAACTGTCCCATGCGTATTGCAGCGGAGCCGATCCTCTCAAGATACTCCCGGCCCATGTCATCCAGCTTGTCGGCGTATTCCTGCCGGACGATGGAACAGAAGCCGTCGATGCCGCGCAGGGGGGTGCGGAGATCGTGGGACACGGAATAGCAGAACGCCTCAAGTTCCCTGTTGGACGCTTCCAACTCGGCCGTCCGTTCGCTGACCCGCTGCTCCAACTGTTCGTTAAGGCGGCGGAATTCATCCTCCGCCCGTTTTCTCTCGGTGATGTCGCGCACCACACACACATTGCTCGTGACATTTCCGTCGTTATCATAGATGGGGGTCACGAAATGTTCCGACGGAAAGACCGTCCCATCGGCCCGCTTCATCTGGAACAGGAGCTCGAAATACCCTTTCCTTTCGTAACTCTTCAGCATTTCACTGCCGAACCATTCGAAGTTTTCCTCCGTTACATGCAAACAGGATTTGTGAGCGCCAATCAGCTGGTACCGTTCATGGCCGAACATCTTCAGGGCGGTGACATTGCAGTCCTTGATTTTCCGTGTTTTGTTCTCGACGATGAACACCGCCTCGTTGAGGCTTGCCAGTGTTTTTTCAAGAAGGGTATGAGACGCTTTGAAAGCTTCCTCTGCCTCTTTGCGCGCCGTGATGTCGTGAATGACCGAGAAGAGCAGCGACTTCCCCTTTACCCTGACGGGACCGCAGTGGACTTCAACATCACGGATGACTCCATCCGCGAGGCGGTGCCTGACAAAAAAGCAATTCTGCTCTTCGCGCCGGGCCAGGTCCATCTCCCCGAACAATTCGCCTGGTGATAAGATGTTGATTTCCGTAATCTTCATGCCCGTAAGCTCAACTTTTGCATAGCCGTAGAACCTGCATGCTGCGGAGTTGACTTCAACGATATCCGCCGTTTCCGGGTCCATCAGCAACATCACCGAGTGGTTATTCTGAAAGATGGCCTTGTAACGTTCTTCGCTCTCGCGCAAGGCCTCCTGTTGCCGCTCCAGCTCGCAAAGCATGGCATTGAATGCCTTGGCCAGTGTGCCGATTTCGTCGGAGGAATCGACGGCCACCAGCTTCTCCTCACCCTTCTTTTCAGGCATCGCTTCCACATGTCGGGTAAAGGCGAGCAGAGGCTTCGTCAGACGTTTCATCAGCAGCCAGGCCAGGATCAACACTGCAAGCACTCCCCCCGTTATGGCGGAGACGAAGTAATGCACCGCCCTGTGGAGCGGCGCATAGGCCTCGGCGACCGGATAATTGGCCGCCACGATCCAGTCGGTGGTGCGGAGATGCTTGAACGTGGCAAGCACCGCCTTCCCGCCGGTATTGACCGTTTCTCCGCTGCCGTCGAAACCGGCTACCGCCCTGTCGAACATCCTGTTGGCGCCCGGCTGCGCCCCCGGCTTCATGATCCGGCTCTTGTCGGGATGCACGATGAGTATCCGATTGCCGTCGCAAACATAGATGTAGCCGGTGGCTCCGATCTTGAACGGGGTCAGTCCCTGGAGGATGTTCTCGCCCATCAGGTTGATGCTGCCGCCCAGGATCGCAAATATCCTGCCGTGCCGGTCGAAGATGGGGACTGTCAGCATGATCGCCGGTTGGCCGGGATTGTGGGTGGAGAGGTAAGGGGTGGAGATGTGCGGCCGCTCCGTGGCGACCGTGTCCTTGTAGAAATCACGAAATGAGAGGTCCCTCCCCCGCCGGTTGGGAAGATAGGGGCTTTCGGCAATCAGCCTCCCGTCCCGGGAGATAAGGAAAAGTCCGTTGTCGAAAAGGGAGGTCAGGGTGTATCTGCCGTCCAGGAACCGCTGGGCGCTCTCCGCATCGGCAATATCGTCGGGGGATATTTTTTTTGAGCCGGCTTCGAGGGAGTTAAGAAGGATATTGAGCTTGTCGTCGATACCATTCGCCAGTGACGAAACAAGGGCATACTGCTGGCGGGATATGGTGTTCTTGTACTCCCTTTCATAGTATGAGACCGCGAAGCAGACCAATGTCGTGCTGAACACGACAAACAGGGAAGAGACTGCCAGCGCCATCCTGGTTTTCAGGCTCATGTTCAGCAAGCGCATAGACAATGCTCCGCATCAGGTGCCGAAAGAGTGGACATAAACACAATATTTCAGGGATTTATAATAAGACTTTTCATCTCCTGAAGTCAAGGCATTGATTAAATCAAACTCATCCGACCATCACCTCTGCGGCACGGCGGAGGTAGAAATCCCGGTCCGGCCGGAATTAACCGCCTTGAATTCAACACGTTTCATGCTATAAACCTGGAAACAAACACTTCTCTCTGTTCTGGCAAATGCTTTTCCTAAAATTATTGGAGGTTTCCATGCCCAAAGAGATCAAACGTTCGGTCTGCCCCTTCGACTGTCCAGACACCTGCGGCCTTCTGGTGGAGGTGACGGAAGGGAGGGCCGTCAGGGTGATCGGCGACCTGGAACACCCCTATACCCGCGGCATGCTCTGTCCGAAGATGCTCCACTATGAGGAGACGGTCCACTCGCCGCTCCGGCTCACCACGCCGCTCATCCGCACCGGCGCCAAAGGGGGGGACGGCTTCCGCCCCGTCTCCTGGGCGGAGGCGGTTGCCGAAATTGCCGGCCGCTGGCGGGCAATCATCGAAAAATACGGTGCGGAAGCGATCCTCCCGTACTCCTATGCCGGTACCATGGGGCTCGTCCAGCGGAACAGCGGCCACCCCTTCTTCCACCGTCTCGGCGCCTCCCGTCTGGCCAGGACCATCTGCTCGCCGGCGAAGGACGCGGGATGGCAGGCGGTCATGGGAGAGACGGCCGCTCCCCATCCCGACTCTGTGGCCAAGAGCGACCTGGTGGTCCTCTGGGGGATCAACGCCGCGGTCACCAGCATCCATTTCCTGCACGGTGTGCGGGAAGCGCGGAAGAACGGCGCAAGGGTCTGGCTGATCGATACCTACGAGACACCGACCGCGGCTGCGGCAGACAGGACCTTTCTCGTTCGCCCCGGCAGCGACGGCGCCCTGGCCCTCGGGCTCATGCACGTCCTGGTGCGCGACGGACTTATCGATCCGGCATTCATCAACGAACACGTTCAGGGATTCGCCGAGCTGAAGGAACAGGTCCTTCCTGCATATCCGCCGGAGGAAGCGGAGAGGCTCACCGGCCTGCCGGCGGAAGTCATCGAGCAGATGGCAAGGAAGTACGGTACTGCCGCCGCCCCCTTCATCCGGCTCGGCAGCGGGCTATCGCGCTACGGCAACGGCGCCATGACGGTGCGCACCATCGCCTGCCTCACGGCGCTGACCGGCGCCTGCAACAAACCTGGAGGGGGATGCTTCCCCGGCACCGCCACAGGCTCCGCATTTGCCATGAAAGAGGTGACCCGGGAGGATTTCATGGCGCGCCCCAGCCGCATCATCAACATGAACCGCCTCGGGCACGCCCTGAACGAGATGGCTGATCCGCCTGTAATGGGGCTCTACGTCTACCACTCGAACCCGGCGGCCGTCACCCCGGACCAGAATGCCGTTCTCAGGGGGCTCGCCCGGGAAGACCTGTTCACCGTGGTTCACGAGCGGTTCATGACCGACACCGCCCGCTACGCGGACATCGTCCTCCCCGCCACATCATCCCTTGAGCACAGCGACATCTACCGCAGCTACGGCACCTATTGCGTCCAGCGCGCCGGGGCCGTCATCCCGGCCGTCGGCGAGAGCAAGTCCAACTGGGAGGTCTTCTGCCTGCTGGCCGAGGCAATGGGCTTCGATGAGCCGTTTTTCAGCCAGAGCGCCGACGATCTGATCGACCACCTGCTCGCCATACCCACCCCCATGCGGAGCGGGATCGACCAGGAGGCCCTTTCGGCCGGCAGGGCAGTGGAACTCTCCGTGCCGGGCGGCACAGAGGGCCGCTTCAGGACGCCGTCGGGGAAGATCGAGATCCTCAACCCGCGGGTTTGCCACCCCCTTCCGTGCTACCTCCCCCCCCACGGGGAAAAGGACCCCTTTCCCTTCCGGCTGATGACCGCACCGACCCTGTTTGCCCTCAACGCCTCCTTCTATGAGCAGGAGGAACTGCGCCGCAGGCAGGGGGGGATGTCGCTGCAGATGAACCCGGACGATGCACGGGAACTGGGCCTTGCGGACGGCGAGCGGGTCGTTGCCTGGAATGACGTGGGAGAGGCGGCGTTCGTCCTCAGGTCAACGCCGAAGGTCCCCTGCGGGGTGGTTGTTGCGGAAGGGGTCTGGTGGCTGGCGTACGCCCCCGGTTCCCGGTCGGTCAATGCCCTCACTTCACAGCGGCTCACCGACGAGGGGGAAGGAAGCACCTTTTACGACAACAGGGTGGACGTGCGCCGGGATGCGGCCGACAAAATTGTCTAAGCTTTTGCCG
>DAIEGL010000007.1 GCA_027356255.1 Geobacter sp. | reverse complement strand
GCCGGGCTTTCCTGCCGGGTGCGCGGCATCCAGGCCCACGGCGCCAAGAGCGACAAGGGGGTGGCCGGGCAGCGGCTGGCGGTCAACCTCCAGGGGATCGAGCACAGCCAGGTGGAGCGGGGGGACGTGGTGGTCCCCAAGGGGCTCTATCGCCCGACCCGCGTCGTGGACGTGCGCCTCAACCATCTCGCCTCCGCCCCCCGCGAGCTGAAACACCGGGCGACGCTCCGTCTTCACTCCGCCACCTACGAGGTGTCGGCCCAGGTGGTCCTCATGGACCGCGACACACTCAAGCCGGGCGAGACGGCCCATGCCCAGCTCCGCCTGGCAAAGCCGGTGCTCCTCCTCCCCGGCGATCCGTTCGTGCTCCGCACCAGTTCACCCCAGGCCACCGTCGGCGGCGGCATCATCCTCGACCCCGATCCCCCCAGGCGCAGACGGCGTTCGGCCGAGGCTCTGGCGCTTCTCGGTGCGATAGAGGGGGGAAACGAGACGGAAAAGATCCGGCTCCTCGCCGCTGCCTCCCTCCTCTCCGGCCTTTCCCTCGACGAGATGGTCAACCGCACCGGCATGCCGGCGAAGAGGATCGATGCGGTTCTGGCAGCGCTCCTTTCCTCGGGGGAGGTCGTCCAGGTGGTGCGCGAACCGCGCATATTCCTCGAGAAGGGGGCATTCGACAGCCTTAAGGCAAGGCTGATGGAAGAACTGCAAATCTTTCTCCGCGACAACCCGATGAAGGACGGGATCGGCAAGGAGGAGCTCAAGTCGCGCATTCCCAGGCGGAGCGATCCCCGCTTCTTCGGCCCGCTCCTGGCAGCCCTGGAAAAAGAGGGGAAGGCGGTCTCGGACCGGGACATCGTCCGGCTTCCGGGGCGCAAGGGGGAGGCGACCGCCGGTCAGGCCGGGGTCCAGGCCAAGATCGAGGCGGCCCTGCAGCGGGGGGGAATGGAGCCTCCGACCGTCAAGGAGCTGTGCGACCGGTTCGACTGCACGGAGAAGCAGGTGCTGGAGCACCTCAACTTCCTCTCACGGGATGGGCGGGCGGTAAAGATCAAGGGGGATGTCTTCTACGCGCCGCAGCCGGTGACGGAGATCCGTGAAAAACTGACCGGCCACCTCAAGGCCAGGGGGGAGATCACTCCGGCCGAGTTCCGGGAACTGACCGGGCTTTCCCGCAAGTTCATGATCCCGCTTCTGGAGTATTTCGACCAGGAAAAGGTGACGATCCGCGTCGGGGACAAGCGGGTGCTGCGCAAGGGGTGAGCCGTGGCCGAGGAAAACAAAACTCCGTTATTATATTACGGTTTTTCCGCTTGCTATACAAAGTGGTAACTAGTATATAATGCTTGAAGCCGTTATCTTAATTAAGCAGGCAGCAGGATAAATCCATGGCAAAGAACCTGAAGCTCGGCTCACGTTTCATCCGGTTTTCCCTCATCTGTGCATTCATCATCTCCATAACCGGTGTTTATTTCGCGCGCGTCATGCTCTCTGGTCCTCCGGATGCCCTGGCCGGGCAGGCCTACGCCAAACTTGCCGTTGCCGCATTTGCCCTGAATGCGCTGATAGCGCTGGTGGTCTTCTGGATGCTGACAGCCAGGAAAATGGTGCAGCGCGTTCAGGTCTTGGCCGCCGCCATGAACCGGGGGGCCGAGGGGGACCTCAGGGCGAAGGTGGAGGTCGATTCCGCCGACGAACTCGGCCTGCTCGGCGGCACCTTCAACGGCATGCTGGAGAAACTGGCGGGGATGGCCGAGAGGGTCAACGTCTCGATCCGCGAACTGCGGCGCATCTCCGGTGATATCAAGGAGGTGTCCCGGCGGGGGGTTTCCGTTGCGGAGATCCAGTCCGAGGGGGTCAAGGGGACTTCGGGCGCCGTCCAGGAGATAAACGCCTCGGTGAACGGTGTCGCCAGGGCAGTGGAAAGCCTCTCCCGTTCTTCTGCTGAAAACGCCTCATCCATCCTGGAGATGTCCGCCAGCATCGAAGAGGTGATCCGGCACGTCGGAGCCCTGGCCAATGCGGTCGAGGAGGTCAGTACCTCCATCAGCGAAATGGCCGCTGCGGAAAAGCAGATCGGCGCCAGCGTCAACAATCTCATGGCCGATTCCATCACGACGGCGCACCTGGTATCGGAGATGGACGGCTCCATAAAGCAGGTGGAGCGGAATGCCCTGAACACCGCCGCCATCTCGGAGGAGGTGCGGAATGACGCGGAGACCGGGCGGGCTTCGGTTGAGGCGACCATTTCCGGCATCGGCGAAATCCGCCGTTCCTCCCGCATCACCTTCGAGGCGATACAAAACCTCTCCCTGCGCGCCGGCAATATCGGCAAGATCATCCTCGTCATAGATGAACTGGCTGAGCAGACCAACCTCCTCGCCCTGAATGCGTCGATAATCGCCGCACAGGCCGGGGAGCACGGCAAGGGCTTTGCCGTGGTGGCGGAGGAGATCAAGGAGCTCGCAAGGCGGACCGGCAATTCGACCAGGGAGATAACGGACATCATCAAGGGGGTGCAGGAGGAGACCGAACGCGCCGTCAAGGCGATCAATCTGTCCGAGCAGCGGATCGTCGAAGGGGAGCAGCTGTCGCACCGTTCAGGGGCGGCGCTGAACAAGATCGTTGCCGGCGTGCAGATGGCAACCGACCAGGTGAGCCAGATCGCCCGGACCACCGTGGAGCAGGCCCAGGGGAGCCATGAGATAAGCAGGGCCATGGAGCGCGTCGCGGACATGGTCAAACAGATAGCCAAGGCCACCCGGGAGCAGGGTCATGGCAGCGAACTCATCATGTCGGCGGTGGAGAGGATGAAGGGGATTACCGGCCAGGTGAGGTCCTCCACCCTGGCGCAGAGCAGTGCGAGCGAACTGATCGTCCGCTCCACCGAGGACATTGCCGCCATGATAACCAACATCAGGGATGCCTGCATAGTGCAGGCCGAGAGCAGCAGTCAGATCGTGGCGGCCATTGCGCATATCGAGCAGTCAACCAGGACCAACGTGGAGTCCAGCCGGATGATGGACGGCGCCATGGCGGGTCTTTCCCGCCAGATCGAGGTCTTGAACAACGAGATGTCGGATTTCAAGGTTTGAAGCGACAATCCCCTGATATCCTTACACTGCATCTGTTTGACATCGCAACCTTTTGTGTTAGAATCGTGTAATTGTTCCGTCAGCGATTCAGATTTGTAAATCGATCGCTTGCGCCTTTCGGAACCTTTCTTGACAGCGGCCAAACTTCATCCTGAAACAGATTCGAGATACGGCGGGGGAATGCATGAACGAACAACCGATCATGGTGGTTGAGGACAACCCGGATGATGAATTGCTGACCTTGCGGGCGTTGAAAAAATGCAACGTCCATAACGTTGTGGTGAGCCGGGACGGGGCGGAGGCGCTGGATTACCTGTTCCTGGCCGGGAACGGGGCCGCCGGCGCGACGCCCGCCATGCCCCGATTCATTCTCCTCGACCTCAAGCTTCCCAAGATAGACGGGCTCCAGTGTCTTATGGCCATCCGGGCAGACGAGAGGACGAGGGACATTCCGATCATCATCGTCACCTCGTCGAAGGACGACCGCGACATGAGCCGCTGCCGGACCCTGCGGGTGAAAGGGTA
>DAIEGL010000006.1 GCA_027356255.1 Geobacter sp. | reverse complement strand
GAACTGCCCGACGAGCCGGTGCAGTCCTTCCGCAAGGCTTGCCAGCTGGCTGGCGGCGGTGGCCGATTCCTGGGCACCCTTGGCCGTCTCCTGGACAACTTCCGTGATCTGCTGCATGTTGTTGTTGATCTCGCACGTGGTGGCGGTCTGCTCCTCGGCAGCGGTGGCAATCTGGTTCACCTGCATGGTAACCGCGTTGATCTGGTTGAGGATGTCCTGGATGGCATCGCCGGATCTGGCGGCCTCGGCCGTACCCTTCTCCACCTCCCTCACCCCCTCTTCCATGGCGGTCACCGCCCCCCTCGTCTCCCCCTGGATCGCCTTGATCATTGTGCCGATCTCCCGCGTCGCCTTGGTGGTCCTCTCTGCAAGGGCCCGCACTTCATCGGCGACCACGGCAAAGCCGCGTCCCTGTTCACCGGCCCGGGCCGCTTCGATGGCGGCATTGAGGGCCAAAAGGTTGGTCTGGTCGGCGATGTCCTCGATGGTGCCGATGATCGCGCCGATCTGGTCGCCCCTCTCCCCCAGGCTTGCCACGGTTTGAGCCGACTCTTTCACCCGTTCGGCAATCCGCCCCATGACGCCGACGGTCGTCTCGACCACCGCCGCGCCGGTCGTGGCCGAGCCGTTGGCCTGCTTGGCCCCTTCGGCGGCAAAGGTGCAGTTCTGGGCAATCTCGCCCGACGTTGCCGCCATCTCCTCGCTCGCCGTGGCCACGGTGCCGCTCTGGGCGGCCACCTCTTCGGCACCGGTCGCCATCTGCACGGCAGAGGAATAGAGCTGGGTGGCGGCGGCCGAGACCTGGACCGTGCTTTGCGCCACCTGCGAGATGATGTCGTGCAGCTTTTTGATGAAGGTGTTGAACGAGGCGCCCATCTTTCCCAGCTCGTCCGTTGACGAAACGTCCAGCCGTTTGGTCAGGTCCCCCTCGCCGCTCGCTATGTCGTCGAGCATGTCGTTCATCGTGCGGATGGGCACCACTATGCTCCGCCGGATCAGGACGGTGACGACGATCGCCAGCAAAATGGCCACGAGCGGCAGGACGAGGAGGGTGCGGCTCAAACGGCGGTCCAGCATGGTGATCGCCTTCTCCTTCACGCTCATCTTTTCGAACGCCGCCTTGCTGGCATCGGAGGTGAGTTCCTGCACCTTGTGGGCGGTATCCTTAAAAGGTATGATGGCCTGGTTGGCCTCCTGGGTGGTCCTGATCTTTCCCTCCCGGATCATGGCCGTCACGCTTTTGAAAGCGCTCACATATTTCACCATCTCGCTGCGGATGTTCCGCACCGTCTCCCTGTCTTCCCCGGAAAGCGGCATTTTCTCCAGATCGGATAGCCAGATCTCCAGGCGCTCCCGCTTCTCGTCCCACTCCTTTTCATATTCGGCCTGCTTTGCCGGGTCCCCCATGTTGATGAAGAAGTCCTTCTCGTACATGCGCAGGAACAGCGCGTTCGCCCTGGCCCGGGCAAAGTATTCGCCGGTCTTCGACTCCATTGAGATCATCGACAACGATGTGCCGGCAATCTTTCCCGTCCCCCAGTAACCGACTGCGCCGGTCACGACCAAGAGCAGCAGCACCAGCCCAAACCCCAGACTCAGACGCGTTCCGATATTCAGCCCCTTCAACCCCATAGCAAGCCTCCTCCCAATATCGCCGACCGGACCGGTTGACGTTTGTTACCGGAATGTATCGACCGACACGGAAATAACTTGAGCGGAAGTTTGGGACCGAGGATCGAGGATCTGTAAAAATCACCAATCACCAATCTAGACAAACGCCTTGACCCCGAGCAGGTGCTCGCCGATGATGAGCTTCTGGATCTGGGACGTCCCCTCATAGATGGTCGTCACCTTTGCATCCCGCAGATACCGCTCCACCGGATGGGCGTTGGAATAGCCGTAGGCGCCGTGCACCTGGATGGCGTCCGTGGCAGCCCTGACCGCAGCCTCGCTGGCGAAATACTTGGCCATGGAGGTCTCAAGGGTATTGGCCTTTCCCCGGTCCTTCAGCTCACCAGCCCGATAGACCAGGAGCCTGGCCGCCGCCAGGTCCACCGCCATCCGGGCGATCATGTCCTGGACCAGCTGGAAGGAGGCGATGGGGCGGCCGAACTGCCGCCTTCTCCCGGCATGGGCCACGCAAGCATCGACGCACCCCTGGATGATGCCGACGCATCCCGCTGCCACGCCGTACCTGCCGTTGTCCAGGGCCGAAAGGGCTATCTTCAGCCCGTCTCCCGGCTCCCCCAGAAGCGCATCGCCGGGGATGAAGCAGTCCCGGAAAGTGAGGGCGGCGGTGTTGGAGGCCCGCAACCCCAGCTTCCCCCTGATCTCCAGGGAGCTGAAGCCGGGGGTTTTCGTATCGACGATGAAGGCGGACACCCCCCTGGTGCCGGATGCCGCACCGGTGCGGGCGAAGACGATGGCGATGTCTGCCGCGCCGCCGTTGGTTATCCAGTTTTTCGTCCCGTTCAGGAGCCAGCCGTCGCCGTGGGGCGTGGCCACGGCGCCGATCCCGGCCGCGTCGCTTCCCGCCCCCGGTTCGGTGAGGGCAAAGCAGCCCAAAATCTCGCCCCGGCAGAGCCCCGGCAGATAGGCCCGCCGCTGCGTCTCGCTCCCCCAGGTGAAGATCACCTGCTCCACCAGGGAGACCTGCACGGAAACCGTGGTCCTGATCGATGAGCACCCCCGGCCGATCTCTTCCAGGATCAGGCCGTCGCTGATCCAGTCAAGTTCGCCGCCGCCGTAAGCCTTGGGGACCGTCCCCCCCAGAAGCCCCCGCTCCCCCATCCGCCGCACGGTCTCCCGGGGGAAATGTTCGGCCGCATCGTTCTCCCTGGCAAAGGGGATGATCTCCTCCTCGGTGAAACTGCGCGCCGCTTCGCGCACCTTTTGCTGGGCCGCCGACAGTTCGAATTCCATGGTCTCCTCCTTATGACAGGCGTTAGACCTAAAAAAGGTTTTTACCGCAGAGTACGCAGAGTAACGCGGAGTAAAATCAAAAAGTTAGGATTCGAGAGAGATTCACCATTTTGGAGAAACGAGACTGTCCCATATGTATTTTGTTTTCTCTGCGAAGCTCTGCGTCCTCTGCGGTTCAACTGCCGTTTATAGGTTAAAAAAAGTATAATCGCGGCCCGGCATTTGACAACGTTCAGCGGGGCCATCCCCCCGTTGTCACGTTGCGCAGTCCGGCCGCTCTGGTATTTTTATCTTACGGAGACTTTGGTTCGAAGGAGGAGTGACATGGCGGGGGAAATAGACAACTTCATCGGCGGCGCATGGGTCCCCGCGGCGCGGGGAAAGCGGTTCGCAAGCATCAATCCGGCCGACAACCGTGAGACCATCGCCGAGGCCGCACTATCGGAACGAAGCGACGTGGACCGCGCAGTGGAGGCCGCTCGGGAAGCCTTCCGCACCTGGAGCCTCATGCCCCCCCCGCGCCGGGGAGAGCGCCTCTTCCGCGCCGCTGAGCTCATCGCCGGACGAAAGGAGAAACTGGGCGAACTGGTGACCCGCGAGATGGGGAAGGTCCTCGCCGAAGGGCTCGGCGACGTGCAGGAGGCCATCGACATGGCCTACTACATGGCCGGCGAGGGGAGACGCTGGCAGGGGGAAACAGTCCCCTCGGAACTGCCGGACAAGGACTGCAAGAGCGTGCGCCACCCGCTCGGGGTGGTGGCACTGGTAACCCCCTGGAACTTCCCCACCGCCATTCCCGCCTGGAAACTCTTTCCCGCCCTCATCTGCGGCAACACGGTGGTGTTCAAGCCCTCCTCCGCCACCCCAGCCTGCGCCGCAGCCCTGGTGGAGACGCTGGAGGAGGCGGGAATCCCGCCGGGAGTCGTGAACCTCATCCATGGACCGGGCGAGGAAATCGGCGAGTACCTCCTCACCCACCCCGGCATCGATGCCGCGTCATTCACCGGTTCCTGCGCTGCGGGTGAGCGGCTGGAAGGGCTCCTGGGAGCGATGCACCGCCCGCTCGCCCTGGAAATGGGGGGGAAAAACGCCGTCATCGTCATGGCCGATGCCGACCTGCCGCTGGCGCTTGAAGGAGTGCTCTGGGGAGGCTTCGGCACCAGCGGCCAGCGCTGCACAGCGGCGAGCAGGGTGATAGTCCATGAGCTGGTCCACGACCGCTTCGTCGAGATGCTGGTCGATGGCGCGAAACGGCTCAGGCTGGGGAACGGGCTGAAGAAGGATACCGATGTGGGGCCACTCATAAACGAGCAGCAGTGCAGAAAGGTCCTCGAATACATCCACATCGGCATCGACGAGGGGGCAGAGCTCCTGACCGGCGGGAGGCGGGTCACGGAAGGGGAATGCAAGAACGGCTTCTTCATCGAACCGACGGTCTTTGGAGGGGTGCGTCCGGAAATGTGCATCGCCCGGGAGGAGATCTTCGGCCCGGTGGTGAGCGTCATCAAGTGCAGCGGCTTCACGGAGGCGGTGAAAATCGCCAACGACGTACCCATGGGGCTTTCTTCGGCCATCTACAGCCGCGACGCCAACCTGACCGCCAGGGCCGAGCGGGAACTCCAGTCGGGGATCGTCTACATCAACGCCTCCACCATCGGCGCCGAGATCCATCTCCCCTTCGGCGGCTGGAAGCACTCCGGCTCCGGCCACCCGGAAGCGGGGGGAAGAGGCGGTGCCATGGATTTCTACAGCAGGGTGAAGGTGATCTACCGGGACTTCAGCGGGAGGCTGCAGAAGGCGCAGATCGACAAGTAAACCCACCCACTTCCACCATGGAGGCTTTATTGGCCACTGATTTTGTGGAAAAGGCACGCTTTCATGGCTTTCTCCCCCGGCCGGTCTTCAGTTTCCGCAACTCCCAGGCGCTCGCCTGCCAGTTGTCCTGCCGCTCTTCCTCGAAAAACCAGGGGGGCACCTTGATGTGGTGATAAGCGGCGAGTGAGAGCAGATACGGCTCGTACATCAGCCGCAGCTCGGCCAGTTTCCGCTCCGCTTCGTCTCCGGTCTGCAGCTTCAGGCCTACCTTAGCCAGGGTTTCGTGGAGATGCGTCAGCATCTGGGGGGTGAGACGGCCATTTTCCCTGATCTTCGGCTCTGCGCCGAAGACGAGCGCCAGATCCACAACCGCATGACGGGCCATGGCGAACGTCAACGAAGCCTGGCGCTCGCAGGCCCCCTCCACGCCGACCATGACGAGGGCACTGGCATCAAGGATCGAGGCAAGGGCGGCGAGCCATGACTGATTCTCGTGCTGGGAGCGGAAATAGGCGAGCACCGGAAAAGAGATGTGGCTTTCGAGAAACTCGGCCGACCAGCGCTCCCATTCGTGCAAAAGCTGCCGCAGCTCCTCCATCCCGCGGTCATGGCTGTGCCGGCGCAGCATTTCGGCAGCGGTGGGGGGGGAGCCGGCGCGGGCATCCAGGAGGGAGATATTCACCTCCCGGCGGGAAAACGACTGGTTCAGCGCAGGGAGATATCCGATGACGAGCGCAAGGAAACCGAACCCCATGCCGCATTCGATAACGGTGAGAAGCCGCGCCGGCGGGTTGCGGGGGGTGACGTCACCCAGGCCGAGGGTGAAAAAGGTGGTGCCGCTCAGGTAAAGGTCGGAGAGAAAACCGTGCAGGGCGCCGGAAGCGTCGAAAGTGGAGCCGACCGCCCAGTGGAGCAGTGCAAAACCCAGAATCAGCCCCCCCGCCCAGACACTCAGGAGGAACAGGAGCGACAGCGGACCGTAGAAGCTCAGCAGGTTTTCCCGATTCCTCGCCGATGTGACCGGACCGACCAGCTTCTGCCAGAGGAGCCAGGTTTTGCGGTAAAACAGCCTGGTCAGTCTGAAGCGGCGGGTGACGCGGCGGGGAAGGACGATGGTTTCGAAACCTTCCCACAGGACGAGCATGATAAGGGCTATACCGATCAGTAACGCCAGGACCGCCATGCAAACCTCCGCCGGACAGAAGCGCCCTTTTTCAGATTTGCCTTCCCAGCCTGGCGGCAATCGACCTGTCTAGCGACCATCTCCCCCCGCCCCTGATGAGCAGGGCGGCGCTGATGGCTATCGCCAGCAGGTGGAACTCGAACCCCTCCCCCGCCTGCTTGCCGGTCCAGTTCATGAAAAAACCGTTCGACCAGTGGACCATGACGATGGCGCCGACCATGTTGCACAGGATGCCGAACGCCCCCAGCCTGGTCAGGAAACCGGCAACCAATCCCAGGCTGCCGAACGACTCACCGATTATCACCAGAAAGGCGATTACGGCGGGCACGTGCATCTTGTCGGCAAACATCGCCATGGAAGCCTCAAAGCCGTGACCGCCGAACCAGCCGAACAGCTTCTGCGCACCGTGCGGAAACATCACGATACCTAGAGCGACCCGCAGGACCAACCCGGCCCAGTCGTCTTCACTTTGAAAGAACCTTTTCATCCATCCTCCCTTGCGTCTTGTGTGGGCAACTGCCGTTTCAGGATAAATTATAGCAAATCCCCGCCGATTGTCGCCGGGGGCGGATGGGGAAACCCGTCCGTCAGGCAAGGTTGGTTGAATTTAACGATTGGCCGGTTATACTTGTCTCTAAACATTTTTCCAGGCGGTAGACGACAATGCCAAACCATTCGCGAGAATGGGGCGGAAAGCCATCGGGTCTCCACGAGACAGCCGGGTTGCCGAAATATCCCACAGGATAAGAGGCCCCGGCTTTTTTGCGTCCAGATGCGAAAGCCGGAACGGCGAGACTAAGGAGACGAAAATGAGCGGGAAATGGGCGCGTATTTTTGTTGTTCTGCTGGTATTGCTCGTCGTCGGCAAAGGCTCCGCCGACGCGGATTCGGAGAGAGGGCCGATGCGGGCGAAGTTCCGGGAAGGTACGCTGATCGTCAAATACAAGGATGGGGTGACCGAAGAAGGGAGGCGGCACAGCCGGGAGCGGCACGGTTCCGTGCAGAAGCGGGAGTTTCACGGCCTGCGCATGGAGCGGGTGGGAATCGCCCCGGGCAGGAGCGTCTCGGAGGCCGTCAAGGAGTATGGGCTGGATGACGACGTCGAATACGCCGAGCCGGATTATGTGGTCCGGGCACTGGTCGTCCCCAACGATCCGAGTTTTTCCAGCCTCTGGGGGCTTTCCACAATCGCCGCACCGGCCGCCTGGGACACGACTACAGGGAGCGGCGACGTGGTCGTAGCGGTGATCGATACCGGCATCGATTACAACCACCAGGATATAAGGGCCAACATGTGGGTCAACCTGGCGGAGTTGAACGGCACGCCCGGCAGGGATAATGACGGCAATGGCGTCGTTGGGGATATTTACGGGTACAACGCCATCCTGAACAACGGCAATCCGTTGGACGACAACAACCACGGGACCCACGTGTCGGGGACCATCGGCGCGGTCGGCAACAACGGCATCGGGGTAACCGGCGTCAACTGGGACGTTAAACTGATGGCATGCAAGTTCCTCGACGCCAATGGCTCCGGCTACATATCGGACGCCATCGAGTGCCTCCAGTACGTAAAGGGGATGAAGGCACGCGGCGCGAATATCATCGCAACCAACAACAGCTGGGGCGGAGGGGCTTATTCCCAGGCGCTCTACGACGCCATCAACGCCCAGCGGGACATCCTCTTCATCGTCGCAGCGGGGAATGCCGGCGGAAATAACGACACCTCCGTGGCCTACCCAGCCGATTACGACCTGCCGAATGTGGTCGCCGTTGCCGCCACCACCTCCACTGACGGCCTGGCCGGCTTTTCCAACTACGGCCGGCGGATGGTGCATGTGGGGGCGCCCGGCAACAACATCCTGAGCACGGTACGCAACAACGGCTACGGCTACATGTCGGGAACATCCATGGCGACCCCCCATGTCACCGGTCTGGCGGCGCTGCTCAAAGCGAACGATGGCGGTCTGGACTGGCGCGGGATCAAAAACCTCATCCTCTCCACCGGCGACCAGATCAGCGCACTGATCGGCAAGAGCGTCACGGGACGGCGCATCAACGCCCTTCATGCGGTTACCTGCCAGGACAGCCGCCTGTTTTCCGTCCTGAAATATCCGGCCAGGATCACGGTAGGGGTAGCGGCGACCCTCTCGGCGGTGAGCGTCAACTGTGCAACGCCGGCCGGTCCGGTCACCGTGGCGCTGTCGGGCGGCGAGGTCTTCCTGCTGCATGACGACGGCGTCGCTCCGGACCAGGCTGCCGGTGACGGCATATTCTCCGCAGTCTATACCCCGGTCCGCACAACCGAGCTCTTTTCCTTCTCATCGCCGGCCGGTAGCGAGACGATCGGCAATATCGCCCCCTTGGCAGTGACGACCTCCTCCCTGCCGGCCGCAACAGTGGGGAATTTTTACAGCCGGACCCTGACAGCGAGCGGCGGAGTGGGGCCGTACATCTGGAACATCAGCAACGGGGCACTTCCCGCCGGACTCTCCCTGGACAGCGCGAGCGGAACAATTTCCGGCACACCGACGGTCTCCGGCAAATCCAGCTTCACCGTCCGGGTGACGGATAAAAGTGGTGTCACGGCAGTCAGGTCACTGTCGCTGACCGTTTCCATCGCCACGTTGACCATCAGCACGACGAGCCTGCCGCCGGGCAGTCGCGGCAGATACTATTCCGCCACCCTGGCAGCGAGCGGCGGCGTCCGGCCTTACACCTGGAGCATCAGCAGGGGCAGACTCCCGGCGGGCCTCTCCCTGAACAGCACGACCGGAGAAATTTCCGGCACGCCGACGACCTCCGGCAGATCAAGTTTCACCGTCCGGGTAACGGATACGCGACGGAAGACGGCAAGCAAAAGCCTCTCGATCACCGTCAACTGATTTCAGGGAGGACACAAATGAAAGGGGGTGATGGTTCAGGGGTGACAAGACACCGGTTTTCGTAGCAGACATTCGACCAGATAAAGAAAGAGGAGGGAAATATGCATACGAAAAGAAAGTTGTCGCAATTGAGCGGTATCCTGCTGGGGACTCTCCTCGCAGGCACAGTCGGCACCGCCGGGGCAAGCACACTCGTCTCCCAGGTCGCGGTTCCGGGGATCTGCATCCCGCAGTTCGCAGTCCCGATGCCCGTGTTCGGGCCGGCAGGACCGATTCCCAGGGTGGACACCGCCGTGCACAAGGCGATCACGGTGAAGATGAAGGAAATCGACCAGACGGTGCTCCCTCCGGGGCCTTTTGCCTGCCCGGATCTTGGCTACGATGTCACCTTCGGCAAAACGAGGGTATGGGCCTATGAGATCTCCGACACCTTGTCAAACCAGCTTCTCTCCCCCGCAAACTGGCCCGCCGTGACAGTGGTGGCCCAAAGGCACACGCCGACCGTGGTGCAGTACGACAACCAGCTGCCAAAGTACAACGACAATATCATCATCGATGGCGTCCCGACCACCGCACTGGTCCAGGGGCTGATCACGGTCGACAAGACGCTCCACTGGGCTGACCCGCTCAACAGCCCGGGAATGAACCCCTGCATGGACAACCCGTCCGGCCCCGGCTGCTCCGACCCGTTCGTCGGGCCGCCTCCGGCCACGGCCCACCTGCACGGAGGCGAGGTGTCGTCGCTCTATGACGGAGGACCGGAATCGTGGTTCACCCCAGACGGGAAGAAAGGGATCGGATACGCATCCCTCTATGCCGTGGGGGCAGGAAAGGCCGTCTATCTGTACACTAACAAACAGGAACCGGGGACGCTATGGTTCCATGACCACGCCCTCGGCGCCACGCGCACCAACGTTTACGGCGGCATGGCAGCCTTCTACTTCCTGCAGGACGCGACGACCCAGCCGGCAAACCTGCCGGCCGGCGCCTATGAGGTCGAGATGGCCATCCAGGACCGCCAGTTCGACACCACCGGCCAGCTGTACTTCCCGGACGGCAGCAGCACACCTCCGGGATTGTGCGGAGCAGGCGGGCCATTAGACCCATGCCTGAACGGCCCGCCAAATCCGGCCCGCCATCCCTTCTGGATACCGGAATTCATCGGCGACGTAGCCATCGTCAACGGCGCCCCCTGGCCGGTTCTCCAGGTGGAGCCGAGACGTTACCGCCTGCATCTCCTCGACGGCTCCAATGCAAGGTTCTACAACATGCGGTTCTACTACGAAACCGGCACACCGCCGGTTCAGGTCCCGGTCCCGGTCTATGCGGTCGGCGCTGATGACAACTTCCTGAATAAGCCGGCACCGCTCAATACGGTCTTCATCGCACCTGGCGAGCGCGTTGACGTGATCGTCGACTTCACCGGGCTGGACGGAAAGCAGATCCTCGTCTCCAACGACGCCCCAACCCCGTTCCCGGAAGGGCTCTCCCCCATAACGGACCAGCCGCAGATGGGAAAAATCATGCGCTTAGACGTGGTAACGCCGCTGGTCGGTACCGACACCAGCTGCAACCCGGCCGTTGCGGGGCAGTGCGTGCGACCCAAAGCGATGGTCCGCCTCACCGACGGGAATGGTCACCTGGCAAATGGTGTGAAGATCGACAATGTGAGACGGCTCGTCCTGAAGGAGTTCGAGGACCCCATCACCGGCACCCCGGTCTTCGTCCTGGTCAACAACACCTACTGGGACGGGAAGAGGTCGCCCAGCATCGCCGCCGACTTTACGGACGGCATCAGCGAACTGCCGCGACAGGGGTCAACGGAACTGTGGGAGATCGTCAACCTGACCACGGACGCCCACCCGATGCACACGCACCTGGTGCAGTTCCAGATCCTGAACAGGGAAGCCTACGACTTTGACGGGACCCTCGGGATCGGTCCCGCCGGCGGATACATAGCAGCATGGAACGGCGCGTTCGGCTCCATCCCCGCGCCCCTCCTCCCCGGCTGCGTTGCCGGCCAGTTCTGCCCGGGTTACGGCCCGCCACTCGACTACAAGACCCCCATAGCGGACCCCGCTGACCCCATTCTCGTAGCAATAGGGAAAAGCGCCATCGGCGGTAACCCGCCTGTCGGTCCATACCTTACGGGCGCCCCCACCCCTCCGGCAGCGGAAGAGTCCGGCTGGAAAGACACGGCAAAGGCGCTCCCGCGCCAAGTCCTGCGGCTCGTCATACGCTGGACCCCGACGAGCATACCGGTGGTCGCCAACGTTACGTATGCGGGCAGAAACCTCTTCCCGTTCGACCCGACCCAGGGTGACGGTTACGTCTGGCACTGCCACATAATCGACCACGAGGACAACGAGATGATGCGCCCCTACAAGGTCCGGAGATAGTGCGGACCGCTGTTTGAAGCATGCGAGGGCCGCCCGGTGCGGCCCTCGCTTTACCGGACAATTTAAAAATACCTTTATTGAATTGAACCTGAATGAAGCTTTTGGAGGAACCATGAGACTCGCGTTGACGATCATCCTGATGATCCTGCTGTCCCCACCCTGCTTCGCCGGAGGGGAGCCCCCGCTCAAGGACCTGAAGGCGAAGGAGAGCTACAGCCTGGGGTACGAATTCGGCGGCAACCTGAAGAAACAGGAAGTGGATGTGGATGCGAACGTGCTTCTATCGGCCATCCGCGACGCCCTGGAGGGGAGAGATGCTGCGATGCCCCCCGCGGAGATCCGCGACACCCTGAAAGAACTGCGCCAGAAGGTATTGGTAAGGCTGAACATCCGCAGGGAGGAGCTCGCTGCAAAGGGGAAAGACGAGGGTAAGGCCTTTCTGGCGGCAAACAGGAACAAGAAGGGGGTAAAAACGCTCCCGAGCGGCCTGCAATACAAGGTGCTGAGGGAAGGGACCGGCCCGGGCCCGCAAGCGGGGGACAGGGTCAGCGTGAACTACCGCGGCACAATGATCAACGGGGCAGAGTTCGACAGCTCGTACTCTCGGGGCGGACCGGCTACGGTCAGCGTCAACGGCGTGATTCGCGGCTGGACGGAAGCGCTGTTGCAGATGAAGACCGGGTCGAAGTGGCAGATCTTCGTCCCGGCCGTGCTTGCCTACGGCGAGCGGGCTTACAATATCATACCGCCCAACAGCACGCTGATCTTCGAGTTGGAACTCCTCTCCATTGAAAAGCCAGGTCTGACCGGGGCGATACCGGCAGCTGTAAACGAGGCGGCCGCGGTTGGAGCGGCACATTCTTCGGTAAAACACTGAACCGTCCGTAAAAGTGAGCTGTGAAATGCGGTTCCATTGCCGGGCGAAACTCCAGTGCGAAACCTTGTCAAGGAGGTGGACATGAGAAAGGTCCTGCTGGCAGCATCCCTCATTTTTATTTCGCTTCTTTTCATCACGGGCTGCGGCAACGAACAGAGCGGGGAGGCAACGATCGACGGAGGCCTCGCTGCGGAGAGATATGCGGT
This sequence comes from Geobacter sp., assembly GCA_027356255.1. GTDB lineage: Bacteria > Desulfobacterota > Desulfuromonadia > Geobacterales > Geobacteraceae > Geotalea. Next base: position 8,322 of record DAIEGL010000006.1, on the reverse strand, counting down.
CATCGCGTGGAACGATCTCGGCATGCATTGCATGGACCACGATTATTCGGTGTTCGCGATCCTCCCCCCCTACAACAACCTCCATGCCCAGCTGATAGACCGCTTGACGGGCAAGCCGGTGACTTCGGGCGTAACCCTGACCTACCAGGCCACAACCGATACGCGCGGCTCCATCAACACGACGAGCAAGGGAAAGACGAACTTCTGGGAATGGGTGTATTCCCTTTTCGGCGTGCAGCTGAAGGAAAACATGGGACTCGCGGGCAACCCGGTACAGGGGCTCAAGCCTGCGCCCATGAAATACGACCAGGTCGCAGGATTCTGGAAGGCCGACGGCATCCCCACCATCCCGTATGACGACAAGGGGAACAGCAACTATTACTCCATGGTGAAGATAGTGGCGAAGGACCGCAGGGGGACCGTCCTTGCCACCACCAGGACGGTCCTGCCGGTCAGCGACGAGATGGCGTGCAGCCATTGCCACACATCGGGCACCGGCGACCCGGCCGCGCAACCCACACCGGCCTGGGTATACGATACCAATCCGGAAAAAGACTGGAAGAGGAACATCCTCCTGCTCCACGATAACAGGAATCTGGGCAAGGACCTGTACACCGGCGCACTCGCCCAAAACGGCTATGCGGCGGAGGGTCTATTGCCGACCTCGGACTCGGGGAAGCCGATCCTCTGCGCCAACTGCCACGGCTCCAACGCCCTGGGAAAACCTGGGGTAACGGGCATCAGGCAGCTGACCACCTCCATCCACTCCTGGCATGCGGTAAAAGCCATGGATGACAACACCGGCATGCCGCTGGACGAAACCCTGGATAGGACGGGATGCTACTACTGCCACCCCGGCTCCACGACCCAGTGCCTCAGAGGGATCATGGGAATCGCAAAGAATCCGGACGGATCGTCAAAACTCGAGTGCCAGAGCTGCCACGGCCGCATGTCCAGGGTGGGTGCGGACGGGAGAACGGGATGGGTGGACCTGCCCAAGTGCCAGAACTGCCATTACCGCTCGGATAGCGGTCAGTATGTCCAGGACACCAGCGCATTCGACGCTTCCGGGAATTTCAGGGAGGCGGAGAGCATCTTTTCGACGGGAGGGGCGCTCTACAAGCTGGGCGCCACGCACGGAAACATGCAGTGCGAGTCGTGCCATGGCTCGACCCATGCCGAATACGCGACAGGCGAAGCGAACGACAATGTCCAGAGCAGCCATCTCCAGGGATATCCGGGCGTGATAGCCGAGTGTTCCGCCTGCCACCTCTGGTCGCTGCCGTTGACAGCCAACGGCGGGCCGCACGGTCTCCATACAATCGGAACGATATGGCTCTACACCCATATCGCAGCGGCAAAAAACAACCTGAAAGATTGCGCCGTATGTCATGGCGAGGACTACAAGGGGACCAGGCTTTCAATGACCTTCACGGCAAGACGCTTTTCATTCGGGCCGATAAGGAAGACATACGCCCAGGGTGAGATGGTGGGATGCTACGATTGCCACAACGGGCCGGTGAAAAAGTGAGAACTCAAGACATAAGAATCTCGCCTGATTGAAAGGATGCTTGTGATCCGTAGATTTGATTCCCTGGTTCGGCGGTGCCGAATGAGGGGACCAAAATGAAACAGGCTACTTTATGAAAAATTCAGATATAAAGTAGCCTGTCTCGTTTATTAGCCAATTTTTCGGGCGCGATTGTTTAATCCCGCTTTTTTGCAATTTTGATCCAACCCTTCACCAGTGGAGGAAGTCTTTCCACGACTTCATAGCCAAACAAAACTTCATCAACATATCCCATGTGGAGCATATCGATTATGCGGCAAAGATAGGAACGCCCGCAATCCCACCAAGTGAAATGGTCATCGATCATCAGATAGTGTTTCACATCAACATTTTCATGCTCCTTGAGCTCTTCCAACTCCATGCCATCCAGTAAGGTTTCGTACACCCCGTCAGCCACCCGGCTGCCAAAGGTCGTCGTGTAGTAATATTCCTTGATTTCCCATACGGCCACCGGATTCACGGGACTGGGGAATGCGCCGTCCACCCTTCGGGCCAAAGTCCTCAAAGGCTCGCCATCACGAGTCACTGTTGTCAGCTCACGAGGGTCGTAGTCACAAGGCATCCCTTCCGCATTGGCTTCGATGAGCATATTGATGATCGCAGTCAAGTAAGCAGGCGCTTTCTTGTCCCCTTTCTGCTTGTTCATTGGGATGGGGCACTGAGGAGACAGTTTTTTCTGAAGTGTTTCAAAGACCTTCTTGGCTTTCTTTGAATCCATGAGCAGCGGCTTGACTTCATTATTGAGTACATTTGCCCGGTACGCGAAATAGTCATGGAGTTTTTGACCGAATTCGGTTACCCGATCATCGTCATCAATAATATGCCCCGAAGAAAGACCCATATTTTTCAAGGCGTTGCTCATTTCAAAAATTGCAGGGACCTTGATCTGACTGCTCTTCCTGTCCGTGTAGCCGATTTCCTGGCTTATTGAGCGCACGTTGGCCCAGAAATGTTTCGGTTGGTCCAGAAATTTCACAGACGGTTTCAAGCCACCCCCTCCTCAAACTTTCTTACAAACGCCGTTAAGGAGACTCCGGCAGCATCACAAACCTGTCTAATTTCTATCAAATCCAACCTTCTCTCTCCAGATTCATATTTGCTGACGAAGGATTGGGGCTGCCCGAGCCGTTCAGCCATGTCAACCTGACGCAAACCGGCCTCAATTCTGATCTGGCGTAGAATCTTTTGTAATTTTTCCTGTTGGAGACTATAATCTTTTTCTCGCATACACATAGTTCATGAATAAACTTGACAAATATCCTAAAACAGGATATTGATTGGTTAAATTGAAAAAAGGGGAAGATATATGCCCGTGCAGATGCTGATATTCGATAAACCAGGCATAAATTGCTCAATACCCCCTTTCAAGAAGCAGTTGTTGAAGTGGATCGGCAACAAGCAAAGATTCGCTCACGAGATCATTTCTTATTTCCCCGCCCAATTTGATACCTACTTTGAGCCGTTCCTCGGCAGCGGTGCCGTGCTCGGGACCCTTGTCCCTGTAAAGGCCGTAGCATCGGATTGTTTTAAACCACTTATTGAAATTTGGCAACAATTACATGACGACCCTGAATTGCTTAAGAAGTGGTACGCTGAAAGATGGCAAGCCATGATGAGCGGTGAGAAGGTAGCCGAATATGAGAAAATCAAGGCATCGTTCAACGCGAACCCAAATGGAGCGGACCTCCTGTTTCTCTGCCGCTCATGTTATGGCGGGGTAGTACGATTCCGCAAGGCTGACGGCTATATGTCCACGCCCTGCGGCATCCATCAACCTATCGCGCCAAGGGAATTTGCACTAAGGGTGGATGAGTGGCACAGGCGGACTGTGGGCACAAAATTTCTACTCATGGATTATAAACAGGCCATGGCTATGGCCAAGCCGGGAGACTTGGTTTACTGTGATCCACCTTATAGCTTCAGTCAGACAATTTTATATGGCGCACAGTCATTCAATTTGAAGCATCTCCTTCATTCAATTCAGCAATGCAAGGCACGCGGAGTTTTTGTGGCGCTCAGCATTGACGGAAATAAGAAATCAGGCAACCTTCTCTGTAATATCCCGATACCGGACGGGCTATTTGAAAGAGAAATATTTGTTAATTGCGGAAGGTCTATGCTGAGAAGATTTCAAATGGGTGGGATGTCGCTGGAAAACGAAGTAGTGGCCGACAGATTGATGCTGACATACTAACTTACTCGCATTTAGTACTGTTCCGCTCGAACGGAGCTGCCAAGACCCGAGTCCAAAACACCGAGCAACACCGCAGTCCCCCGCCGTAGCTATTCAAGCCCCTGTTAACAATCAAATATTCCTAAAACCTGCGCACAATGAACTGTCCCCGGGCGAGCCTGCGCTGGAGCCAGATGCCGAGCGCCTGCTTGATGACGGCGCGGGTGACGGGGATGAGGAAGAAGAGGCCAAGGAAATCGGTGAAGAAACCGGGGGTGAGAAGGAGCACGCCGCCAACCAGGACCAGGGCGCCGTCCAGCATCTCCGCCGCAGGGAGGCGCCCCTGGCTGAGTTCGGCCTGGATGCGTCCCAGAACCCGGAACCCCTGGTGGCGCACCAGCCAGGCTCCGGCAAGGCTTATGAGGAGAAGAGTCGCCACGGTCGGCACTGCGCCGATGAGGGAGCCGACCTTGATGAGGAGGTATATCTCGATTACGGGTACGATGAGAAACAGGATGAAAAGCCTGACGAACATATCTGCCTCGCGTTCAGTAGCCGTTTACCACAACTTCCAGATGCCCGTCGTTCGGGCAGAAAATCAGCCCGTGGATCGGCACGTCCTTCGGGATCAGGGGGTTTTCTCTGATAACGGAGACGACCCGCCCCACGTTCTCCTCGGGGCAGGCGAAGGAGCCCATCCACTGCCCCAGGTCCGGCACCAGGGAATCGATCACCTGCGGATCTATGCCGCGGACGATCATCTTCTCCCGCAGCTGCGGCCCGTCTATGGCGGACATGCCGCAGTCCCTGTGGCCGATGACGAATATCTCGTCCACCCCGAGCAGGAAGACGGACGCCACCAGGCTGCGCATCACCCCGCCGAAAGGGTCGATGATGGTGTTTCCGGCATTCTTGATCACCTTCGCGTCGCCGCGCCTGATCCCCATGGCCGGCTCCAGGAAGTCCACCAGCCGGGTATCCATGCAGGTGAAGATGGCGAGCTGCTTTTGTGGGTTCTTCGGCAGAGGGGGGAAGGCGTTCGGCTGGACGAATTTCCTGTTTGCCGCGAGGATCGAGTCTAGAAGTTTCATGGATAACCCCTTTTAGAAATTCCGGGGAAGGCCGTCTGCCGTCCCGGAAACGCCGGAAGAAACCTTTTTTATCTACAAAAAGGTTTTGTTGCTTATAAAGACATTGCCGCCGCTTGTCAACCGGATACTCTACCCCAGGCGCCGGAACGACGACGCCTTGATCGCCGCAAAGATTTGCGATCCCGCCACAATGCACAGATCGTCTGCCGCCTGGACCACCACCTCGGCCACCAGGCGCCTGTTTCCGCAGGAAAGCTCCACGCCGGTCTTGTTGCCGGCAGAAAAGGTGTTCGCAACGGTACAGGCTAGCAGGTTCCTGGCGCTGATCGCCTCGGGATGCTTCTTGAAGAGGATGATGTCCCTCGATGATAGCTCGAAGAGCGCATTAGGACTGTCGTTCCCGGCGGAGATGAACAGCTCCGTGTCGCCCCATTGATAGACGAACAGCCCGTCCGTCCGGCGGAGGGCCGCCAGCTGGAGGAGGTTGATGTAGCCGACCTGGCTCTGCCCCATGCGCGAGCGCGCCAGCTGGTCCGGCGTGGTCTGCTCGACGATGCGGCCACCGGCGACCACCAGGACCTTCTCGGCCATGAGCCGCATTTCCACCAGGGAATGGGAGATGAAGAGGTAGGGAATCCCAAACCGTTCGCTCACCCCCTTCAGGTACGGGATGATCTGGAGCTTGAGGGTGTCGTCCAGGGCGGAGAGCGGTTCGTCCATCAGGAGCAGCCGGGGGTTGGCCAGGACCGCCCGCCCCAGTGCCACCCGCTGTTTTTCTCCGCCGGAGAGGTTGTTCACCCCCCGGTCCAGGAGAGTATCCAGCTTGAGCACCTTGACCAGTGCGGCAAAATCTATCGTCCGGTGCTCCGGTGCGGAGCGCCTGAAGCCGTAGAGGAGGTTCGACTTCACGCTGAGATGGGGGAAGAGGCACGGCTGCTGGAAGACGATGGCAATCCGGCGTTTCTCCGGCGGGACAGCGATCCCCTTCCGGCTGCTGAAGAGGCATTCGCCGTCGAGGAATATCTCGCCCCGGTCGGGGTGATGCAGCCCCGCCAGCAGGCCGACCAGGGTCGATTTGCCGCTCCCGGACTGACCGAAGATGCCGATCTGGTCGCCGGTGACGGTGAAATCGGCCTCCAGGGTGAAGCCGCCGACGCTTTTTTCCGCAGTTACGCGTATCTCCATATCAGTCCCTCCGCGCCAGCTTCTTGCCCAGAAATTCGTGGAAGAGGAGGACCAGCACCGAGAGGGCCACAGACACGACGCAGAGAGACAGGGCCAATGTCTCGCTCCCCGGGGAACTGGCGTAGTCGTATATGGCAAGGGGGATGGTCTGTGTGACGCCGGGGATGCTCCCCGCGACGATGATCGTCGCGCCGAATTCGCCCAGGCTGCGGGCGAACATGAGCGACGAGCCGGCGATGATCCCCCGCAGGGAAAGCGGCAGGATGACGGTCACAAGGGTGTCGTACCAGCGCGCGCCGAGGGTCCGGGACGCCTGGATGAGCTGAGGGTCTATGGATTCCATGCCGATCCTGATCGACCTGACCAGGAGTGGAAAGCCGACCACGGCAGAGGCGATCACCGCCGCCTTCCAGGTGAAGATGAGCCTTATCCCCAACAGGTCCAGGAGCGGGCCGAGCCAGCCGTTTTTCCCCAAGAGGAGGAGGAGCAGGTAGCCGATCACCACGGGAGGAAGGGTCAGCGGCAGGTTGACGAAGACCTCCAGCAACAGCTTGCCCCTGAATCTGAGAAAGGTGACCAGGTAGGCGAAGATGAAACCGAATGGCAGCGAAACGGCCATGGCCGCAAGTGCGACCTTCAGCGACAGCCTGACGGCGTCATGATCGGCGGGGGTCAACGAAAGCATATCGGTCCTTTATTCCTGTATACGGCACTTCTGTCACAGAGACACAATGGTTATACAGGATATTACATAACGCATGCCAGAACTTTGTTGAACCCTGGTTCGGCAGTAGGCCACGGCCTGGCGTCGCTCGACCTGTCCGGGAACGGAATACGTGACTAATTTTAACGCAGATGATTTGAAAAGCGGCACAAAGGATCGACCCGGTTCCGTTTTTCGCGCTGTTTAGCGGCCGGTTTTCCCCCTGTTGCTGCGGGCCGAAGGCATCCCCTCCAATCCCTCGGCGGGAAATATTCGCGCGACCTGGGGATCGATCTGACCGGCGGGGGACCGGGGGAAATCTGCAAGTGGTTCCTCGCGGCCAAGCTCTTCGGCGCGAGGATCGGCACAGCCATCGCCATGGAGACTTACCGGGATGGGCTGGAGAAACTCCTCAAGGGTCTGGGGAAGGGGATCGGCGATGTGACGGTGGATATCTTCCTGCGGGAACTGCGCCCGGTCTGGTGGAAGGCGCGGCCGCGGATAGCCCCCTATGCGCTCCTGGCCGCCGAAAGGTTCGCCCTCGTGGGGCCGGGAGAAGAGCCGCTGGCGAAACTGGAGCTGGTATGGTCGCAGGAGACGGTCCCCGGCCGGGATTTCTCCGATTTCGAGGCGGCGCTGGTGAAGCTGGGGAAGGATTACTGCCGCAAGTTCAGGTGCGGCGCCTGCCCCCTGGGGGGGAGGTGTGCGTGTCAACGGCGGGGTGAGGGGTAGTAGCTCACTTCTTCAGATCGATCCCGTAGCTCTTGATCTTTCTGTGCAGGTTGCTCCGTTCGAGCTCGATGGATTCGGCGGTCTTGCTGATGTTCCAGTCGTGTTCTTCAAGCTTCTGGATGATGAATTCCTTTTCGAACTCCTCCCGTGCCTCGCGCAGCGAGCTCAGTTCCAGGGCACTCCCCGGCTTCAGGCCCCCCATCCCCCGCGTCGCATCCCCCGCACCGATGTATTCGGGGATCAGGTTTGCGGTGATGGTCCTCCCCGGAGTCATGATGACGAGGCGCTCGATGATGTTTTTCAGCTCCCGCACGTTCCCCGGCCAGTCGTAGCGCTTCATGAGCTCAACCGCCTCGGGCACGATCATCTTCCGCTCCCGCCCTTCCCTCTGGCAGAAGGTGTCGAGGAAGTACTCGATAAGGAGGGGGATGTCGTCGGCCCTCTCCCTGAGCGGCGGAACCTTGAACGGGACGACGTTCAGGCGGTAGAAGAGGTCTTCCCGGAAGTTGCCGGCCTTGATCTCGTCCTCCAGCACCTTGTTGGTGGCGGCCACCACCCGCACGTCCACCTCCACGGTCCTCGTCCCACCGACCCGCTCGAATTTCCGTTCCTGTAGAATGCGCAAGACCTTGGCCTGGGTCTTGAGCGACATGTCGCCGATCTCGTCCAGGAAGATGGTGCCGCCGTCGGCCAGGTCGAACTTCCCCTTCTTCTGCGCCACCGCACCGGTAAATGCGCCCCGTTCATGGCCGAACAGCTCGGACTCGATCAGCTCTTCCGGGATGGCGGCGCAGTTGATCTCGATGAACGGCTTCTCGCGCCGCTGGCTGTTGTGATGGATGGAACGGGCCACCAGCTCCTTGCCGGT
>DAIEGL010000272.1 GCA_027356255.1 Geobacter sp. | reverse complement strand
TTTCCACTCTCAGCTTGTACATGATTTCACCCTTTATTTATGAGATTTTTGGTCCGGCTCTCTGCGCAACTCGTTCAAAATAGATATCATTACCGGCAAAAAATAACAATATTTCTTTGGTCTAATACTTCGGCGGCTGGTCACGGAGTCTGCCCGGACGGGAGCTCAACGGCATGCAGTGACAACGATGTACATTATGTTATCCTCAGTGTAAGGGATGATTAATAAACAACAGCGTAGAGCTGAGGCGACTTCAGATCGAGTGGAGCATGATTGATTAATGAATCGAAACGCAAAAGTGAGGCCTCCGTATGGGAACAAGTGCAGGGGTGGGTTACAGCTTTCACCGGGATCCGGCAGTTGCGGGAAAAGAGGCCGCCCGGAAAGCCCTGGAGCAGGCAAAGATTGACAAGCCTGATTTTGTCTTCGTGTTTGCTACCGTCGGGTACAACCAGAAGGTCCTGATAGAAGCGATAAGAGAAGCAACCTCGCGGGCTCCTTTAAGCGGTTGCTCGGGCGAAGGTATAATAACGCAGGAAACAGTCATCGAAACCAACTTTGGCGTTTCAGTCATGGCGATCGGCTCGGACGAGCTTCATTTCAGGAACGCCCGCGTAAGAGAGATTGCCGGGCAATCCGGTAAAGCCGGAGAGCGGTTGGCAAAAGAGGTGAATCCATTACTGACTTCCGACGATATCGCCTGCTTTCTTTTTGCAGACGGGCTTGTTTTCGATTTCGATCCATTTCTGGCGTCGTTCGGCAAATCACAACGCAGCAAAAGCCCACTCCACCTTTTCGGCGGATTGGCTTCGGACAACTGGACATCCCAGAAAACCTACCAGTATCATGACGACGATGTTTTTTCCGAGGGCATTTCATGTGTGGTCATGTCAGGCAAAGGGGATATTGCCTGGGGAATAAATCACGGCTGTGTCCCTATCGGAACCAAACGCACGATCACACGAAGCAAGGGAAACATCATCTACGAGATCGACGGTGTTCCGGCACTCGAAGCCCTCAAGGACTACTTTGAAGAAGACTGGATTGACCACTGGAACAAAACGACTTTGAATATCTGTCTTGGATTCAAAACCCCCGAGCATTTGAGGAAGGGGTATGAAGAATACATCATCAGGTACATAGTAGGAAAGGATGATCGGGAAGGATCTGTAACCATCCAGTCCGATGTCCGGGAAGGCACCGAACTCTGGCTGGTACGCCGCGACAAGGAATTGATAGCAAGCGGCATGAAGGCGATCTCCCGCCAGATAAAGGACCGGCTGGGAACCCGGAAGCCGAAATTCGTTCTGCAGTTCGAATGCGTCGGCCGGGGAAAGGTCGTATTCAGGGAGTCGGAGAAGGCCGACCTGATCAGCTCCATCCAGAAAGAGATCGGAAGAGACATCCCGTGGATGGGTTTTTACACTTATGGCGAAATCGGACCGATCACCACATATAACTGTTTTCACAACTTCACGTCTGTAGTCAGCGCAATATTCTGATGTTTTTCAAAAGAGCGGAACCATGAAAAAAGATCCCACCACCGTGAATGCTGCACAAAAGGCCGAAGAAATGGCGACGCTCAAGATGGAAAAAGAGGCCCTTGCCCAGCAGGTCAAACGGCTGATCAGGACGGAGGGTAAGCTCTATGCATACCAGGAGGAACTCGACGCCCAGCTCAAGGAATATAAAGAGCTCTACGAATTGAACAGAAAACTCAATGCCACCTTCGATGTCGGGCAAATTTCCGAATACGTCATCGCATATGTCATCTACAACCTCGAATACGAGAGGGTCCTTATTTTTCAGCAAGTCGAAAACGAGGGCCTTTATGCCGTCTGCGCCGTTGGCGGTTATTACGATGAGGGGGAGAATCGCGCCGTGGCGGGGCTTGCCATGGCGCAGGACGATCCCTTTCTCTTGCCCATCCTTGAGGGGGGTGAATATATCATCTGTAAGGCGGGCTCGGAACAGATGGAGCTTGCGGAGTACCGGGCAAGATTGCATATGAACGAATATCTGATCTACCCCATCGGCGCCAATGAGCGCCCCCCCGCTCTTCTGGCTGTCGGGAATTCGGCCGGAAATGCGGAATTTTACCAAAGGGTGGGCGACAGCGAGGAGGCGCTGCTCGGCATGGGCAACCTCGTGGGGCTGTTATCCTCATCGATAGAAAACCACATCTATTATGCGAACATGGAAAAAGCCCTCGAACAGGAAAGACTTGCCGAGGAGCAACTCCGGGGGGCCCTCAGGGAAAAGGAAACCCTCCTGAAGGAGATCCACCATCGGGTGAAGAACAACCTGCAGGTCATTTCCAGCATGCTCCACCTCCAATCGGCGCGTACCACCGACAAAGAGGTCCTGATGGCTTTCAAGGAAAGCCAGAGCCGTGTGGATACCATGGCGCTGATCCATGAAAAGCTTTACCAGTCGAAGAATCTGACGGTTATACCCATGTCCGGCTATATCGGTGACCTGATAACCAACCTGTATATGTCATTCGGCATCAATGATGAAGCCATAAAAGCAGTCATAAAGGTTGCCGATGTCAATCTCAATGTCAGCACCGCTATCCCATGCGGCCTGATAATCAACGAGCTTGTGACCAATTGCCTGAAGCACGCATTTCCAGGGGGGAGAAAGGGCGAGATCGTACTATCCCTTCAACCTGTGGCTGAGGGTAAATACGAGTTGATTGTCAGCGATAACGGTATCGGCTTTCCGGAAAACGCAGACTTCACAAATACCGAAACCCTCGGTCTGAAACTGGTTGTCTCACTGATAAGCCAGCTGGATGGGACGATCGAACTCGATCGAACCGGAGGGTCAACATTCACCATCAGATTCTCCGAGTTACTCTACAAGGAAAGAGGGTAAGACTCATGACGGGGCAAAAGATCCTGATTGTGGAAGATGAAGCGATTGTCGCGCTCCATGAAGAAGAAAATCTCAAGAACATGGGATACACGGTCGCCGGCAAGGCATCTTCCGGAGAAGAGGCCATCAGGAAGGCGGAAGAGAGCAAACCCGACCTGGTGCTGATGGACATCGTTCTGAAGGGGGAGATGGACGGCATTGAGGCGGCCGGACAGATCCATTCCCGCTTCAATATTCCCGTGGTATACGTTACCGCCTATGGGGATGAAAAAACCCTGCAACGGGCCAAAATGACGGAGCCTTTCGGATACATACTCAAGCCGTTCAAGGAAAGGGACCTGCATGTGGCGATCGGGATCGCCCTGTACAAGCATGAGATGGAGAGCAAGTTGAAGGAGATGGAACGCTGGTTTGCCGCAACGCTCAAGAGCATAGGCGATGCGGTCATCACCACCGATATGGAGGGACGGGTAACCTTCATGAATTATGCCGCCGAAAAAATATCGAAGTGGAAACGGGAAGACGCCATCGGCAAAAGCATTACGGATGTCATCAGTATCGTGGGGAGCGAAAAACAGTCCTTGCAAAGGCAGCATCTGGAACAGATCATCAGGGACGGCATCATCATAAATCTTCCGAAGGATTACGTTACCTTCATCACCAAAGAAGGAGACGAGATACCGATAAGCGGTTGTGCCGCGCCCATCAGGGACGACCGGGGCGATATCACGGGGATTGTCATGGTTTTCAGTGACGTTGCCGAACGCAAGCAGGCTTAAGGATGCTTCTCCGCCTCCTCCCCTTCTGCATCATTTCCAGATAAACTCATCGCTCTGTCAGAGCACCTGCAATAAACGCCGCAACGTCCTTCTTCAGCTGGGAAAGCGCGGCCGTGTCCAGGTACATCATGTGACCGGCCCGGTATTTGCGTGTCGTCACGTTTCCCCGCAGGGCCGGGGTCAGCCCCAGATGGTCGATGGTGTACTCCGTGGAAAAATGGGGAGTCGCCAGGTCGAAACAGCCCGATGCCACGAACAGCTTCATGTACGGGTTCTTGGCAAAGGCGTTGCGCAGGTTCTCGCTGCTGTCGGCGTAACCGTTTTTCGCCTCCCAGTCCCACCGGCCGATCCCTCCCCCCAGGGTGAAATACTCCAGGTCGGACTTGAAGCCGAGTTCCTGCCGGACATAGTCGTTGAAGGTGGCCGTGTAGGGTGCGCGGATCGTGGCAACGGTCGGGTCGAAGCCGAAGGGTGCAGCGGGATCGAGGTTCGCCGCGGTGAACCGGCTGTCCATGGTGCCGATCACCTCCCCTTCCTGCCGCAAGAGGTCTCTGACAAAGCTCCTGCCGTCGATGCGCAGGTTGCGGTTGTCGATATACGCCTTATCGAGCCCCGTGAACGCGGACAGCTTGTCAACCACCACCCGCCGCTCTTCCGGGGAGAGACGGTCCCCCTTGCCGAGGGCGGTCAGATATTCGGTTGAGGCCCAGTTCTCGACGGTCGCAAGGGTCTTGTCCAGGTCGGCCTGCAGCTCCGGCGCGAGCTTCTTGTGATACCAGGCCGTGGCCGTGTAGCTGGGGAGGTACAGCTCGTATGGGAGGTCGTTACCTTCATCAAACGAAATGGTCTGCATGTTCATGACGGAGGAGATGAGGATGACCCCGTTCAGGGCGACGCCGTGCTCGAAGAGGTAGTCGGCAAGCCCCGCGGCGCGAAATGCGCCGTAGCTCTCCCCCACCAGGAACAGGGGCGACTCCCAGCGTCCGTAGCGTCCCAGGTAGAGCCTGATGAACCTCCCCACCGAATCGATGTCCCCCTGTACCGTGGCGAATTTCTTGGTCAGATCCGGCTTGGCCGCCCGGCTGTAACCGGTGCCGACCGGATCGATGAAGACCAGATCGGCCTGGTCAAGCCAGGTGTATTCATTGTCCACCAGCCGGTAGGGGGGTGGCGGCATCCTGCCGTCGGGAAGCATCCGGACGCGCCTGGGACCGACCGCGCCCAGGTGCAGCCAGACGGAGGCGGCGCCCGGACCGCCGTTGAAGATGAACAGTAGCGGCCGTCGCACGCCTGGCGGCGGGTTGTCGGCCGTGTAGGCGATGAAGAACATCTGCGCCTCCGTTTCGCCCGCATCGTTCGTCACCGGCAGATGCCCCGCGGTCACCGTGTACGCCATCTCCCCCTTTTCCAGGGCGACCTTGTGCCTGGTGACCACCGGCTTCTCCGGTTCGGCCGGGCTTTTTTCCTTCTCCGCAGGTTTCGCATCACCCTTTGCCTTCTCGGTAGCGGCAGCCGGCGCCTGCTGCGGCGGGTGATGGGGGGTGCCGGCCAAAAGCACGGCGGTAAGAAGCATCGATAGGAACAAGACGGTCACCTCCAAGGGGCATTTTCAGGAGTTTATCCCAGAAACGGCAATTGACCAGGCGGAGACAGGGCTGCCAACTGGCAATGAATCGAAACCAAAAACGTTTCACGCGGATAACTTCGGATAAAATCTGATTTACCGGTTTAAGGCTTGATCAGATTTTAATCCGATTATTATCAGATTTGATCCGCGTGCTACCGCTGTAAAGGTTTTAGTTTCGGTTTGGTATTCCCTTACTGCGGTTATTAATACCACAAAAACAGGGGATGCGCCATTATCCGAAGATGCGGATCAGCGCGCCGAAAGGTTTAACTGCCGGAGCGCGGTCAGATTCCCCCTGGCCGCTACGTTATCCGGCTCCTGCCGGAGGGCGGCATTCAGATACCCTTCCGCTTTTGCCAGGTTACCCCGGTTGCCGCAAGCTGCGGCCAGGTTCACCATCGCCCTGGCGTTGCGAGGGTTCTGCCGCAGGATCTCGGTGAAGACGGCTTCGGCCTTCGCGAAATCGGCGGCATCCAGGTACGCCCCCCCAAGGAGCTCCAGGACAAATTCCCGCTCCACCCCCAGTGCGAGGAGGCGGTTGAGGTTGTCTATCCGGGAGGCGGAGGCATTGGTCAGATAGAGAAAACGGTCGAGACACGTGCGGTCGTAATATCCGACGGGGCGGTCCGGCCTGCTGACGACCAGGGCCGGGTCCACCGGTGGTGGGAGCGCCGGCTGGTCGCTTCGCATCCAGAACGACGCGGCGTAATCCAGATAGACAAGCCTCCACATGGGGTCTGCGGAGAGGCGTGGCAGGAGGCCGCGGCTCTCCTCCGCATCGTGATGAAGCAGTATCCCCCTGAAATCGTACCGCCGCATGAGCCGTTGCCACAGGTTCCGGTCGTGGGCCGCAGCCATGATCTCGTCGAGGGCTGCGGGGTCGTACACCTCCCACCGCCCGTCGAACAGGGGCAGCCGTTTCGGGTAGCCGTGATAGAGGTAGAACCCTCCCAGCATGTTGCAGTTGTATATGGACCCGCGGAAGGAGACCCTGTCCAGCATTGCCGGCAGGCCGTACGGGAAGTAGGAGGGGGTCGCACCGAGCCCGAAACCGGTCGGCTTCGGATGGAGGGATGTATAGTAGGCGCCGGAGAGCGGGAGGTAGCCCCAGAAAAGCACGGCCGCAGCCAGGGCAACGGTAACGGGTGCAGGCGGCGCCTTTCGCGCCCATCCGAGAACCGCCAGTTGACCGCTTATGAACGGAGCGGCGACGAGGACGAAGAGGACCATGTTTCTGCGCCCGCTTATGGCGAGTAGCGCCATCCCTGCAACCACGAACAGGCCGTTTGTCTGGACGCGCCCCCCGCGCATGGCCTGAACGACCGTACCCAGGAACAGGAGGGAGAGCGCGGCGAAGAACCAGAAGGCGGGCCTGGAGACGGTATCCGGCCCCAGTGTCGGCCCCAGTTCCCCCAGGGACTTGAATACGGCCGCCCCTCTCCCCCCCGCTTCGGCTGAAAGGAGGAGGGCGTAGCGCCAGGTCCCCCATCCGTAGGGGGAGACGATGGTGGCGAACAGGCAGAGCACCAGGAGGCGGCACAGATGGAGCTGGTCATTGCTTTTGCCCGCGGGGTCTTCCCAAAGGGCCGACAGCCGGGCGCAGATTATCATGAAGGGGCCGAGCACGAACAGGCCATGGGTGTTGGTCCAGATGACCTGACACAGGGCAATCAGGCATTTCCCGCGGAGGGTGACGAAGCTGCGCTCCCGGAGGGAGTAATAATAAACGGCGACCATCAGGTAGGTGGCCAGCTCGGGACGGGGGCGGAAACGCTCCGATGCGGCCATGGCGGCAAGAAACAGGAGTAGCAGCCGGACCGGCATCGACACGCGGTCGTCCATGCTCCGAAAGCAGATCCAGAGCGTCATCCCCCAGATCAGCACCACGAAGAGCTCCAGTCCGGCCATCCCCCAGGCATCGTGGACCAGCGCCGCAGCCACCTGGAAAAGCCAGTGCGAGTCGTGGTAATGCCTGCCGCCGCCGGCCATGCTGTAGCTGTCCACAATCGGGATGGCATGACGGGCCAGGATGTCGCGGCCTATTGCCAGCTGCCACCAGATGTCCAGCTCGTGGATCTGGCGAAAGAGGAAGGCGGCGATGGAGAGGACGGTCGCAAAGCCGAGGAGGAGACTCGCTCTCTTTGCAACGGGGATGGAGGGAAGATATGCTGACAAGAGTGCTCCAATAACGGGCGCGGCTCTCCTTTGCCCATCCGTTACACTGCTTTAATCCTGCACTTTTCTTATGATGCATTAGTTAAGATATGTCAACACAATATCGTCCCGTGCGCCGATTTCTCCCCGCCATCTATCCCCTTTATCTTGACGGGGAAATCCGTTACACTCGGCGTGAAAGGCATTACAACGCATGGAAGTCGCCCAGAAAATCGTCACCATCCCGCTCCGAGAGTTCGCCCTGCCGGCGCCGCGAACCGGGAGCATAGAGCCCCATTCCGGCTTCGGAACCTCGGCTGCCGACGGGCGGGAGATACACGGCCGCGTGCAGAAAAAAAGGGCGAAGGCCGACGATTCTTACCGGGCCGAAGTACCGGTCAGCGCCCTGTTCGACAGGGGTGGGTTCCGGTTCCGGATCGATGGGCGGATGGACGGGATCTTCAGGCACGATCCGCCGCGCATCGAGGAAATCAAGTCCTGCTTCAATGTCCGCGAGCTCAGCCGCCGACTCTCGGTCAACCCCATGGACCACCCGTACTCCCTGCAGCTCCTGACCTACGGCTATTTCCACTGGCGCGAACAGGGGGTTCTCCCCGTCCTCTCCTTTCATCTCGTCTCTTCCAGGAGCGGCGAGTCGGAGGATCTCGAACTCGCGCTCGACCTACCCCTTTATGAAGATTGGCTGGAACGGCGTCTCGACGAACTCGTCAAGGAAGCCGTGCAAGCCGAAAGGCGTGCAGCCAGGCGGCGGAAGATCGCAGGCCGGCTCGCGTTTCCTTTTGCAGACCCGCGACCCGGCCAGATGGAGCTCATGGAGGCGGTCGAACGGGGCATGGCGGAAGGGCGACCGATGCTCATCCAGGCCCCCACAGGGCTCGGGAAAACCGTCGGCGTCCTCTACCCGGTCCTGAAGGATGCGCTGGGGAGGGGGCAGAAGGTGGTCTACGTCACGCCGAAAAACAGCCAGCACTCGGTGGCCGAGGACGCCGTCACCCGTTTCCGGGAGTGCGGTGCAGGGGTAAAATCCCTCACAATCACGGCAAAGGGGAAGATCTGCTTCAAGAATGAGCCGCTCTGCAACCCGGAATACTGCGAATACGCCCGAGACTACTACGCAAAGCTGCACGAGCACGGAATTCTCGATCTGCTGGCAAGAAAGAGAAGCCTGAAGGCCCGCACGTTCCGCGCCCTGGGGACTGAATACCAGGTCTGCCCTTTCGAGCTGCAGCTCGATGCTGCCCGTGAGGCGGACATCGCCATCTGCGATTACAACTACGTCTTCGCCCCCCGCTCGGCTTTCGGCCGGATGACGGAGGTGGGGCTGGACCAGACGGGAAGGCCCGGCCTGGTGATAGACGAGGCCCACAACCTCCCATCCCGCGCCATGGACTACTATTCGCCGGCCCTCTCCTCCGCCACGCTCGAGCGGATGCGCGAGGAGATCGGGAAAATCTTCCCCCGCTTCCGCCGCGAGGCGGAGGAACTCCTCGACGGCTGCATGCGGGCCGTTGCATCCTGCGGCCATGGCGGGAGCGCAAGGCCGATGCGGATCGAACCGCCGACAGTGCTTTTTCTCGAACAGGATGCGAGGCTGCGCGCATTTCTCTCCCGCTACCTGGACGCCGACATGGAGATAGAGCGACAGGACGTGATCCTGCGCCTCTGCTTTTACTGGTCGGAATTCACGGAGGGGCTTGCGTACGTGGCAGATCCGGGGAGGGAGGAGTTCTTCACCACCTTTCATCCGCTCCCATCGGGGGGGACGGTGCAGATCACCTGCTGCGACGCCTCGGCGATGCTGAAGGACTGCTATGCGGAATATGAGCACGTGGTGGGTTTTTCGGCGACGCTGAAGCCCTTCGAATACTACGCCGGCCTGTCCGGGCTGGACATGGAGACCGTGCGGACGGCGGAATTTCAGACCCCCTTCCCCAAAGAAAGGCGCAAGCTCCTGGTCATTCCCCAGATATCGACCAGGTACGCCCACAGAGAGCGCAACTACGCCAAGATCGCCGACGCGATCCATCGGATAGCGGCGCTGCGCCGCGGGAACTATTTCGCCTTCTTCCCCAGTTTCGGGTTCCTGGAGAGGGTCGCCCTGCTCTTCCAGCCGCCCGAAGGGTTCACCCTCCTCAGGCAGGAACGGGGGATGAAGGGGGCGGACGTGGATGAGGTCCTCACGACCCTTCGCGCCCGGAGCGTGCCGACGATCGTCTTTGCCGTGCAGGGTGGGTCGTTCTCAGAAGGGGTGGACTACGCGGGAGAGACCGTCATCGGGGCCTTTGTAGTCGGCCCGCCGCTCCCCAATTACGATCTGGAGCGGGAAGAGATGAGGGGGTATTACCAGCGGTGCTACGGCGCCGGATTCGAGTACGCCTACACGATCCCGGCCATGGCCAAGGCGATCCAGGCCGCCGGGAGGGTCATCCGCTCCGAGACCGACCGCGGGCTCATTGTCCTCATGGACAGCAGATTCACGGAAGCGGGCTACAGCCGGTCGATGCCGGCGGACTGGTTTGATACGGACGTG
>DAIEGL010000268.1 GCA_027356255.1 Geobacter sp. | reverse complement strand
ACCAGTCGGGATTCGGTCCTGTTGCACCCCATGATGAGGATCGGCAGAAGAAGAAGAACGAGACAGATCATTTTCAGCGGTTTCATAGTGAATCTCTCCTTTTGAACGTTCAGCATATCAATACTTTTCCCCCATGACCTTCAGCAGTTTTCTCGCATTGACATGCCCCTTCCTGGCGGCCTTGCGCAACCATTTCACCGCCTCGGTCCTGTCCTTGGGCACCCCTTCACCGTTGACGTACATGAGCCCCAGATTGAACTGCGACTGCACGTGCCCCTTCTCGGCGGCCTTGCGATACCACTTGGCCGCTTCGGCAAGGTTCCGTTCAACGCCATCCCCCTTATCATAGACCATGCCGAGATTGAAGGCCGCCCGGACATCCCCCTGCTCTGCGGATTTGCGCAGCCACTTTATCGCTTCCTTCTTGTCGGCCGCTACCCCCTCACCCTTATAGTACATAATCGCGAGGATGTAATTGGACGACGCGCTGCCATCGGCCTTGAACTCCCGCAGGGCCGCGGCAAAGTCGCGTCTCTCGTACGCCTTGAGCCCTGCCGCATAATCGGCCCATGCCGGCAGGGCAATGCCGACACTGAGGGTGAAACAAAGAACCATCATCAGCCTGCTACATTTTACCATCACGGTCTCCCTCGGTTACGAATTGAAAATATGTGTCATTGCTTATACTGGTCGTTTTCATGGCATTTGTTGCAGAGAGACCATTGGGATGCGGCGAACTTGGCCGCAGGTCTATCGTACATGGTTTTAGCGTATTCTGCCTGGGTTTTGCCCGTCGCGTACTCGCCGTTAGAACCGGCTCCAGCAGCATCGATCCCCGGATACGCCCCCCCCACGGTCAGATATGCCCCCTTTGCGGCGTTCCACCTGGTCATGCTGTCCCAGGCAGAGGCATGGGCGCGGTGGCAGGTCAGACACATGACGTTGTCGTACACCGACGGGCCAGCCGTCGAGGTGGTGTCGGTCGCCAAGGCGTTCAGATCGGTAACCCCCTCCTCGAACGGAACCAAGGAATTGTAAGATGTTGCGGCGGTCCCGGAGAGGTCCCCCGTCTTGACGTATGCGTTGTAGGTGTCCACAACCTCCTGCACGAGCTTGGCGCTGTTGCCGAACGGATGGTTCTGAACTGTGGAATTGGGATATGAAGCGTGCTGAAGGCCGGCATGGCAGTTCTGACACCACTCCGACATCCCTCTGCCGTAAGCGACCCTCGTATCGGACGTGCTTTCCGCCCGGTTGTAGACGACAGGGGCCACGGCAACCGGCGGATCGTTCACGAAAGGTGCCGACGGGTAAGAAGCCGGTGCATAGCCGTTCCCGCCGAGCAGTCGATATGCGCCCACCGCCCCTGTCGCAGTGGGAAGCGCGCCGGACGATCCGGACGAGACGATGGGAAGGCCCAGTTGTCCTGGAGCGGCTTTCACGAATGTACCGGCGGTGGCCGAGGTGAGCCGGTAGCTGCCGTGCGGGTCATGGCAGCTCGTACAGCCAAGCTTGGCCGATGGATAGGACCCCCCCGGAGAAACAGTGTAGACGGCATTCTGAAAGTAGAGGAAATCCGCGGCTATGATGCTGTGGCCGTGGGCGTCGCCTGGACTTGATCCCTGGGCACCGGACGAGGTAAGCCACGAATAGTTTTTCTGCATGTAGGCAAAATCCCCGCCCGGCGTCAGCTGGACGGGGGGAAGCCCCGGCCCCGGAACGGGATTTGTGGCGACCTTGTAGTCATCTGTCGGGACGGAACCGGAATGGCAGATGAGACAGGTGGAACTCTGGTCCGACCCCAGTAAAAGATAGGCATTGCCGGCGAATACGGGGGCGCCGCTCTTCGCCATCGGTTGATTGAGGGAAGAATTATGCATGGTATGGCAACCGTCGCAATCGCCCACTCCGCCGTTATGAAAGGCAAAAACAGAATCGGCCGCCGCCATGACCAGCAACATTGCCGTGAGCAATAAATTTGTCGTTTTCATAGTCTGCCATTATGATCGGCCAAACCCGTTAACGGGACATCTCGAAAACCTGGACCCTGCTGTTGTTGCGGTCCGCTATGAAGAAGTTTCCCGCTCCGTTCATGCATACCTGAGAGGGATAGTACAAAAGCCCATCCTTCCATCCCAGGCTCAGCTGCCGCCCCTGAAAGGAACCGTCCTGCCCGAGGGTGATTATCCCGTCGCCGTTCTGGTCCACCAGATAGATCATCCCCCGCTTGTCCGTCGTAATGTATGTGGGGAAATCCATATACTCGTGCATCTCCTTGGTCAGGGGGGTAAAGGACGTCGCGCCTTTTGCGGCAATGGAGACCGTTGCCGCAACGCTGTCGATGAGTAAGACGTCGCCGTTCGCATTTACCGCGAGGTCGGAGAAGAAGCCGAACTTCTCAGGGAACGGGATCTGTCTCTGGAATTTCCCCGCCGGGTCCAGTACCAGTACCCGATTTGAGAGGATATCCAAAATGTAGATATTGTCGCCGGAGTCCACCTTAAAGCTTCTCGGCACAAAAGCCGCGGCTTCGGGAACCCCCTGGGGCTCAACATAACCTGCGAAGGCCCCCTCCGGGTTAAGGCGGACGATACGCCGCTCTTTGCCGTCAAGGGCGAAGATCTCACCCTTGGAATTCATCTGCACCCGGACCGGATAGATCAGCTGGGGGACCTTTATCTCGCCCCCCCCCTTCGCAGTGCCGTCCTGGAAGGTAAAACGGAGGAGGCGGCCGTTGCCCGTATCTGCAACTACGACCAGCGACTTGTCGTCGCAGGCAACCCCCTCGGGGAGCCTTATGCTCCCCCCCTTTTCATCGACATAGATTGAAGCCACATGTTTGAACTTGACCGCCTCGGCTCCGAGACAATGGAGCGGAAACAGCAGGACAGCCATAAACAGCAGGTATTTTTCAAAGGCTCGCCTCATCGTATCACCTCTTGAATTGCTCGTGGCACTGGACGCAGAGTTCAGTGGTTGTCGGGTAATAGAGGAAATGCTTGTATTCGGTCCCGTGTGATCTGTGGCAGCTCAGACATTGCAGCGTCACGTTCTTGTTCCTGGGGTCCTTGTACTTTTCGCCTATCGGATGGGTTGAGTGCTTCTGCCAGTTGTGGCAACCGCCGCACAGGTCGACTATGGACGACTTGTTGGTCAGGAACACGCTGTCGGATGAATGGGGGTTGTGACAGGCTGTGCATTTACCCTCCATGATCGGCGGATGCTTTGTCTCGGAGCGCTCCTGACGCTTGATGGTGTCCGCATGGCATTTTCCGCAGACGACAATCATGTTGTCCTTCAACAATCCTTTCCTGGGAGCGGCATGGGGGTTGTGGCAGGTGAGACACCCCTCCTTGTCGAGCAAAGGCCAGTGTATCCGGTTCTTACCCATGGTTGTATTGATCATGTCGTTATGGCACCCGCGGCATAGGTCGGAACCGCTCTTCCTGGTCTTGAGCGGGGTTGCCGAGCCCGGTTCCTGGTGACACTGGTTGCACATCTTGTTGGCGACCGGTTTATGCACGTTATTGTACAGGATACCCGGCATGTCCGAACCGTGCGGATCGTGGCAGGAGGTGCAACGGGAGTTCGCCACAGGGTAGTTCATGTGCTGCTTGGCGAAGATCGGTTTGTCGGTCTTGTGGCACCCGACGCAGAGCGCGGGAACGTCGTTCTTCAGAAGGAAGCCGTACTTGGCGGAGGCGTGCGGATCGTGGCAATTGAGGCACCCCTTTGAAACGGGGTTATGCTTGAATTTCACCTTCGCAATCGTTGCCCCTATCTCCTTGTGGCATCCGAAACAGAGTTCGTTTCCGTCTTTCAGCAGGTTGAACTTGTTATTGGCGGAGTGTGGGTCATGACACTTCACACAACCCCCTTCCGCGACGACCTTGTGCACGCTCCGGTCGCCCGGCCGGCTCATTTCCTTGTGGCAGGTGAGGCATATCTTACCGGTGTCCGCTGCAAGCAGTTTTCCGTGCGAGGAAGTATGGGGGTTGTGGCATCCGGTACATTCTCCCGCCTTAACCGGCGTGTGTATGAAGGTCTTTTTCAGCTTGTCCTGAAAATCCACATGGCAGTTCAGGCAGAGCTTACCGTTCGCCCCAGGCTTCAATTTGAACTTCAAGGCGTTATCCTGGGAGTAGGAGAGAGGAATGACCCCGAGGGAAAAGACCAGGGCAAGCAGAGGAAATATCGTATATCGTGACTTCATATGCGCTCCTTTTATTTTCCTACGATATGGCATTCATCGCACGATCGGGCCGCAAACGGTGGGTGTACCGTCTCCTTGAAGAACTTGGGGTCCTTCGAAGAATGCGGGGTGTGGCAGCTCACGCAATTCATAGCGTCGGGGTTTATCCCGAGATGCGCCTTGGCGAAGGATGCCTCCTTGAAATCGTGGCATTGCCCGCACACCGCCGGGACCGGCTGGTCCAGAAGTGGCGAAACCGCAGAAAAATGGGGCTTGTGACATTGCAGGCAGTCTTTTTCAGCCGGCGCATGGATCTTCTCCTTGGCCATCTTTTCCTTCATGTCCTTATGACAAGTTAGACACAGATCCGGAGTCTGCGCCAGAAGAAGCTTGTTCAGCTTGGATTTGTGAGGGCTGTGGCATTTGGTGCATTCACCGTTCACCACCGGCGCATGCTTGCTTTTGGCGTCGCCGATCCCCTTGCTCATGTCGCTATGGCAATCGTAGCACAACGTATCCTGCTTCTTCGCGATCATCCCCGACACGTTGCTGGCATGGGGATCGTGGCAGTTAAGGCACTCGCCGCCGCTGAAAGGCATGTGATTGGTTCCGCCTTTCTCCTCCTTCATGAGGGCGCTGTGGCATTGGACGCACAGCTTGGCACCTGTCGCCTTGAGCAGATTTCCATTGTCAGAGCCGTGGGGGTTGTGGCAGGCCGAACAGTTGCCGTAGATCACCGGCTGGTGGGTATAGGTCTTCTTGAAATCCGTCTCCGCATTGGAATGGCAGGAATAGCAGACGAGGTCCATTCTGTCCTTGAACATGGCCGGGAAATTGGAGCCGTGCGGATCATGGCAACTGCTGCATTCCCCCCCCGCAAACGGCGCATGCACCACCTTGCTCTTCTCCATCGCTTTAGTCTTGGCATGGCAGGTATAGCAGAGCTCCGCACCCTTGGCGACCAGAAGGCCCTTGTTTTTCGCCGCGTGCGGCAGGTGGCAGGACAGGCACCCCTTCCCTTTTTCCAGCGCTGCATGGGGGAATACGACCTTGGGTGCCTTCTTGGCATGGCATCCGAGACAGAGCTTGTTGCCGTCGCCGATCAACAGCTTTTCGTACTCGGAATCATGGGGATTGTGGCAGGCAAGACATTTCCCATCCTTGAAGGGAACATGCTCGACCTCCCCTCCCCCTTTCAGGGTGGCTGCTTCGTGACACTGGTAGCACAGCTCGCTCCCTTTCTGCGACGTTTCAAAGGGGGCCTTTGAATTCGGTGCGTTGTGGCACGCATCGCAACTCCCCGTAACCGCCGGGTTGTGGGAGCTCGACTTCAAAAGCTTCGGCTGGACCGAGGAATGGGGGTTGTGACAGATCGTACACCGTTTGGTCTCTACCGGGTAATTCCCGTGGGCCTTTTTGAAGGATGCACTGCCGCTGTCGTGGCATTCCAGGCAGAGCTTGGGTTCAGCCTTTGTCAGGAGGTCCTTTTCGTCCGAGCTGTGCGAGAAGTGGCATGCCCGGCACCCTTCCTTCGCCAGGACCGGATGCACGAACTTTTTCTGATACTCCTCCTTCTTGTGGCACTGGTAGCAGACCTCGTTCCCCTCAGCATTCAGGAGATGGGTGCCGTTAGAGGCATGGGGATTGTGGCAAAGGGTACACTTGCCCGTCTTGAGGGCCGTGTGCACTACGGCCTTGTTCGTGCCGATCTTGTCCTTGGCGTGGCACTTGTAGCAGAGATCGTTTCCGCTCTCCTTCAGCAAAAGCTTCGGGACCACGCCGTGGCGGAGATGGCACTCTTCGCATTTCTTATCCTTGACGACCTGGTGCACATCCTTCATGGCGAAGTATTTGTCGGCAAACTTCTTGTGGCAGTCCAGGCATTCCTTCCGCTCGAATGTCCTGGCAGCCTGGGAAGGGGCTGCATCGACGAATATTACGGCCCCGCATAGGACGGCCGACAACAGCAGCGTCATTATTCCAAGTTTCTTGTGCAATGCCTGCATGGATTTCTCCTTATCGATCGAGACTCTTGCAGATGGTTTACTTGCCGAGTTCGGTCACGTATATCCTGACCTTGTAGGCGTTACGCAGTTTGGTTCCCCAATCCTCCACCGCCTTGTTCAGCTTGATGTTGAAGAGTTTCTTTTCTATGGCTTTCTTTACCTCTTCCAACGGCTGTGGCTTTGCCGGGACCACCTCTTTTACGAGCAATGCATAGAAATAGCCATCAGGGGTCTCATAAAACCTGACATCACCCGACTTGGCCCCGGCAACGGCCTCCTGTATCTTCTCCGAGAAGCTCCTGGTCACCATGAGGTTATCCGGGAATGTCTGGATTCCCGGGCTGTCCTTGGGAGCCAGCCCGTCAGCATTGGCCTTCAGCCACTCGAACTCCGTGCCTTTCCTCAGCTTGTCGATGGCGCTCTCGGCATCGGCCTTCTTGACGAAAACAATGCTTTTGATCAACATCATCTCCGGATAAGAATAGTCCCCCACATGCTCGGTATAGTACGCCTTGACATCGTCATCGGTCATCTTCACGTCAGGGGCAACGACCTTCTCTATGAACGCGCCAAAGAGAATGGAATGCTTGAAGTTCCTGACCTTGTTCTTGTAACTGTCGGTCTTCGCAATGCCCAACCTGTCGGCTTCCATCGGATACACCTTGTAGTACAGCATGTTCTGCAAGACCGGCAGTTTCTGTGCGTTGACCTTTTTCTGCCTGATGGCCTCATCTATGCCGTGGAAAAAACTGGCCTTCAGGTTTTCAACCAGGTCAGCGACCGTAATGGCCTTATCCCCTTTTATGGTTGCTATGACCCGCTTGTCCTTGGCGAGCTTGGCAATGCCAGGTTTTTTCGCCTCGAAATCCAACTTCTTTAGCAATTTCTGATTAATTTTAACATATTTTTTTGTCAGGGCTTCGTTGTAATCATTCAAAGTCTTAAGCTGCTTCAATTCCAGGGCGTGCTGACCGGCCTCAGCCATCGCATCCTTATTTCCGGACGGATAACGGATATCTTCAAGTTTCAGCACCGTGAATGCAGGACCGACCTGTATGACCGGGCTGACATCGCCGATCTTCGCCTTGGAGAGGAACGCAGCAACCTGGGGGAGGAGATCCTTCGGCTTTATAAACTCTGCATCCTTGCTCCCCTGCACCTTCTTGTCTGCGATCAGTTTGTCGGTCAGTTCGTCGAAATTACCACCCGACTGGACACTTTTCAGGAGTTCCTTGGCATCCGCATCCTTGTCGAACCTGACGGATTTTATCTTCCACTCCTTGACGATGTCCTTGTAATAGCGATCGACCGTGGAGTCATCCGGCTTCAGGTCCAGGATCTGCTGTTGTTTCAGTTCGTCCTTGATGGATTCGGATTTGAAGTCCTCGATCGCCTTCTTTATTTTGGGCAGATCGCCAAGTCCCATGTTTTCCGCTTCCATAGGAATGAGCCTGCTGTTGATGAGACGGTTCAGGACAGACATGAAGTCCTTCTTCCCCGCCGACATTCCTTCGGCAGCACTGCTGTGGATCGACGCAAGGGTGTTGTTGAGTTCGTCCAGGGTGATCGTCTCATCCTCGATCGACGCCACCGGCATGTTTGAGAACAGCGGAGAAAACAACGGCACCTTGAACGTAGCCAGGGTGTCTTCCACTTCCACTGCACCTTTTTTTGCCGGAACCGCTGTTACGGCCTTGCCATTTCCCTTCTCACCGGCTTTGACCCCGGCCGCAGCCCCCCCTTGTTGAGGCTTCACGTCGGCGCAGAATCCCGCTGAAGCAGAGAGGAGAAACGCAGCGAGCACGATCCCGAACGTCAGATTTGTCCTTTTCATACAACTCCCTTTTCGCATTTGTAGGTTACCTCCGTCGTTGGAGATTTATTTTCCGACCATCATTTCCACAACCGCACGCGCCATCTGTCCTGTCATCACATCGGACGTATTGACCTTGCCCATATCGAATAGATATACCCCCTCATTTCCTTCGTTGCGGCTTCTGGAAGACCAGACCACCTCCCGGCTCTTCCGGTCGAGCAGTATCGTGGAAAAAGCCACCTTCGGCGTCCCCAGAAAGCCCTGATAGTCCTGGTAATCGGTAACTGTTCCGGTCAGGACCAGATCAGCGTCAAGATCGGTAAAAAAGATGTCGGCATTGGAAAGGGAGACCCCCTCTTCCATGATGATCCTGTACTTGAGGAACTCTTCCCGCACGACTCCTGGCTCGATCACCTTGAAATTCCCATTTGCGGCGAGTTCCTTTACAAACTGCAGCGCCACAATCTCGCCGGCGTTTTTCCTGCTGCTCTTGTTCAGAAAAGGCACGACCGCCACGGTGTATTTATGCCCAGGATCAAGGACCGGTGAACGGTAAAACAGCTTTGGCGCAAACTTGGCGGCAAACGCTCTGTCCGGGACGCCCCGATCAGTCGTTTTCTTTCCCGCCAGGTAACGCTCAAGGGAAACCGTGAGCAGCCCCATGGCCTTTCGCGTCAGAACGGCCGGGTCCTCGATCAGACCGACCCCCAGAATCCCCGGTGAATCGTCACCGGACAACCCGACGCTGTCCGTCCACAGGATTTTCGGATGCCTTTCCGTTGAAACCAGCCTGGAAACCAGGGCGATCTTGGGTGGGATCACCTCGCTGTAATTTTCGAGATCGGTGATGAGAACCGCACCGGTTCCGGTCTCTGAAGCGATCGCCGCCGCATCATCCCCCTTTATCCCGCCCATGTAGCGCATGCGGTGCCGAGCCATGAATTTCTCCAGGGAGTCATCGTCCAGGATGTTTGCCCCATCCGTCCTCAATATCCCGATCATTGCCTGCCGCATCCCCTTCAGCGGGGCACCGGTACGGCTCAGGTTCTCGAACGGCAGCACGGCGATCTTCAATGCTTCCCCTTGAAGAGTGGCCGGCTGCAACGCTTCCCGGGATGCGGCGCACCCTGTAAGTGCTGCCAGGGAGACAACCAGCAGCATGCGCTTATAAAAGCTTATCGATAAGTTCATTCACTGCCTGTTCGGTAATCTTGTTCATCGGTTCCCCCCCGCCGCCGAGGAGGCGCTCATTCCACCCGATCCCACCTTTGGTGGCGGATGCAGACCAGATGATCTTGCCGGTCTGGGCCTCCATCATCTGGAGGCTCAGGGAAATCACGTTCGCCTCGGTACTGCCGGAACGGACTTCCCCGTACTCTTTCACGACCCCCGTTATCACCGCATCCGCCTTTACGATGCCGCCCAGCTTTACGACCTCCTCAGGCGACGGTGCAGTGGGGTTGACGATGCCCGCCCGCGAAAGCCCGCGAGCGACCTCGCCCGTGGGGAGGACGTAGACGGCGCCTGTGGACAGGAGCGCATTGGTAAAAACGTCTCTCACCCGGTCCGCCCCGGAAGGCTCCCGCGACAGATTGGCAAAAGGGAGGACCGCTATTGTCCGAATGGCGCCGAAATCCATGTTCGGATCACGGTACACGTCGGGAACTCCCGCACAACCCGCAAACGAGAAGAGGAGGAGTGAGAGGAGGATAAACCTGTTGAAAATGGATACCATGACTGTTTTTTTACCTCTTTGACGGAGTTTAGTCCCCATACGCAAACATTACCTTTTAAAAGAAAATCCTCAAGCTGGCGCTCAGAATTTTGGAATAGTTCGTCTGCAAAGTGGAATCGGACCGGATCAGGATGTAGGCGAGATCCAGGATGGATTTCCTGGTCACCTTCCAGGTCAGGCTCGGTGTTATCAGCCGCTCCTTCTGGTTGTTCTCCGAACTCAGGCTCTCGTTGTAGGCAAAGTTGAACTGAAGCGTGCCGTCAGGAAACGGCGACCAGTTGACACCGTAATTCTGCAGGGTATCGGTCCTGCTTTCCAGCTCGGTTATGCCGATGGAGCCGAACAGGTACAGGGCGGGGAAAGGCCTGTAAGCCGCGCTAAACTCCCCCCTCTGGGTGGTAAAGCCGGGAGTCAACGTCGTACCGCCCCACAAGCGGGTCCTGTTGGCCGTGTAGTTGAGGTTGAGGGTAAGGGTCTTGTGGGGGATGATGCTCGCGCCGAAGAGGAAGTTCTCCGTCTCGCTGTTCAACCCCGCGTCTGCGTTTGCAAAGCTTGCCCCCCCGGCCAGATTGAGGTTGACTCCCTGGTAGAGCTCGGCGGTGTTGTACAGGGTTATGGAATTGGTATCACTGGACTTGCCCGCTATCTGCTCGGTGCGGCCGCTGTAAACAAGGGTGTGGCTCAGCGTTTTCAGCGGCACGGCCCGAAGCGATGCGCTGTAAACATAACTGACCCTGTGACCGGTCGCCTCTTCGCCGTCTTCCCGCGCCACGCTTGCATTGCCGGAAAAGACCTCGTTGAACCTGTGGTCCAGGTACAAACCGTTGGATATGGTGTATCTCGTAAACGCACCGGGATCGCTCCTCGTCAGGAACAAGGAGAAGTCGTAGTAGAGAGATGGGGAGTCCAGTATCCTGGTCTTCAGATCCATGTTCATGGTCTGGGTGGTCCTGGTCGTCGTCCCCTTCAGCTCGCTCGCGGGTTTCTTGTCGAAGGTCTGCATCTCCGTCACGAATATGGGCTGGTCCGGAGGCTGGAAACCGGGGGCAGCGATGCGTACGCTATCGACTGTAATGCTGCTGAGGTCGAAGACCACCTTGATGAACTGGGTCGTAAGCGGCGAAACATCGATGACGAACCGCCCCTGGGTGATCCCGGGATTTGAAAAGTTTTCGAAGAGTCTGCCCCCGGCAGCGCCCGGTGAAACGTCGGTTACCAGGGTCCAGTTCAGGTTGTCGGAACTGGTATAGACCTTCACGACTCCGTTAAGCGTAAAAAGGTCTCCGACCGCGACGGGGAGTTCCCGGTCGAGCCAGACGATGATCCGGCTCACCTCGGTACCGGTGAAATAATCGACGCCGATGTTCCGCAACTGGGGGATGGTGCCAGCCGAGTGCGCTCCGATATTGACGCCGCTACTGGCGCTCAGGTTGCCGTCGATCAAGGCCGCATTCGTATCCAGCGCACCGGACAACGGCATGTCGTTCAGTGCCGACAGGCCGTTTCCGGGATAAAGCGGGAAAAAGACCGTACCGGTGCCGAAATTTTTCGTCTGCTGCACGGTAATGTTGTAGTTGGTGTTCAGAGAAACCCTGTCGTTGAAGAACTGGTCGGAATACGCGACCCTGCCGGTATTGGTCAGCTGTCTCACTTCAAAATTCGTCAATTTGTCCGTCGAGTCGTCATAGACCCCCTGATACCTGAGGTCCACGTTTTTGACCGGCAGATACCGCATGCCGAGTGTCGCCCTGTCGTCGGTGGTGTCGTTCATGATATGATTGGCGTCGTAGTTGTTCGTCCTGATGAGCTGCAGGTCAGTAGTCGGCAGACCTTCCGGCCTCCAGCCTAACAGGGCATGGTAATCCTCGTTGATCTGGGTTGATGTCGGTACATTGCTCGCACTCGTCTTTTCTTCCCTTCTGTTGTAGCCGATCCCCGCATTGTAGAGGAGGGTGTTCAGGGTAAGGTCCACATGGGGACGCAAGGTGGTGGTCGATGAATCGCTGGGCAAACCATCGGTGTTGAGCCAGTTCTTCTCGTTCTCGAATATGCCGCCGCTGGTCAGCTTGAGATTGGGAAAGAGCCTGGTATCCAGGGAAAGGCTGTACCTCTGGGTAAGGTTGTCGGACTTGAGATTCGATGAACCGGCTGAGGCGGCATTTGTCGTCGAATTGAGCATGTTGTACTCCCATTCGAGATAACCGGACAAGATGTCGGCTCTTGCAACGCCTGTCATCAGGAAGAGGGTGACACCGAAAACCACCCAGGACGTCATCGTCACGGGCCGGAACAGATTTGCAGTATGCACGGACGTACTACCTCTCCCCCATCAGCGCCACCCAATAAGGGTCCTCACCGACATCCAAAGTCCCGACAACCTTTCTGCTGACGAGGTTCACGAACAACAACTCCTTCCGGCCGGGCGCCACAACGCACAGGTTGTTCCCCTCGCCGTCTATCGTCATGTAAGACGCAGCCCCCCCTGTCCGTATGCTATCCACGGAAATGATGGAGAAAGGGTCGTACACCCCGAGCATCGAGTCGTGTTTTTTCCCTGCGTAGATCAGGTCTGTTGCGGAATCGACCTTGATGGAGTTCATCCCCATACCCACAAAACGCCTCTTCGTGATGGAGAGGGTCTGCGGGTCGATGATCGACAGGTAGGAGCTCAATTCATGAATGACGTAGAGCGTATCCCCCCTGCTGTTGAACTGCCCCCTCGAAGGCCATGAATCCAGCGAGACCGTAGTGATGACCGACCGCTTGGCGACATCGATGACGGACATCGTGTTGGCCAGGGTATTGAAGACGTACGCCCTCCTTCCGGACGGGTCGAGGAGGATGGAGGCCGGACCGTCTCCCACATTGACCCTCCCGGTCTCGATGAGGGCGAACGGATCGACGAAGCTTACGCTGTTCGTGCCTGCATTGACGGTCATCAGGAGTTTGCCGTCCGGTGTCAGGGCCAGTTCCTGGGGATTGTCGCCGGTGTTGAGGGTTATCCGGCTTACGACCTCTCCGTTGGGGATGTCGATGACATCGATGGCGTTGTCGTCGGAAGCGGCCACGTACGCAAGCCTCTTCACCCGGTCAAAGGCGATCCCCTTCGGCCCCCGCCCTGTGGCGATCACGCCGATGACCTGCATGGACTGTTTGTCAAAGACCGTAACCGTGTTGGAGGCATAGTTGGAGACATACCCAACCAGACCGATTACCGGTTTTCCCGGCGTCAACGCGGAAAATACCGGTGTGAAACTGAATTCACCCCTGACGGACTCACTGTATTTAAACACCAGGTTGAGAAGTGAAGCCTTTTTTCTCTCCACCTGGAACGGGTTGTCTATGATTGTCGCGCTTTCCGGCGTCTGGAGGGAAGCCACCCCGTCTTCTGTCCGGACCCTGGCGTTTTTCACCTTGAAGGAGAGCCCGCGGTAGGCCCCGGACGGCAACACCCCTGCGGCGAGAAGGCGCTGCCGGTGCATCTCGCCCCCCTTCAGCTCTGTCAGGGAAAGGGTCAGCGGGACCTCCAGGCCGTCGCTGCGTATTGCGGAAACCGCTTCCAGGTTGAAGCTGAGGCGGTCGGCCTCCTGGGGAAGCGGCTGTAGATATAAGTAGACCTCCCCTTCTTCTTCGAGGGCAGGCTTGAAGTGTCGCGGCATGGCCTGGCACGCCGTGAGGGTGACAAGCGCAGCTATTGTCAGGATCAGGATTTTCAAGTAAGGACCTCTCTCAATGACAGGCACAGCACCATTTCTCCTGAAGTGGAGGGGCGAAAACATCTGTTACCTTGTTGCTGGAATCTGTCATTAACTCGATATGCTGCATGAAACCATAATTACCCTCCCAAGATTACGGGGCCGGCAAGAAGCCGGCCCCGTTGATTAAAAGACAGGGACGTATCCCCAATTGCAGATTAGTCTTTTGCGTGACACTTGTTGCAGAGTGAACGCTGATAGGTGGCGTACTTGGTGGCAGGCCTGTCGTAGAAGGTAGCCTGGATCTCCGCCTGGGTTTTGCCCATGGTGTACTGACCGGCACCCGGATCGCCAGTGAGGCCGACACCCGGATATGCACCGGCCAGGGTCAGGAACTCAGCCTTGTTGTTCCAACGGGTCATGCTGTCCCAACCGGAAGCGTGAGCCCTGTGGCAGGAGAGACACATAACGTTGGAGTTGGTGTCGGCACCGGCAGTCTGCGAACCGTCGATAACGGCATGGGTAGTGAGGGCGGTCCTGTCCTTGGTCCCCTCTTCGAACGGAACCATGGAGGTGTAAGCCGTGGCAACGGTGCCGGAGAAGTCGCCGGAAGCTACATAAGCGTTGTAGTTGGCGAGGATCGTTGACCCAAGCTTGGCATCGCTGCTGGCCGGGTGGATGAGGGCAGCGCCGGAATCATAGGAAGCAGTGCTGTTGTGGATGCTGGTGTGGCAGTTGGAGCACCACTCGGACATACCTGTACCGTAGGCTACCCTGGTATCGGTCGAGGTTTCCGCCCTGTTGTAGGTGGAAGGAGCAACGGCAAACGGCGGATCGGCAGCAAACGGGGTCAGGCCGGCAACGCCGGAGACGGAGTCAGGCAGGTACCCCTGACCGGCGAGGAGGCGGTAGACACCAACCGCTTCGGTAGCAGTCGGCATGGCGCCGTAGGAACCGGAGCCGCTGATCGGGAGGGACTTGGCAACGTCCGTGGCGCCGGTATAACCGGTGCCGGCCACGTTCGGCCTCTGGATGGTGCCGGTGGCGTCAACAATCCTGTATTTGCCGTGGGGGTCATGGCAGCTGCTGCAGGCGAGGTTGGCTGCAGGGTAGGTGCCGCCCGGAGCGGTGGCCAGGGTGGTGTCGGCGGAGATGCCGAAATCAGCTGCGTTTATGTTGTGGCCGTGACGCTCACCCAGGTCGGTGGTGTTCGTACCGCGGACAGTGTAGTTATACGTTTCCTTCACCCAGGCAAAGTCGCCGCCCGGGGTGTAGTTGGAAGGAACCGTGCCGTTTACGGCCGCATCTGTCGTCATGACATGATAGCCGCCTGCTTTGGCGGCCGTTGTAGAGTGGCAGTTCAAGCATGTCGAGCTCTGGTCGGACCCTTGGAGGAGGTATGCGTTGCCGCTGAGAGGGGCCTTGCCGTTTTTGGCCATGGCAGCATTGCCTGAAGAGTTGTGCATCGTATGGCAACCGTCGCAGTATGCAACGCCACCGTCGTGAAACGCGAGCGCATTGCCGGCAGCTGCAAAGGTGAGCAGCGTCGCCGCAAGTAAAATCTTCGATGATTTCATTTATTATCTCCTAAAATAATTTACTGTTTTGTGGTTCTGCTTCGTTTCCTTGATGTTATTCCTTCTACCCTCATGCAATACAATTCATTACCAACTACTGACAAATCGCCGTGTTACCTCTCATCCGCTCATGTTTACCACCTCCTTTTATTGTTTACCCGGGGCAAGGCAATCCCTCAATCGGCAGATATCCGAAATACGCTGACCCCTCTTGCCCTGCTCTGGGTTACATAAAGCATCTCGTTGTTGACCGCTAAATCCATTGGCGCAATGAGATTCCCCGGGTCGAGTCCCCGATAGCCGAACTCTGTCTTGAAATTGAAATCCTTGTCGAAAATCATCACCACGCAGCGCAGGATGTCCGTCACGTATATGTTGCCGGCCTTGTCGGAGGCGATCCCGCCGACAATGTTGAATTTACCCGGACTGCTGCCGCGCACGCCGAATGACCGCACCTTGTGGTCTGGCGAAACAACGTAGGCAGAAAAGAAAACCGGAATGGTAAAGAGGATGTTTCCCTCATGGTCCACGTTGAAGCCGACGATGTCAGCGTCGTGACGTTTCTTTTCGTCGAGGTCCATAAGTGCGGCAAGGTCATAACCGTCCTTGAAAACACCGTCCTTATCGACCACAACGACCTTCATAGTTCCCCTGTTGCCCAGGTAGAGCCTCCCGCCGTGATAAACTATGGAGTCGGGAACGAAATCCTTGGAAAATTCGGGGGGAACGCCTTTCAGCACCATCTTGCCCACGGGTTCGCCCCTGAAATTGCAGCGGATGATCGAATAGCTCGTATTGATTCTGGAGAGGACGAACAGTTCGTCGTCCTCAGTGACTGCAACAGCGCTGATATTGTCAAATGAACCGTCATCTCCGAAACTGTAGACTTCCATCCCCCTGTCGTTGAATACACGCACAAGACGTTCACTCGGGTCGGCAACGTACGTCTCGCCCTTTTTTTCGTCCGTGCAGATGCTTACCCAGTTATAAGGAATGACGCCGTTGAAATCGGAGAGGTTGTAAAGATAGGCCCCCTTCATCCCTTCCGCCGGTGCGGACCCCGGGAAAACGGCCAGGAGCATGGCAATCATCAGAACTATATGG
>DAIEGL010000258.1 GCA_027356255.1 Geobacter sp. | reverse complement strand
CTCTGGGCCGATGGTACTGCACGGGTAGCTGTGTGGGAGAGTAGGTCGCCGCCGGGATTTAATTAGAAAGCCCCACTTCTTGCTTTGAAGTGGGGCTTTTTTGCGCCTTCGCTTTGCTGTACGGTGACATTTACGCCTTCTATAATTGTTTGCTCAGCTTCCTTTTCCTACTCCGAATGTTCCACCCATGCCTGGGTCAGAGAAAGATGCCTGAGCAACTCCCCCGCATACAGAAAGTGCTCGTCAGAAATGGAAACGTTGATGCCGTCATCGCCGCGCTTGATGCTCATGGCGTATCCTGCCTTGTTGTTTCGTTCGTATTTCTCCACGGTCAATTTTGTAACTATTTCACCGTTGCTGCTCTCATACTTGTGGGTTAGGGTTTCCTTTCCCCCTTCCCGATACACCCTCTTGATCCTGCGGAACAACTCGAAACCTTCCCATGGCTCGGCTACGAAACGGAACTGCTGTCCCTTGCTTTCCATTTTGAAGAAACGAAGTGAAATACGTCCTTCTATCGGCCTGCCGTCCTGCCGTTTTTCGTAGGAACTGATTTCTACCCCTGCGCTCCTGGCATAAATGGTAAACTGTTGAACTTTCATCGTTCGCCCCCTTTTCTTTGTTGTGATATATCATAATAACACCGGCAATTTCCTCGTGATGGCAATCCCTTGCGGCGTCACCTGGGCTTGGTAGGCCAAGATTTCCACCCCTGCGGATTCTGCCAGGCGCAGCAGCCTGCCATACTCCGGGTCTATCGTATCGGCCGGGGCGACCGATTCGCCGTCCGCCCTCTGCACGACAAAGAAATTCACCGCACGCTGTCCCTGTTTCACAACCTCCATCAGTTCCCGCAGATGCTTTTGACCACGGGTGGTAGCCGCGTCTGGGAAGAGTGCCACATTACCTTCGACAAGGGTCACATTCTTCACTTCCACGTAGCAGCGCTGATCTCCATTGCCGAGGAGCAGATCAATCCGGCTGTTCTGCCCATACCGTACCTCCGGGCGTATCGTCTGGTAACCCTGTAGCTCGGTGATGCACCCGTTTTCGATTGCCTCGCGCACGAGGTGGTTGGGGAGCCCGGTGTTGATCCCGATCCAGCGTCCGTCTGCCTTCACCAGTTCCCATGTATATTGGAGTTTTCTTCCCGGTTTGTCGCTGCGGGAGAGGAGGGCTGGGTTCCCTGGGGCCGCACACCCTTTCATGCTGCCCGAATTGGGGCAATGGGTGGTGACGATTTCACCGTCCTCAAGTTCGAAATCGGCAAGAAAGCGTTTATAGCGGCGGATGAACGTGGCTGGAAATAAGGGGGATGGGAGCAGCATGAATAATTATTATCATGTCAGAGGATGATTTTGCAATGAAGAACGTTTGCGAAGCTAAGGCTTAAAGCCTGACCAGGTGGACTGCGCAGGAGATGCAGGGATCGTAGGCGCGCACCAGCATTTCGAGCAAGTGTCTCAGTTCTGCATCGTCTGCGCTTTCCATTTCCCTTGCAAGGGCCAGCAGATCCCGCTCCATGGCCTCTTGGTTGATGGCTGTCGGGGTGATGATGTCAGCGGCCGTGCAGTATCCCCTGCTGTCGAAGTCGTAACTGTGGATCAGAACTCCTCGCGGAGCCTCGGTGGCGGCGCTGCCGCTCCCCTTTCGTGGCGTCACGGCCGCAGGTCCGACCGGCCCTGCACCCTTGTTCAGGAGGTTCGTCACGGTTTCCAGGGCGCATTCTACGGTCATGATCAACTCGACGGCCTGGGCTAGGTTGTTGCCCCAGATATCGACGCCGATCAGTTTCACACGGCTGTCGATGAAAGCCTTGTCAGCCATCGGGGGTAGTTTCATCCCCAGGTTGAGCCTTGCCAGAGCTCCGACGATGACCTCTTCTCCTTCGAAGCGGCTCTGCTTTGCATGGGAATGGGCGATGACATTTTCCGGCAGGGCTTCACGGTAGTTTGTGACCGCGACGGAACGGCCTCTGCTCGAATCCAGCCTGTCGCCAAACAGAGACGCTGCCGTTTCCCCTTGCACGGCCAGGAAGCTGTGACGGGGCAGAGGGCGCGTCGGAGCGGCAAATGAGGCAAACAAATTGTGGGTCTCAACGGCGGCCGGGAGGACGTCTTCAAGCGCCCCTTGCAGTTTCAACAGGTCGGGTCGGCTGACCCTCTTTCCCATGCCGCCGGGGATGATATTTACCGGGTGAATGAGCCTCCCCCCGACGGTTTCCTGGATCAGATTGCCCACACTTTTTATCCTCAGTCCCAGCTTCAGCAGGTCGGGAGTCTTTGCCGCCAGGTCAGCGAAGCCCGCAGCGTTGTAATAGTCGGGCAGGGCAAGACAGAAAAGGTGGAGGGCGTGACTCTGGATCTGGCCGCCGTAAACGATCAGCTCTCGGTAGAGGCGGGTCTCTGGGGAAACCTCGATCCCCAGGGCATTTTCCACGGCCAGAAGGGACGTCACCCGGTGGACCGTGGAGCAGAGGGAACAGATGCGGCAGATGATCTCCGGCACCTCGTCGAAGCGTTTTCCCAAAAGTAGCGCCTCGAACAGCCTCGGCGGCTCGATCAGCGCAAGCTCGACCCGTTCGGCCCGCTTGCCGTCCAGGTAGAGCCGGACGATGCCGTGCCCCTCCACGCGGGTGAGGGGCCTTATCTCAATAACGTCGCTCATGGTCCCACTCCGGGTAGAAACGGCGCATCCTGCCGACGATCTCATCGCGAGAGAATCCTTTTTCCAGCAGCAGCTCCATTTCCGCAGCAGCATTGGCTTCGGACGCAGGCCCACGGCATCCTTCGCACTTTATGGAAACCGCCGGGCAGCGGGCGTTGCACCCTGACTGAATCAGGGGGCCGAGGCAGAGCTCGTTCCGTTCGATGAGGAGGCAAAGATTTTCACGGTTGCGGCATTCCGTGCAGACCGGATATCCGGGAAACACCGGCAGCGTACCGTGCAGGAGCGCGGAGAGGGTCGCAAGTATCTCCCCCTTTTCCGGCGGGCAGCCGGTGACGGTGAAATCGACCGTAACAAAACGGTGGAGCGGTCCGGGGACAAACGTCCTCAAGGCGTGGGCCGCTTCGCCGTAAATCGTTTCAGCCAGTTCCTTCCGCGATTCGTTGTTCTTCATGGCCGCTATCCCGCCCCAGATGGCGCAGGTGCCGACGGCGATGAGGAGGCGGCTCCTGTTGCGCAGGTTGATAAGCGTTTCCAGGTCTTCAGGTGTCGAAACGCATCCTTCAACAACCGCTGCATCCAACGGTCCGCATTCTTCAGCCTCTGAAATCCCCATGGGGAAATGGGCGAAGTGGAAACGATCCGCAACCAGCGGCAGCTCCTCTTCGCAGTTGAAGAGGGTGAGCTGGCAGCCGGAGCAGGCAGTGAGCCCGGCGATGGCGATGGCCGGCCCGGTCATAAGGCTCCCTCGACGTCTTTCAGGTTGCTCAAGCGGAAAACCGGGCCGTCAATGCAGCAGAGCATCTGTCCGACGGCGCAATGGGCACAGCGCCCCACGCCGCATTTCATCCTTCTCTCCAGCGAAAGGAGGATGCGCTGGTCGGAAAAGCCCAGCCCCTGCAATTCGCCGATGATGCAGCGATAGAGTGCGGGAGGCCCGCAGACGATAGCATAGCAGTTGTCTGCGGCGATGGGAGAACCGCGCAGCAGGTCTGGCAGCAGGCCGATGTTGCAGGCCGGTTCTGCGGTCCACTCTTCCGCTGAGAAATCTACGGTCAGCATCAGCCGCATGTCCCGGCGGCAGGCGAGTGCGGTCATCTCCTCGCGGAGCAGGAGGGCCGACGGCTCCGTGGCGCCGTACATGAGGGTGATGGACGCATAGGCATCCCTCTGCTCCAGGAGGTGCCAGAGGAGCGAATGGAGCGGCACGATACCGAGACCTCCGGCCAGGAGCAGGACGTCCTTTCCCATCATCTCCGCAACGGGAAATCCAGTGCCGAATGGGCCGCGGATGCCGACCATCGCTCCCTCCCTCGCCTTGTGCAGCCGTGAGGTCACGTGCCCCGCCTTTCTCACGCAGAGATCCAGGGTGCCGTCGCTTCTCGGTGGGCTGAGGGGGGAGAATGGGGCTTCACCGGCGGCAGGCACGGAAACCTGGACGAACTGGCCGGGAACGAAAGTGAAGCCGTGCCCCGTCCCTTCATCCCAGAACCGCAGCCGGAAGAGCGCCGTGTCGCCGGAGACCTGTCTCACCTCGACAATCTCGGCCGGTGCGGGTATGTTCGTCATCGGCTCTTTGCCCATTTCCTGACCCCGTGTTACGCCGAATATGTTGAAACTACCCCTCTTTCGGGAAGAGTTCCATCAGGTCGATCCTCACCGGGCAGACCTCCCGGCAGCGTCCGCAGCCGACGCAGGATACGACACCCCTGAGCGGGCCGAAGCCCAGGTATTTATGGACAAAGCGGTAGCGAAACCTTTCCTGCCTGGTCTTGCGGAAGTTGTAGCCGCCGGCGATTTCCCCATGCGACTTGAAGAGGCAGTTGTCCCATTCCTGGATGCGCGCTGCCGACCTGCCGTCGAGGCTGCCGTATTCCCTGATGTCAAGGCAATAGCAGGTGGGACAGCATAGCGAACATGCACCGCACGACAGGCAGCGGGCGGCAAAATCGTCCCAGAGCGGGCTCTCCGGGAACGTCTCCTGCCGCTTTGCCGCATTTCTTATGCGCCCGGACACCTCTGCCTCCCGGCTTTGCGGCGCTGAAGTTTCCGCCCCTTCTGACAGGGAGGAGAGCCCGGCGATGATCGTCTCCCCCCGGCGTCTCCCCGGCCGCAGGTGAAATCCCCCTTCCACCCTTTGCAGGAAAATGTCGAAACCGACCGGCGCATCGCATCCCAGCTCACCGCAGAAGCAGAATTCGTCCGGTTTGCACGATAGCCCGACCAGTGTGAGGGCGTTGCGCCTTGCCTGGTAAAGTGGATCGGGCCGGTCTTCGATGAAAACCCGGTCCAGGTAGGCGATGGCCGACAGGTCGCAGGGATGGAGGCCGAAGAGGGTTATCTCTTCGGAGGCGATCGCCGGTAGGCGGTAGCCGCACTCCGGGGCGAATTCGAGCAGCGGGGTCCGCGGGGGGAAAAGGTATTTTTTCGGGGGGATGAGGGTGCGCCGGTAATCCAGGCGGAGGTCCGACGGGGAGGCTATGGGGGCAAAGGCGGGCACGCCGTCTTCGGTAAGGGTCGGGCCGTGCAGTGCGCCGAAGGGGGCGAGTTCCTCAAGAAAGGTCCCTAAAGAGCCGTTCGCCAGGAAGTCCTTTGCCATGATTGCCTCCGCGTGGATACCACAATTCTAGCGCGTATCCGGCGGGGGGCAAGTTTGAGATCTTCCTATTGTTCTTCGGGGGGGACGGTCAGCTCTGCCGCAGTCTGGATACCCGTCGCCATTTCTGGGATGATCCCCATCTTCGTATATATGGGGCGGATGCTCTTCCTGAACGAGGGGAGCCGGCTGGCGAAGAACAGCGAACCGGCGAGACAGGCAATCCCACCCAAAAGGAGCGTGTTCGGCGCGCCGATCCTGCCGGCCATGGCCCCGGCGATCAGACTGCCGAACGGCGTCATCCCCATGAACGACATGGTAAACAGGCTCATGACCCGTCCCCGTTTGTCATCGTCCACGATGGTCTGCAAGATCGTATTGCTCGACGCTATCTGCGTCATTATGCCGAAGCCTGCCATCAGGAGGAACAGCACCGAAACCCAGATGGACCTGGAGAGGGAGAAGGCGGCGACCGCTGCGCCGAAGACGCCAGAGGCTATGGCGATGATTCTGCCGAGGCCGATGACGCTTTTGCGCGAGGCGAGATACATGGTGCCGGCGAATGCCCCGACGCCGGAAGCGGTCATTAGAAAGCCGAACGTGTGCGGCCCGCCGTGAAGGATGTCCTTGGCAAAGACCGGCATGAGCACGTTGTACGGCATCCCCATCAGGCTGACCAGCGCCAGCAGCAGGAGGAGGTATCTGATCGGGGCGAAGTTCAGGGCGTAACTGAAGCCTTCCCGCAGCTCGTGATGGATCGGCTTCTTGGCGCCCCTCGCGGGTCTCGGTTTTGTCCGCATCGCCATCAGGCAGGCGATGACCGCCAGGTAGCTCAGACCGTTCGCCAGGAAACAGACCCCCTCGCCGAGAACCGCGATCAACACCCCGGCAATGGATGGGCCGATCAGCCTGGCCCCGTTGACCATCGATGAGTTGAGGGCGATCGCATTGCCCAGGTCTTCTTTGCTCTCGACGATATCGACGACAAACGACTGCCGTGCCGGGATGTCAAAGCCGTTCACGATGCCGAGGAAAACGCTCAAAGTGATGATGTGCCAGACCTGGATGGCCCCGTAGAGCACGAAAAAAGCGAGAATGAAGGCCTGGACCATGGCGAGGGACTGACTGAAGAGGAGGAGCCGGCGGCGGTCCCACCTGTCGGCCAGCACGCCGGCGAATGGGGCCACGAGAAAGGTGGGCACCTGGCTGGTGAAGCCGACAACCCCCAAAAGCAGGGCGGAACCGGTCAAGCGGTAAACGAGCCAGCTCATGGCGACCTGCTGCATCCAGGTGCCGATTAGAGAGATGCTCTGGCCGATGAAAAAAAGCCGATAGTTCCTGTAGCGCAAGGCGCGCAGGAAGAGTTTTAGATTGCCGAGTTTTCCGGCGATGAAACCGTTAGACGACATGATCGCGGCGCGTCCTAATTTGTGCGGGATTTGTCATAGAGAGAGTCCCCTTCCTTGTCTGATACCTTGATCCCTTGCTTGTCCAATATCTCTCCGGTTGACCGCCAGAGCTGGGTGATTGCGTTGTTGTAATCCGTCACCGCCTTTATCTGGTCCCCCTTGGCCGTGACCAGGTTGTTCTCCACGTCCAGCACGTCCTTGGTGGTTGCCAGCCCCACCTTGTTCTTCTTGATGAAGGCGTCCAGCCGCGCTTCGGCAAAGGCCCTTCCCCGGTCGGTCACTTCCAGCTGCTTGTAGCTGGACTGGAGTGCCCTGATGGCCGTCTTGACCTCATTGGCAATTGAGGATTCCATGCTCTGCAGCTGGGTCTTCGTCTGTTCCAGCAGCAGTTTGCTCTTGATGTAGTCGTTTTTTGCCGTCTGATTGCCCAGGGGGTAGGTCAATTGAAGACCGATACCCCAGACCGGAAAATCGCCCGATCCGACCCTTTCCAGGTCGCGATTGTAACTCTTGTCCAGACCGGTGAGAGAGACGCTGGAGTTGAGGGACAGGTCGGGAAGGGTGCGGTTCCGAGTCACGCGCATCTGCAACTCGTCGGTTTTCACGGTCGCCCGCTGGCTCAAGAGTTCTGGGCGCTCAGCGAAAGCCCGCGACAGGGCGTCCTCTTCCGCGACCGGGTAGTTTTCCCGGGTCGGCTGGTCGGTGATGACGATATCCCTCCCATTGTCAAGCTGCAACAGGACCCTCAAGACGTCCATCTCGTCCTTTACCGCCCTTTCGGCATCGATGACGTCCTTCTCACGAGTGGCAACGCCGAATTCGGCATTCAGGATCTCCATGGCCGGCAGGACCCCCGCCTTAACCTGCCCCTGGGTGTCGGAGAGGATCTTCCGCGCCAGGGCGAGGGAGGTTTTCTTGACCTCCAGGTCTTCCCGCAGGCTGTAGAGCTTGAAGCATTCGTTGCGGACCTGCGCCACGGTGTCGCTCAGCTTGGTCTTGAACCGGTCGAGGGTCCCCTCCTTGGCGAATCTCGCCACGTTGATGTTCAGCTCGGTGGCCTCCTTGCCGAGGTTTTTCAACAGCGGCTGGGTGAAGTTGAGGGTGATGTCCGACTGGTAGTAGTTGGAGAGTATTCCGGCCTGATCGGCATTACTGTTGTTCCAGGTGTTGTTGAAGGCCAACCCCACCGTACCACCGGTCTGTACGAGCTGGCTGGCACCCGCGTTGAATTGCAACGTCTGCTGGCGGTTCGTGGTTGCACCTGAAATAAAAAAGTTGGGGGGCAGGGTGGTGGAGTTGTTGTAGCTCGTCAGCGCATTCAGCAGCGTGTCGTAGATTCCCATGTTCCTGCGGATGTCCGCCTCGGCCATGGCAGGATTGTAGAGTTCGGCCTTCACGTCCAGGTTCTTTTCCACCGCAAGCTTGACGGCATCATTGATCGACAGGTTCAGGGGTGCTTCCTGGGCCGAAGCTATGCCCGCGCTGTCGAGGAATGCTGCGGCAAACAGCAGGATGACGGCTCTCTTCCAATAAAATTTCATGTCAACTATCCCTTTCCGAGCAAGTTGTTTCTATTCGTACCTGAGCGCCTCGATGGGGTTCAGCGATGAAGCCTTTCTGGCCGGATAGAAGCCGAAGAAAACGCCGACTCCGGCGGAGAAGCCAAAGGCGATGATGATCGTTTGCAGAGAGATGAGGGTCGGCCAACCGATCAGTTGAGCAACGATGCGCGCCCCCGCTATTCCCAGCACCATGCCGATGATGCCGCCGCAGGTGGTGAGGAGCACCGCCTCGGTGAGAAACTGCAGGAGAATGTCCCGCTGCTTGGCTCCGATCGCTATGCGGATCCCTATCTCCCGGGTCCGTTCCGTTACCGACACGAGCATGATGTTCATGATGCCGATCCCGCCGACGATGAGGGAGATGGATGCGACCGCGCCGAGAAGCATCGACATGACCTTGGAAGATTGTTCGGAGACGGCCAGGATCTCCGAGAGGTTCCTTATGGAAAAATCCACCTCGCGGGCCGGCCCTATCCGGTGGCGCTGGTTCAGGAGGGCGGTCACCTCCTCCTGGGCTTTATTCAGCACCTCGGCGCTTTTTGCCTGGATCATCATGGCGCCGACGGTGTTG
Source organism: Geobacter sp. (assembly GCA_027356255.1). GTDB lineage: Bacteria > Desulfobacterota > Desulfuromonadia > Geobacterales > Geobacteraceae > Geotalea. The sequence goes on along the minus strand of DAIEGL010000258.1, from coordinate 15,156 downwards.
GGGAACTGGCTGCCGAGGAGTTTGCGCTGTGCGGTGCGCAGGGGGACGTAGATCACGTCGTCCTGGTCCTGCCCCTGGGGGGATTGTCCCTTTTTATCCAGAATACCGATGACTGTAAAGGGGATTTTTTTGATGCGGATGATTTTCCCGAGCGGGTCGAGGTCGCCGAACAGGTTTTCGGCGACGGTCTGGCCGATCAGACAGTTCTTTGTTGCACCGTCCACATCGGCCTGGGAAATGTTCCGCCCCTCCACGAGCGGCCATTCCCTGACGGTAAGCATTTCCGGTGTCGTTCCCATGACGATGGTGGACCAGTTCTGGTTGCCGTAGACCACCTGGGCAGATCCCCTGACCGTGGGAGCCACTTCTCCCACCGACGGACACTCTGCCTTGATGGCCTTGGCGTCGTCGTAGGTGAGGGTCGGCGTGCCGCCGAAGCCGGAGCGCAGACCACCGCTGGTGGTGGAGCCGGGGATAACCAGGAGCAGGTTGCTGCCGATGCTGGATATCTGGTCTGAAATCATCTTGCTCGCCCCGGCGCCGATGGCCACCATGGCTATGACCGCGGCGATGCCGATAATGATGCCGAGCATGGTCAGAATGGCGCGCATTTTGTTGACCCGGAGCGCCCGCGTGGCGATGAGAAGGCTTTGCAGGAAAGTGGTCATGGTAATTGCTCCTCCGGGAGAGCCGCGACGGCCGGTGCATTGGGAGTGTCGGAGATGATGATCCCGTCGCGGAAGATGATGTGTCTGCCGGTAAAGGCTGCCACCTCCGGTTCATGGGTGACCATTATGATGGTGATCCCCTGGCGGTTCAGCTCCTGGAATATCGCCATGATCTCCACGGTCGTCTTCGAGTCCAGGTTGCCGGTCGGTTCGTCGGCCAGGATGATCGCCGGTTCGTTCACCAGCGCCCGGGCAATGGCCACCCGCTGCTGCTGCCCGCCGGAGAGCTGGTTCGAGTAATGCCCTTCCCGTCCGGCGAGTCCCACCCGCGCCAGGGATGCGTGGGCCCGCTCCCTTCTCTCGGCCGCCGGCACGTGAGCGTAGACGAGGGGGAGTTCCACGTTTTCCCGGGCGGTCGTCCGGGCCAGGAGGTTGAAACCCTGGAATACGAAGCCGAGCTTCCGGTTCCTGATCTCGGCCAGCTCATTGCGGGACAGGCCGCCCACGTTCACCTCTTCCAGCAGGTATTCTCCGCTCGACTGCACGTCGAGGCAGCCGAGCATGTTCATGCAGGTGGACTTGCCGCTCCCGGATGCCCCCATGATGGCGACGAATTCGCCCCGCCGGATGGTGAATGATATCCCCTTTAGCGCTTCCACCCGCTGGTCCCCCATGGTATACACCTTGGTGACATTCGTAACCTTTACCACCTCGTCCATTTAAAACCTCGGTCCCATCGGCCCGCCGCTCATGCCGCCCGACTTCTTGCCGGCAACGACCTGATCGACGATCACCTCGTCGTTTTCCTTCAGGTTGCCCGAAACCATCTCCACGAACCTGTCGTCGGCAATCCCGGTTTTTACGGGCACCGGCACCGGTTTGTTCTCCTGGCTCAGGATGTAGACCCGCTGTCCTCCCCCTTTTCGCGTCTTTACTCCCGCCCCGGTTTCGTCACCTTTTACCTTTCCTTCCTTCGGTCTGAACCTCAAGGCAGCGTTGGGGATCTTGATCACATCGTCTTTCTTCATGGTCTGGACGGCCACGTTGGCGGTCATTCCCGGCTTCAGCAACAGTCCTTTGTTGTTCACGGCGATGACCACCACGTACGTGACCACGTTCTGGGTCACGACCGGGGCATTCCTGATCTGGGTCACGGTCCCGGAAAACTGCCGATCCGGATAGGCGTCCACGGTGAAGTTGGCCGGCTGGCCGACCTTTATCCGGCTGATGTCGGACTCGTCCACACTTGTGTCGATCTCCATCTTGGTCAGGTCCTGGGCAATGGTGAAAAGGGTAGGGGTCTGGAACGACGCCGCCACGGTCTGGCCCACGTCCACATTCCGCGAGACGATGATGCCGTCTACCGGCGAGCGGATCGTTGCGTAGCGGAGGTTGGTTTCCGCCTGCCGGAGGGCGCCGCTGGTCTGGACGACGGCAGCCTCGGCGGATTTGACGCCAGCCACGGCCTGATCGTAGGCGGTCTGGACTGCATCCATGTCGCTCTGGGCGATGATGCCCTGCTCTATCAACTGCTTGTTTCTGCCGAGGGTCCGCTTGGCATCGGCCACGATCACCTTGGCCTTGCTCAGATTGGCCTCGGCATTGAGGAAGTTCCCCCGGGACTGCTCCACCTGGGCCATGAAGAGCGCAGGGTCGATCTGGGCGATGACCTGCCCCTTCTTCACCGGCGAGTTGAAGTCCACGTACAGTTTCGCCACTGTGCCGGAAACCTGGGTGCCGACCTGCACCGTCACCACTGCCGCAAGGGTGCCTGTGGCCGAAACGGTGGAGGCGATCGGCCCCTTTTCCACCTTGGCCGTTTTGTATGACGCCTCTGCCGGTTTCCTGGTATAGAAGTATACGCCCACGGCGGATGCAACCAGAAGTACTGCGGCGATAACGATGATCTTCTTCATGTAATACCTCGCTGGTAGAGTGATTCGGAAGCTATTTGCAGCCGGAAGAAATGGTGTCGATGTTGGCGCAGATCTTGTTGAGGAGCCCCTTGAGCAGCCGCTGTTCCTCGCCGCTGACCCCCATGAAGACGTCTTCCCCCGTTTTACTTGCGATGGGCAAAAGCCGCTCCCGCAATATCCTTCCTTCATCGGTCAGGTTGACAATGAAGGCCCGCCGGTCATCGGGGCTGGCCTCTCTCCTTATGATCCCCTTTTTCTGCAATTTGTCCAGGATGCGGGTCGTGTTGGGCTGGTCCTTGAAAATCTGCTCGGCCAGCTCCTTCTGGGTCAATCCGTCCCTTTCCCACAGGCGGTTCAGGAGCCGCCACTGCTCGACTGTGATGTCATACGGCTTGAAGCGTCGCCCCAGCTCATTCTTAAGCATCAAGGCGGCTTTGTTGATGACATATCCCAGCGGTGCGTCCGGTTCGACCTCCATCGGTCTCCTCTTGGACAATGTTGTTGTTGTAATAATTGTCATGACAATATTATTTCCGAAAAAATAAAGGAAGTAAATCCTTTTTTGATTAAACGTGCGAAAATAAATTCGGTTGACGTTTCCGGACAATTATTTTTATTCTGTCGGCGGCGGGAAGCAAGTCGATACTTCGGCCGGAGAGGAATGACCAGATGGGTACTGCATTGTACGAACTCTGCTACGGCAGGGAGGGGATCAATCACAAGCTGTTCATGCTGATCAACCACGCCGACCTGCCGTTTCTGGACATCCTCATGCCGCTGATTACAACTATCGGCGGCGCTGGATTCTTTTACCTGTACTTCGCCCTTATGGTGGTTGTTTATGTTGCCGACAGTAAACTGATGCCGGGCCGCTACCTGGTAGTTTATGCCGTGGCGACCATGCTGGCCTTGTTTGTCGAGAATCTGCTCAAGGAGTTTTTTCACGTGCCGCGCCCTGCCATGGCCATCGGCGTGGAGCAGATCAGGATACTGGGGGAGATTAAAAAGTACAACAGCCTCCCTTCCGGGCACGCGGTCTTTTCCTTCATGACCGCCTACGTCCTTTCTTCCGGCAGAAGCGCGCGCTGGAAGTGGGCATTTTTCTCCGTTGCATCCATTGTCTCCTACTCGCGGGTTTATGTGGGCGCCCATTACCCTCTGGATGTGATTGCCGGGACGGCTGTAGGTGTTGCCTGCGGTTTTACCGTCTGGAAGCTGTATTTGTTTGTGGCCGGGACGGTAAGGCGCGGACGGTCCGGCGATTGAGCCACCCGTAAATGCTCCTCATTCAAGAGACATCCACATGCCTCACCCCTGCCGGCCGCCAGGCCGGAGAGATGACGCCCGCCCCCTTCTTCTCGTCGATCAGGCTCCCGTAGGTCACCGTAAAATCCCCGAAACGGTCGTTCACCATGTCCATCGCCGCGGTGGCCAGGGTCTTTTTCCGCTCCTCGACAAAGAGGGGGAGCTGCTCCGTGTGGTGTCGCAGGTTGGTGATCCGTACGCCCAGGAGGCGCACCGGCTGGCGGAGGTGTACGCTGTCCAGGAGCTGCGTTGCTGCCCGGTAGATGTCGTCGCTCTGGTTGGTGTAGTCGCCCCCCGTTGCCTGGATGCTGAAGGTGCTGAAATCTGCGTAGCGTATGGTCAGGGTGACGGTCTTTCCCGCCACGGCGTGCTTCCTTGCCCGTCTCCCCACCATCTCTGAAAGCCTGAGAATGATTGCGAGGATCTCTTCCCGCTCCGTTATGTCCCGCTCCAGGGTCGTGCTGTGTCCCACCGATTTCACCTCCGGCGCCGCCTCCTCCGGGATGACCGGTGCATCGTCGATCCCGAGCCCCATCCTGTGCAGCTTTTCGCCGACCACGCCGAAGCGCCTCGTCAGGATGTGCAGCGGAAACCGTCCCAGCTCGCCGCAGGTCCTGATGCCGAAGAGGGTGAGAATACGCTCCGTCTGGCGACCGATGCCGCACAGTTCCCTGATCGGCAGGTTTTCGAGGATGGCGGCGACCCTTTCCTGGTGGATTATGGTCAGGCCGTCCGGCTTTTTCATCTCCGAGGCGAGCTTGGCGAGGAGCTTGTTGGGGGCGATGCCGATGGAGCAGGTGAGCCCGAAGCGGTGCCTGATGCGGGCCTTGATCAGGTGGGCGATCCGGGATGCAGAGCCGAAGAGACGGAGGGAGCCGGTGATGTCGAGGAACGCCTCGTCGATGGAGAACACCTCCACGAGCGGGGTATAGTCCTGGAGCATCTCCATGATCCGGCGGGAGATCGAGGTATATCTGCGGTTGTTGCCGGGGACGCAGATGAGCTCCGGGCACTTTTGCCGCGCCTCGAAGATCCGCATGCCGGTCTTGACGCCGTACCCCCTTGCCTCGTAAGACGCGGTCAGGATGATCGTCCGCTCGGCCTTTCCGATGACGGCCACCGGCTTGCCGCGCAGGGCGGGATCGGTCTGCTGCTCCACCGAGGCGAAGAAGGCGTTCATGTCGATGTGGAGGATGGTGCGGGGCATGGGGTTGTTGGTCATCCTGCGTCCACTGCCGACAACGCCCATAGCTGTCTGGCAGCGTTGTAGGTCAGCTCGAAGAGGTTGGCGCCGTCACTGACCGCGAAGTGAAGGCGGACGGCGCTTCCTTCCCGTTCATCCCAGCAGCAGGTGACCTCCTGCACGGTATGTTTTTGCTGACGCCAGTCGAACCAGACCGGCCTGATCCGGTTCCCTGGCCCGAAAATGACGGCGACCCGGATATGTTCCCCTATCTGCTGCATTGCTGTCTGTCCTGTTCTGCCGGTCATTCAAGCGAGCGGAAGATGCCGGTCACTTTGCCGATTATACTCACTTCGCTCTCCCTTGCCTTGACGATGATCGGTTCCATGCTGCTGTTCTCCGGCTGGAGCCGGATGTGGTCCTTTTCCCGGAAGAAGCGCTTGAGGGTGGCCTCGTCGTTTATCCGTGCGACGACGATGTCGCCGTTGTCGGCCGTTGCCTGGGGGCGGACTAGGGCCAGGTCCCCTGACCGGATGCCGGCCTCGATCATGGAGTCACCCCTGACCCGGAGGAAGAAGCAGTCGGCTCCTTTGAGCAGGGCGCGGTCAACGGCGAAATACCCTTCGATGTCCTCGATGGCCGGCTGCAGTGCCCCGGCCCGCACCACTCCGACTATGGGGATGGAGGTGGCCGCGACTGCACCGACGAGGGCGATGCCCCGGGAACTCCCTGCGTTTCTGGCGATGAATCCCTTCCGCTCCAGGGCATCCAGGTGCTTCATGACGCCGAGGGTGCCGTTGATGCCGAGATGCCCACCGATTTCCCGCAGGGTGGGGGGATAACCGTGGCTTTCCAGGTGGGCGGAGATGAAGGCGAGTACCATCTGTTGTCTGGGGGTGAGCTTCTCCATGTGGACTCCGTTGTGGTTGCCAAATGATAACCGAGTTTACGCGGTTGGCGTTCCTCTGTCAAGATGGGAAGATGGCGCCGCCCGTCTGGCCCTGCATCAAAGGTTGACAAACAGGGCTCTTGCAGGGAAAATGAGAAATAACTTTTTGTGTGGAGGAACCGTTTGGATACCGTGTCACTGGAGCTGCTCGTTATACTCGTCCTAATCGTAGTTAACGGTTTTTTTGCCTGTTCCGAGTTTGCCATAATTTCCATCAGGAAAAGCAGGATTGCCCAGCTCGTGGCGGCGGGGGATGAGCGGGCCCGGATACTGGATGATCAGAGGAAGGACCCCCATCGTCTGCTGGCCATAGTCCAGATCGGCATGACCGTGGTCGGTTCCACAGCCTCGGCGGTCGGCGGCATCATCGCTGTGGAACATCTGAAACCGATATTGCAGCGGATGCCGTACGCGATGATAAGAAACGCGGCGGAGCCCGTCTCCATTACGGTGGTTGTTGCGATTGTTTCCTATCTCATCCTGATCGTGGGGGAACTGGTGCCCAAAACCATCGGCTTGCAGTATGCCGATACCGTTGCTCTCAGGGTCGCAAAGCCTATTAATATCCTGGAAAAAATAGGAAGCGTCGCTGTTTCCTTTCTGACCGTTTCGAGCAAAACCGTCCTTTGGCTGATGCGGATCAAGGTCGAGGGGCGGGCCTTCATTACCCGCGAAGAGGTGCAGCACATCGTGGCCGAGGGGCATGAAACCGGGGTGTTCAGCGCGGCCGAAAGCGAGTACATCAGGAATATTTTTGATTTCACCCATACCAGCGTCCGCGAGGTGATGGTGCCGCGCACCAGGATGGCCGCCCTGGACCTGGACCTCCCCCGCGAAGAGATGCTCCGCTTCATCCTGGAAAACCAGTATTCCCGCTACCCGGTGTTCCGCGGGAGCATTGAGGATGTTACCGGAGTCATCCACGGCAAGGATTTCCTCGGCCGGATCGTGGCTGAGCCGGAGTTCGACATCAACGCCATCATCCGTCCCCCTTTTTATGTGCCGGAAGGGAAAAAGGTCAATGACCTGCTGAAGGAGATGCAGCGCAAGCGGAGCCACATGGCGCTCGTGGTGGACGAATACGGTGGTTTGAGCGGCCTCGTGACCACCGAGGACCTCCTTGAGGAGCTGGTGGGGGAGATCGAGGACGAGCACGACATCGGCGAGCCCCGCCGCATACAGAGGCTTGCCGACGGAAGCCTGGTCGTGGATGCCCTGATTTCGATCAACGATCTGGAGGACCTGCTCAATATCAAGCTTGCCCAGGATATCCCCTACGATACCCTTGCCGGGCTGATACTGGACCAGCTGGGGCGCTTCCCGGAAAGGGGGGAACGGTTGGATTGGAACGATTTCACGCTGGTCTGCGAAGAGGTGAAGAAAACGGCAATCGAGAAGGTGAGGATTGTTCGAAGGCGGTGAAAGGCGGTCGGCAGTCGATGGTCGATGGTGAACGCTGAACGATAGGGGCGCCTCTTGCGGGCGCCCCTTTTGATTGTCAGCCGTGTACTTTTTTCTCTTTCCTGCCGCCGATGGCCACCGAGGTGAGGATGGAGATGGCGAGGACGCCGACGATGACCCCGAGGGAGAAGTAGATGGGGATCGGGTAGATGTCGGTGAGGAGCATCTTGGCGCCGACGAAGGCGAGGATGAACGAGACCCCCAGCTTCAGGTAGACGAACATCTCCATGACGTGGGCCAGGAGGTAGTAGAGGGACCGGAGCCCCATGATGGCGAAGACGTTGGATGTATAGACGATAAACGGGTCGTGGGTGACGGCCAGCACCGCCGGGATGGAGTCCACGGCAAAGATCACGTCGCTCGACTCCACCACGAGGAGGGTCAGGAAGAGCGGGGTGGCGGCCAGAATACCCCCCTTCCTGATGAAGAAACGGTCGTCCCGCACCCGTTTGGTGATGGGAACGAACTTCCTCACGATCCGCACCAGCAGGTTCTTTTCCGGCTCGATCTTTTCCTCGCCCCCGAAGGCCATCTTTGTGCCGGTAACGACCAAAAGACCCCCGAAGACGTAGATCATCCAGTGGAACCGTTCAATCAGCTCGATCCCCACCAGAATGAAGACCGCTCGCATCGCCAGCGCGCCGATGATCCCCCATTTCAGTATCTTCGGCTGATGCGTCTTGGTGACGTGGAAATAGGAGAAAATCATGAGGAAGACGAAGAGGTTGTCTACGGAGAGCGACTCCTCGATGACGTAGCCGGTAAAAAATTCAAGCGCCCTGGTTGGCCCCATGTAAAAATAGACCCCGGCGTTGAAAAGGAGCGCCAGTGAGACCCATACGAGGGTCCAGGTCAGCGCCTCGCGAAATCTGATTTCATGGCTTTTGCGGTTGAAGATGCCGATGTCTAGGATGAACATGACCGTTATGACGACGGCAAAGGCGATCCACATGGTGGTTTGGCTGGACATGGAGTACTCCATAACATGTTGAAATGTGAAGAGTGAAGTGTGAAAGGGTGAGGATAAAACCCCTTCACACTTCACGAGCCGTCGGTATCTGTAGAATCGTCAGGGCAATTGCTAGCGCTGCGGTCTGTACGCCATGGCCTCCAGTTTCGCAATCCGCTCTTCCATGGGGGGATGGGTGGAGAAGAGCCTGAGCAGGGCGCCGCCGGTCAGCGGGTTGACGATGAAGAGGTGGGCCGTTGCCGGACGGGCTTCCTCCATGGGGAGCATGCGTGAGGCGTTGTCCAGTTTGCGCAGGGCGTTGGCCAGGTACAACGGATTGCCGCAGATCCTGGCCCCCGATTCGTCCGCCAGGTATTCCCGTGAGCGGGAAACGGCCATCTGGATCAGCATGGCGGCAATAGGGGCGATTATGGCCATTGCCAGGCCGCCGAGCATGCCGCCCCCCTCATCGTCGTTGTCCCGGCCGCCGCCGAAGATGGCCGCCCACTGGAGCATGTTGCCGAGCATGGAGATGGCGCCGGCGATGGTGGCGGCGATGGTGGAGATGAGGATGTCGCGGTTCTTCACGTGGGAGAGCTCGTGAGCCATGACTCCTTCCAGTTCCTGCGGGGTGAGGATGCGCAGTATCCCTTCCGTGGCGGCCACTGCCGCGTGGTCCGGGTTCCGGCCGGTGGCGAAGGCGTTGGGGCTTTCCGACGGGATGATGTAGACCCTCGGCATGGGAAGTCCTGCCTGGACGGCAAGCTGACGCACCATGCCGTAGAAGCCCGGGTTCTCTGCTTCCGTTATTTCCCTGGCGCCGTACATGTTGAGGACGATCTTGTCGGAAAACCAGTAGGAAAAGACGTTCATGGCGCAGGCCATGAAAAAGGCGAAGATCATGCCGCTTCTGCCGCCGATGGCGCTCCCCATGGCCACCATGAGGAGGGTGAGACAGGTGAGGAGAAGGGTCGTTTTGAGTCTGTTCATTGTGATTACCTCCGATTGTGTGAAATCCGCCGGGGTAATAAAAAAGACCTTTACCCAGGCGTGGTGATATCGCGTTGGATAAAGGTCTTGCATGCGTTGACGTGATGGTCTCTGCCCCGGGTCCGGGCCTTGCGGCCGTCTTGACGAACTGTGGGTCGGCCATTTCTCCGGCCGATTGCTACTCCCCTTTATTAATAGAAATATAGTAGGTAAAAGAGTAGTACATGTCAACTGCTTTTATTTGATTATATTTGCTTCCCGGGACGGATTGCCTGGAAAATAATCACGATTCGGTCAGGAGGATAGCATCGGCGATCTGGCGCAGGGATTTTCTTTTGTCCATGGCCAGCTTCTGCATCTTGCGGAACGCCTCCGGTTCAGAAAGCCCCTGGGCGCGCATCAGGACCCCTTTGGCCTTTTCGATGACCTTTCTGCTTTCGATGGTTTCCTTCAGGTCTTCCACCTGTTCCTTGAGTTCATCGATCTCATGGGCATGGGCAAAGGCCAGTTCGATGGCCGGCCAGAGGTCCTGATCGCGGAACGGCTTAGTCAAAAATGCGGCAACCCCCACATCTTTCGCCCTATTGACCGTGTCCGGGTCTATGCAGGCCGTGAGGAGCAGAATGGGGATCTTCAGTTTCTTCCTGATTGCACGGGCCGCACTGATGCCGTCCATTTTCGGCATGGAGACGTCGAGAATGGCCATGTCGGGAAGACGGCTCAATGCCGTCTGTACCGCCGCTTCGCCGTCGCCGCATTCCATAATTTCACCAAAGCCCAACTCTTTCAGCCTATTTTTTAGGCTCATCCTGATGATCGGCTCATCGTCGCATATAAGTACAGTTCTCAATAAAATCACCGCCTTATGTAGTTATTTTCTCAACGTGTAATGAATATATCCGTATAAAAAGCACGAACCATTCCAATCGTGGAGAAGTGATGGTATATATGCAATATGAAAACAGCCGAAGCGGGGAGCGCAGAGTGAAAAGAAGGCTTGCCGTCATTGCCGCCGTAATCGTCATTGCGGCGGCAGTGGCTTACCTGGTAGACAGAAGGTCCCGCGACAGGAAGGGGACCGTTCGCGTTTCTGGCAATATCGAACTGATTGCCGTGGAGGCGAGCTTCAAGGTGCCCGGCAGGGTGAAGGAACGGCCGGTGGACGAGGGGGAGATGGTCCGCCCCGGCCAGCTCATTGCCCGACTCGACAGCGAGGATTTCGAACAAGAGGTGTCCCGCGCCCGCTCGGAAACCGAGGCGATGCGGGCGGTGCTGGCCGAACTGGAGGCCGGTTCCCGCCGCGAGGAGATCGCCCAGGCCCAGGCTGCCCTGGACAGGGCCGAGGCCGAAGCGAAACGACTCGATACGGAGTATCGGCGGGAAAAGGCCCTGTTTGCCAAGGAGGTGATCCCGCAGCGGGAACTGGACACGGCACGCACCGCCTATGAGACGTCGCAGGCGGCGGCTAAGGAGGCACGGGAGGCGTTCATCCTGGTGCGCAAGGGTCCGCGGCAGGAGCGGATCGATCAGGCGAGGGCGCGGCTCAGGGAGGCTGAAGCCGCCCAGGCCCAGGCGGAAACCCGGCTGGGGTATACCACGTTGACCGCCCCGCTTGCCGGGCTGGTGCTCTCCAAGAACGTGGAACCGGGCGAACAGGTTGCCGTCGGCACGCCGGTCATCACCATAGGGGACATCAACAACACCTGGCTTCGGGCCTATATCGCCGAGACCGATCTCGGCCGGATCAAGGTGGGGCAAAAGGCGCGGGTGCGAACAGACACCTGGCCCGGCAAGGTCTACGACGGGTGGGTGTCGTTCATCTCTCCCGAGGCTGAATTCACGCCGAAGAACGTCCAGACCGAGAAAGAGCGGGTGAAACTCGTCTACCGGATCAAGATCACCATCCCCAACCCGCTGATGGAGCTGAAGCCTGGGATGCCGGCCGATGCGGAGATAGAAACCCGTTAGGAGCGAGGTATGAGGATCGAGGATCGAGGAACCTTTAACCTCGTGCCTCGTTCCTCGATCCTGAATATATGGATGCCATCAAAACCGACAACCTGACCAAGCGCTTCGCAGCCCTCACCGCCGTGGCCGGGCTCACCCTCACCGTGGCCAAGGGGGAGCTGTTCGGACTGGTCGGCTCCGACGGGGCGGGGAAGACCACCACCATGCGCATGCTGGCCGGGATCATGGAACCGACTTCAGGCTATGCCTGGGTACTGGGGCGGCATGCGGTGCGGGAGGCGGAGTCGATCAGGGGGGAGATCGGCTACATGAGTCAGCGCTTCGGCCTCTATCCCGATCTGACCGTGCTGGAGAACATCCATTTCTACGCCGACATCTACGGCCTGCCGCAGAAGGGGCGGGAGGCACAGATCGACCGGCTCCTTTCCTTCAGCAATCTCACCCCCTTCAGAAAACGCCGGGCGGGGAACCTGTCCGGGGGGATGAAGCAGAAGCTCGGGCTTGCCTGCGCACTGGTCCACACGCCGCAGGTGCTTTTTCTCGACGAGCCGACCAACGGCGTGGACCCGGTCTCCCGTCGCGATTTCTGGCGCATCCTCTATCAGCTCCTCAAGGAAGGGGTGACCATATTCGTGACCACCGCCTATCTGGACGAGGCGGACCGCTGCAACCGGGTGGGGCTCATCCACAAGGGTCGGCTTCTCGCCTGCGACACGCCGCAGGAGCTGAAGAAGCTCATGCCGGGTGCAATCCTCGAAATAAGGGCGGACGACCCCCGCCGCAGCCTGCGCTTTTTGCGCGAGGGGCTTTCCGATGCCTCCGTCGGCCTCTTCGGCGACCGGCTGCACCTTGTGACGGGTGACCCGGACGCAGCGCCCGGGCTGGTGACGGAGATCATGCATCGGGAGGGGATCGGGCTTCTGGACATCCGTCGTATCGAACCCACTCTGGAGGATGTGTTCGTGTCGGTCCTGTCGGGAGGTGAACAGTGACGGACTTTGCCGTTTCCCTGCGCGACCTGGAGAAGCGTTTCGACGACTTCATCGCCGTCAACAGGGTCAGTCTGGACGTGAAAAAAGGGGAGATATTCGGCTTCCTGGGCCCAAATGGTGCGGGGAAATCCACCACCATCCGCATGCTCTGCGGCATTCTGCTCCCCACGGCCGGGGCAGGGACGGTCGCCGGTTTCGATATTGTCCGCCAGCCTGAGGAAATCAAGAAGAACATCGGCTACATGAGCCAGCGCTTCTCCCTTTACGAGGATCTCACCGTCGAGGAGAACATCGACTTTTACAGCGGCATCTACAAGATCCCGGCTGAGAAGAAGCGGCCGCGCAAGGACTGGGTTATCGGGATGGCGGGGCTTGCGGAGCATCGCAGCTCCCTGACTTCCACCCTATCCGGCGGCTGGAAGCAGCGTCTGGCCCTGGGGTGCGCCATCATCCACGAGCCGCCGATCATTTTTCTCGACGAACCGACCTCCGGCGTGGACCCCATCAGCCGTCGCAATTTCTGGGACCTGATCTACAGATTGGCGGGGGAAGGGGTGACGGTTTTCGTGACCACCCACTACATGGATGAGGCGGAATATTGTGACCGCCTCGGCCTCATCTATCGCGGCGAACTGATCGCCCTCGGGACCCCGACCGAGCTGAAGACCCGCTTCATGGCCGAAGAGGTCGTGGAGGTGACGTGTGAGCACGCCCAGGAGATGATGGACGATGTGGAGGCCCTGCCGGGGGTAAAGCATGCCGCCATGTTCGGCAAGGGATTGCACGTGGTCACGGAAGACGCCGGGCGGGCGATTCCGGCCATGTCGGCGCTCTTGGCCGAAAGGGGGGTAAAGGTCGAACGGCTGGAGAAGATCACCCCTTCGCTGGAAGACGTCTTCGTCTCGCTCATCGAGATGCGCGACCGGCAGGAAGCGCCGCAGCGGGAGTTCAGTGGATAAAAGACAACTGCCGCATTAGTCAACTGGATGAGCAAAACAAACTGGGGAAAGACAAAAAACAAGGACGCAGAAAAAACGGAAAAAGAGGATCAAAACGGATTTAACAACTTAGGGTCAGATTAATTCGCAGTTATCGGATTTTTCCGCTTTTTCTGTGGCCCATTACAGGTTTTGTCTTTCTTAGTTGGTTCCGGCTGCGCCGGCTTGGTGGTAAAAAGGTTCAGGTGATGAATATCCAGCGCGTAAGAGCCGTAGCCCTTAAGGAATTCCTCCACGTCTTCCGCGACTGGCGGAGCCTCGGCATGGGGATCGCCATTCCGATGGTGATGCTGTTTCTGTTCGGTTACGCCCTCACCCTGGATGTGGACAGGGTGCCGCTCGTCGTCTGGGACCAGAGCAACACCACGGCGAGCCGCGAGCTCTTGAGCGGATTCACCGGTTCCCGCTATTTCTCCCTTCAGCGCTACGCCACCAGCTACCGGGAGATCGAGCGCGCCATCGATGACCGTTCCGCGCTCATCGCCATCGTCATCCCGCAGGACTTCGCCCGGGCCGTCGAAGCGGGGCGGACCGCTCCGGTGCAGGCCATCCTGGACGGGAGCGATCCCAACACCGCCACCATCGCCCTCGGTTATGCCGAGGCGGTGACCGGCGGCTACTCCCGCCTGGTGTCCCTGGAGCAGATCAGACGGATGGGGCTGATGCCTCCCAGGACCATGATCGACGTGCGGCCGCGGGTCTGGTTCAACGCCGACATGACTTCGCGTGACTATATCTTTCCCGGCCTGATCGCCATTATCATGATGGTCATCGCGGCGCTCCTCACCTCCCTGACCGTCGCCCGCGAGTGGGAAACGGGGAGTATGGAGCAGCTCATCGCCACCCCCCTCACCGGGCCGGAGCTGATCATCGGCAAGCTCGCCCCGTACTTCGCCATCGGCATCCTCGACCTGATCCTCTGTGTGATCGTCGGCCGTCTCTTTTTTCACATCCCTTTTCGCGGCAGCCTCTGGCTCCTTTTCGCCATGTCGCTCATCTTCCTCGTCGGCGCGCTGGGGCTCGGAATACTGATCAGCATAGTGACCAAGAGCCAGCTCGTAGCCTCCCAGGTTGCCTTGGTGGTGACCGTGCTGCCGGCATTTCTTCTCTCCGGTTTCATCTTTCCCATCGCCAATATGCCGCTGCCGATTCAGTGGGTGACCTACATCATCTCCGCCCGATACTTCGTGACACTTCTGCGTGGTATTTACCTGAAGGACGTGGGGCTCGACATCCTGGCCGGGGAGGCGGGGTTTCTGGCCGGGTTCAGCGCATTGGTGCTCATCCTGGCTATCAGGAAATTCAGGAAAAAGATTGAATGAGGTTTTAATGTTAGAACGCCTGAAGACCATGCTCATCAAGGAATTCATCCAGGTCTTCCGCGACCCGCGGATGCGTTTTCTCATTTTCCTCGTGCCGGCTGTGCAGACCGTGATCTTCGGCTATGCGGTCAATACCGATGTGCGGCACGTGGCGACGGCGGTCTACGATCTGGACAACAGCCAGGAGAGCAGGGAGCTCGTCGCCCGCTTCGTCCGGTCGGGCTATTTTGACATAACGGAGTACGTCGGCAGTGACCATCGGGCGCGGGAACTGGTGGACCGCGGGGCGGTGAAGGCCGTGCTCCGGATGGACTGCGGGTTTGCCCGGACCCTTGTCGCGGGAAGGGCTGCGCCGGTGCAGTTGATCCTCGACGGCACCGACTCCAATACCGCCGCCATCGTACTCAGCCATGCGGGGCGGATCGCCGCCCGCTACACAGAGGACCTCCGGGCAA
>DAIEGL010000254.1 GCA_027356255.1 Geobacter sp. | reverse complement strand
CGGCTTTCCCTGACGGCAAACTGGACCAGTTCCTCCCTTTCAACCTTGAGGACCTCGGCGATCCGCTTCAGCTTTTCATCGAGTCCCGCCACTCCACTCTTGAAATGGAAGCTGAACCCCCGGTATTTCGCGTGGGGGACGGTGTCCCGCGATACTGCGGAATAGAAGATGTCGTCCCGGGCGATGATCCCGGCCAGGGAGGGGAGCCGGATCTTATCCCTCTTCACCGCCACGCCTACCGTCTCGATGGTCTCGATCCTTATCTGGCCGAGGAGCGCGGAAAGATCGGGGAACAACCCGCCAAGGAGCAATGCTGCCTCGGGCGGCGGAACGGCCAGCGAGAGGTTTCTTGCCGTGAGGCTCCGGCCGTCCTCCGTTTTGATCCCGAATGCGCCGGCCGAGAAATCTACGGCGGATACCGTAGTTCCTGTCAGCACCTCTGTCCCCGCCTTGCAGCTGAGCGCATCGGTGATCGTCTGGAGGCCGTTCACAAGGGTGTAGCTCTTCATGATCTCCTTGCGGCGCGGTCGTTTGTTGAAGAGCATCCCTGCCGGGAACCGGTCGGCCTTTTGCGAGAGGACCGCATTGAAAGCCGGAGCGAACACCCGCTCGTAGTTGTTGCGACCGACGATCCGGGAGTAGTATGAGGCGACGCTCTCGCCGTTTTTTTTCAGGGTGAGTAAGCGGGGGACCGACAGGAGCAGCTCCGGGAAGCTGAGCTGGGATGTGATGGAACGGACCTCTCCATCCACGAGCATCCTGAAGGGGACTTTTTCCCTTTTCACGAGGCGCGTAAGGAGCCCGTTTTCCTCCATGATGCCGATGAGGTTGCCGTAGGAATTGTAACAGGTGTGGGCGCCCAATTCCAACCAGAAGTCCGCCGCATCCCCTTCGAAGCGATGGGAGTGGAAGCAGCCGCCGGTCCGCCCGCTCTTTTCGATGACCGCTGTTTTCTGTCCTGTTCCGGCACAGTAATGGGCGAGGCTCAGGCCGCTGATCCCGGCGCCGATGATGATCGTGTCGTAGTGGTTTGGCATTGCGCTCCCTCTGTTCTACGGATTTTAACTTGATTTATACCATGCCTGGGGTGAAGGGGCAAATGCCGATTGAGATGCCGCATTTATCCTATGGATTCAAGTTCATCCCGCTTCAGCCGATAAATTCACCATACGTGGCCATGGCCCATGGCGAATTCGATAAATGCGAAAGGTGAACGAATGCGAAAGATACCGTGTAATGTGGTTGGCGTGGTGGCCGCGTCCCTCTCAGTCCTGGCTGTCGCTGCGGGATGGGCGATGGCTGCCGAGGTGGGGACGATCGATCCGGCGAGCGGCAAGCCCTGCTACCGCTGCCATCCGAGCAAGCTCGACGGGAAGAACATCCACGAACCGCTCTCCGGCAAGGAGTGCACCCCCTGCCACAATACCGAGGGGGGTGACCACCAGTTCAAGAAGGGGCTGTTTGCGGTCAAGGTCAGGGGGGCCAAGCTCTGTTACGACTGCCACGACAACCTCTCGTCGGAAAAGAGCGTCCACGGGCCGATCCAGGAAGGGGAGTGCGGAGATTGCCATGCACCGCACAACTCCCCGAACAAGAAGCTGTTGCGCTTTACCGGGAGCAGGCTCTGTTTCCAGTGCCACGACGTGAAGGGGTTCGAGAAAAAGAAATTTCCCCATGCGCCGGTTGCCGACGGCGCCTGTCTGGACTGCCATTCACCCCACCAGGCCAAGGCGGCGAAACTGATCAGGCAGTCGCAACCGCTGATCTGCTTCAATTGCCACGACAGCGCCCTGGCCGAAGGCAAATCGGTGCACATGCCGGTAGCATCGGGCGAGTGCGAGAGCTGCCATGCCGTGCACGGCTCGGACAACGCCCGGCTGCTCAAGACGGGCTTCCCCGCAGAGTACAACCTGCCGTACAGTGACAACCGCTATGCCCTCTGCTTTACCTGCCACGACAGCAAGAGCATGACCGAAGAGGAGACGGAAAATGCGACCGCCTTCCGCGACGGCAGGCAGAACCTCCATTATCTCCACGTGAACAGCAAGAACGGGCTCAACTGCACCGTCTGCCATGATGTCCATTCCAGCCGGCAGGAGAGGCTGATTAAGGAAAAAAGCGGCAAGGGGAAGGATGAGGTGACGATCGACTACAAGGCGACATCGGACGGCGGCAACTGTACGGTCAGTTGCCATGATGCAGTGAGCTACAAGAGGTAGCGCTTTTCAGCGGCGGTTTCGGACGTCGCCCGTCATGTTTGGCGGGCGCTCTTTTTTTGGGATCTTCCGGCATTTCCGGGGACGGCTGCCGTGGCTTAGGGAGTGAGCGACAGAGCCGCAGCTGCGGCGACCGAGCGAACGGACGAAGTTGCGGCAGGCGGCCTTCCCCCCCAGACGAATCTTCTGGGGGCGGAAGACTGCCGTCAGCGCATGGTGACAATGGTCACGCCGTTCCCCCCTTCGAACTGTTCGCCGCTGCGGAACTCCCTGACCAGCGGGTGCCCGTCCAGGTATTCGCGTACCCCCCGCATCAGCGCTCCCGTTCCCGTGCCGTGGATGATCCTCACTTCACCATAACCGGCCAGGGAGGCGTGGTTCAGAAACGGTTCTATCAGGGAGAGGGCGGCATCCACCCGCAACCCGAGGAGCTTGAGTTCGTGGGAGGCTTCTGCCTCCTCGGTGGTCCTCCGGCGGGGGCGCTCCATCTCCTTGAGCTTTTTCCCCTTTTTGGCGGCGATGTCGGACAGCGGCACTTCCACTTCCCTCTGTCCCACTCTTACCCGCAGCCGCTGCTGCTTCGCGTCGATCTTGACGATGGCGGCGTCGAAGCCGAGCGAGCGGACGAAGACCTGGACGCCCGGATGGAGCTCATCCGGCGAAAGGGGCCTTTCCCCTTCGTGCTGCCGGAGCTGCTCCTCGACGCTCTTTTCGATGGCTTCCAGCTTCTTCAGCGACTCGCGCCCCTTTTCCCGCTTTGCCTCGTCGAGGATGGCCCTCGTTTCCCGTTTGGCCGTGGCGACTATATCCCGCGCTTCGCGGAAAGCCTTTTCCAGGGCTTCCTGTTTCGCCTGTTCCGCCTGGGCGAGGCGCACGGCGAGGAGCCTTTCCCGTTCTTCGACCCTTCTCTCGCGCGATTCCGCGTCTGCCAGTAGCTCTCCGTAGCGGAGCCGCTTCTCCTTCAACTCTGCCAGAAGCGAGTGGAACTCCGCTTCCCTTGTCCCGACCATTTCCTGGGCGAACCTGATGACGCCGGCGGGCATGCCGTAACGCCTTGCGATCTCGATGGCGTGGGACTGGCCCGGTTCGCCGGTCTGGAGCCGATAGAGCGGGGTGAGCGCCTTCTGGTCGAACTCCATGGAGGCGTTTACCATGCCTTCCGTCCGGTGGACAAACGCGACTATGTCGGTCAGGTGGGTGGTGGCAAGGACGAGGGCACCTTTCTCCTTGAGCGCGTTGAGCACGCCGCAGGCGATGGCGGCCCCCTGGCCCGGCTCGGTGCCGGTCCCCAGTTCGTCCATGAGGACGATGCTGCCGTGGTCTGCGCGCCCCAGTATTTCCGCCATGTTGGCCACATGGGCGGAAAAGGTGGAGAGGCTGCTCTCTATGGACTGGTCATCGCCCATGTCGACCAGAAGCCCGCCTGCCAGGGGGAACGTGGATGAAGGGTCAGCCGGGATCGGTATCCCGGACATGGCCAGGAGGAGGAGCAGGCCGACGGTCTTGATGGCGATGGTCTTGCCGCCGGCGTTGGGGCCGGTTATGACCATGGTTGAGCCGTGCGTTTCTCCCAGTGCCAGGTCGAGGGGGACCGGCTCCGGGGTGTTACCCTCCAGGTGGAGGAGCATGAGGAGCGGGTGGCGCGCCCCGGTCAGCTTGATGAGCGGGGCGTCGCTCACGCCGGGGGTATGCCCATTTATCAGTTCGGCGAAGCGGGCGATGCTGTTCAGCGTATCGAGCTGCACCAGCGTGGCAAACTCAGCGCCGATATCATCGGCGGCAACGCGGATATCCCGGCAGATATCGCGGATGATGCGGATCTCTTCCCCCTTAATCTCCGCGGCCAGGTTCTCCAGCTCGTTGGCGAGGCCGATGATCTCCAGAGGTTCCATGAACGCGGTCTCGCCGGTATTGGAGACGTCATGCACTACGCCGGCCACCATCCCCTTGGAATCCATGCGCACCGGAATCACCCATCGCCCGCCGCGCTGGGTGACGAACTCGTCCTGGAGAAAGATCGCCACCTTCGGCTCGCGGACGATCTCCTCCAGCCGTTTCCGTATCCGGGCCGTCAATCCCCTTTTGCGGGCACGCAGCTCCTGGAGGAGGCGCGAAGCGGTGTCGAGTATGTTCCCCTCGAAATCGAGGGTCACTTCAAGGCGGTCGAGGATATGGGGGAAGCCGGTCAGGTTCCCGGCCAGCTCAGAGAGAAGGGGGATGTCGGTGCGATAGCCGAACTGCTTTGCGATGGCTGACAGGGTCTGGAGAACCGGGGTGAGGACGACGAGATCGTGGGGATCGAGCACCGCCCCTTCCGGACGCACCTCTTCCAGAAGCGGGGCGATATCCTCAAATTGCGAAAGTCTGAGCGGTACCCCCATCTGGGCCAGCCGCCTGATTCCCCCGATCCGGCCGAACCGTTTTTCGATGGCTTCCCGCGTGTCGAGAGGAGCGATTTCCCCGATGGCTTTTCGGGAGGGGGCACTGTTGGCGAATCCGGCGATGAAGGCGAGGATCTTGTCGAATTCGAGGAGTTGCCGGGCATCATTCTTTATCATCAATTCTCCGGTTCAGGGCCTGGCCGGCCCTTGTTTCTTATGCAATACGGGGATTTTGCCGATTGCCGCCATGCGGCTTTCCTTGTCTGCGCCCATTTTTACGGCATCCATCATGAACCCGATCAGTTCAAGAAAATGGACCGCGTCTGCGATGACAGCGTCGCACTCCTCCGGGGAGCCGGGCTGCCTCTCCGGGGTGTAGACCAGCACCTTGCCGCTGTCGTTGAGGAGTATGGCAACGTAGACATGGGGGTGGCCCTTTTCGTTCAGGGTGCAGACGTACCCCTTGCAGTTCTGGTTTGCATTTCCCTCCAGGGCGGCGCGGGCCAGATTTATCGACTCCTGCAGGGCGATGACCTCTTCGGGCGATGAATACCCGACCCATTTCCTCGACCTGTCCAGGAGAAAAGCCGTGCCGTTCCCCGAGGCATGTCCGGACCATCCCGACCCCGACTGTTCCAGGAAGGCAAAGGGGTCGTCGTGATTCAGCGCCACGGCGGAGACAGGGGCACGAGGAGCCTCGACGGCGGCAGTATTTGTTCCCCGCAATACCGGCGGCGCCGATTTCCCGGCCTCCTTTTTCTCCGTTGCTCTCCGGTCTTCCACCGCCTTTGCCGCAGAGGCCGCTGCGGCAAAGGCCCTCTGCGCTTCGGCTCTTTCCGCGGCAATTCTCTCCGCTTCTGCCTTTTCTTTGGCTGCTTTTTCAGCCGCCAGGCGCTCCGCCTCGGCCTTCGCCCTGGCCGCCTCTTCGGCCGCCAGGCGTTCCGCCTCCGCCTTTGCCCTGGCCGCTTCCTCGGCCGTTTCATCCGCGCCCTCGGGGCTTGCCGGCGCCATTTCCCCGGCGGGCTTTCCCGCCGCCATGCTTTCTGCAAGCGCCCGTTCCGCAGCCTTTGCTTTTTCAGTTGCTGCGGTTTCAGCAGCGACCTTTTCCCGGATCATCCGCTCGATGGCGGCCCGCCCGGCTTCAGCAGATTCGGCCGCAGCCTTCAGCTCTTCTTCTTTATACCGG
>DAIEGL010000248.1 GCA_027356255.1 Geobacter sp. | reverse complement strand
GATAAAGGCGGCGCCCCTTGTCGGCAAGAGGTTCCCCTTCTTCACCAATGCCGCCGGCAAGGCAATAAAGGCGCTGGAGTCGAGGGACATGCTGGACAAGTTCTTCCGTCGCCGCAACAAGGAGATTCCGGACCTCGCCGGACTTGAGGCCGAACTGGATACCATTCGCGAAAAGGGTGTTGCCGTTGACAGTGGCGGACTAGGCGAGGGTATTGTCAGCGTTGCCGTTGCCGTGAGGGATTATGCGGGAAAGGTCGTCGGTGCGCTCACCATGCTGGGTCCATCGTTTCGCATGGTCGCCGGCCGTCTCGAAAACGAAATTATCCCGTCGCTTTGCGACGGGGCTGAAATGCTTTCCATGAAATTCGGCTATGCCAGAATGTGAGCAGTAAACGGTGTCATGGATAAAAAATTAATTACGAAAGGGGGGTGGCTTAGAGATTATTGACACATGAGGCGTGAAGCGCTTCCTTCAAATGGTTATCTTACTATGAAAGGAGTAACTACCATGGCAGAAAAACAGTATGACTGGGCGGCGATTGCCAAGAACCCAAAATTCGTCGAACTCCACCACAAGAAAACCGTGTTCCTGTTCGGTTGGTGGATTTTCTCATCCGTTTTTTATTTCCTCCTCCCAATCGGTGCGGCTTATACGCCGGGCCTCTTCAAGATCAAGATTATCGGTAACGTCAATTTCGGTTATCTGTTCGCTCTCTCCCAGTTCTTTGTCTCCTGGGGGATTGCGCTCTATTATTCACACGTGGCCAACAAGGACTTTGACCGGCTTACCCGCGAACTCGTAGACGAACTCAAGTAAAGGAGGACTAAAAACATGAAAAAATTATTTGCTGCATTGACCTTAGCCCTCTCTTTGGGCACTCTCGCTTACGCAGCCGAACCGGCAAAGGCCCCAGCCGCCTCTCCGGCCGCGCCGGCCGTCGCCGCGTCCGCTACTACCCAGGCTGCACCCGCAGCCGCCACGGCAGCCTCTCCCACTGCCGCTCCGGTAGCAGCCAAGGCCGCAGCCCCGGTTGAAGCGCCGAAGAAGATCAAGGCCAACAAGACCATCACCATCGGCATGTTCGGCATGATCATCGCCGCTACCATGTGCGTCGTCGTCTGGGCTGCAAAGAAGACCAAGACAGCAGCCGATTTCTATGCTGCGGGTGGCGGCATCACCGGCACCCAGAACGGTTGGGCCATCGCCGGTGACTACATGTCGGCGGCCTCGTTCCTCGGTATTTCCGGCCTCATTTCCCTCTACGGCTATGACGGGTTCATGTATTCGGTCGGCTGGCTGGTGGCATACATCACCGTGCTCCTGATCGTTGCCGAACCGTGCCGCAATGCCGGGAAATACACCCTTGGCGACATCCTTTCCTTCAGGACCGATCCAAAACCGGTGCGCGCCATTGCGGCGATTTCCACGGTTGCGGTTTCCACCTTCTACCTCACCGCCCAGATGGTCGGTGCAGGGAAGCTCATGCAGCTCTTGCTCGAAATCCCCTACAAGACCGCCATCATCGGCGTCGGCTGCCTGATGGTCATCTATGTAGTGTTCGGCGGCATGACCGCCACCACCTGGGTGCAGATCATCAAGGCCGGCCTTCTCATGAGCGGCGCCTTCCTCCTCTCCATACTGGTCATGCTCAAGTCCGGGATGAACCCGTTACAGTTCTTCCATGATATCGTCAGCAGCACCAACATCCAGGACCATGTGCAGATCAACGTCCTGAAAGACGTGGTAAAGAAGGAAGGTTTCGATTACGGCCAGCGCTTCCTGGAGCCGGGCCTGTTCCTGAAGAACCCGCTGGACCAGATATCGCTCGGTATGGCGCTGGTGCTCGGTACTGCCGGCATGCCGCACATCCTGATGCGTTTCTTCACGGTCCCCACTGCCCAGGCTGCGCGTAAATCGGTCGTCATCGCCATGTTCATCATCGGCCTCTTCTACATCCTGACCACCCTCTTAGGCTTCGGCGCTGCAATACATGTCACCCCGCAGGGCGTCATGGCCGTTGACAAGGGCGGCAACATGGCAGCCATGATGCTGGCGCAGAAAATGGGCGGCGACATTGCTCCGGTCGTCGGCGACCTATTCCTCGCCTTCCTCTGTGCGGTTGCATTCGCCACAATCCTCGCCGTTGTTTCCGGTCTGGTGCTTGCCGCGTCCGCGGCGATCGCCCACGACATCTACGTCAACGTAATCAAGGACGGCCATGCAGACCAGCACGAGCAAGTCAGGGCTGCCCGCATCACCTCTCTGTGTGTCGGCGCGGTTGCCATCGTCATCGGCATCGCCGCCGAGAAACAGAACGTCGCCCACTTGGTGGCGCTGGCGTTCGCGGTTGCCTCATCCGGTAACCTGCCCGTCGTCGTTCTCACCCTTTTCTGGAGGAAGTTCAACACAGCGGGCGTCATCTCCGGCCTTTTGGTCGGCACGATCGCTGCCATCGGCCTGGTGATGGTATCTCCCAACATGACCTACCCGAGCAAGGTAGCTGCTGACGCCAAGAAGGTGTATACGGCGCTGGAGAAGAAGGCTGCCGAAGGTAAGGTACTCACAGAGAAGGACCTGAAGACCATTGCCGACAAGAAGGCAGAAGAGGCCAAGAACCTTGGCGGCACTTCGATCATGGGTCTGGACAAGCCGCTCATCGACCTGAAAAACCCCGGCATCATCTCCATACCGCTCGGCTTCATCGCCGCCATTCTCGGTTGCCTGGCGTTCCCGAGCAGACGCTCGGAGGAGATGTTCGACGAGCTGTACGTACGGCAGAATACCGGTATCGGCATGGCCAAGGCCGTCGAGCACTGATACACGCTTGTATATGTGATAGAATTGGGGAAGGCTTGCCTTCCCCATTTTTTTATGGAAATGAAACTATGCCCCATGGAAGCGTAATAGCGCAGGAATCTCCAGCTGAGGTCCTGGACAACGTCACGGCAAGGGTGAGGGATTTCATCCCGCTCCTTGAGAGGGGGGAAACCCTTCGTCTGCTTCATGCCCTCACAGGCGGTCTGGACGTGGAGATCGAGTGGCGGCGGAGCCTGTCCGCACGGGGTGCCGACCTTCGGCAACGGATTGCCGGTGCCCGCGAATACGGGCTTTTGAAGGAGATTCACGACGCGCTTAACTCTCTGGAGATGGAACGATTCCTGAAGAGCCTCTCAGTTCCCACCTTGCACAAAAACTGCACCGAATACAGGGACCTCCTGGCAGGACGGGCGTTGGCGCTGGTTGCACAAGAGATGGAGTCTTCCGGCAAGGGGGCGCCGCCTCTTTCGTTTGCCCTCGTCAGCATGGGGAGCGACGGCCGCGAAGAACAGACGCTCATCACAGACCAGGATTACCTTATCGTTTATGACGACGGCGGCGGTGAGGCGGTTGACGCATATTTCCGCGAATTTTCCAATCTTCTCGTGGAGAGGCTGGCCGAAGTGGGGTTCAAGAAGTGCACCGGCGACATAATGCCGAGCAACCCCACCTGGCTCGGTTCGCTCTCCCAGTGGAAGAGACGTCTCCTGGCCATCGTCCGATACGAATTTGCGGATTACGCAAAGAACCTCATGGATCTCATCGTCCTTTCCGATGCCCGTTACGTTGCCGGTGACCGGGAGCTGGCGGCCGGCCTCATAGAAACCATCCGCGGCCTGCAGCAGGATTATTTCCAGGTCTTGTGGGGGATGGCCAAGGCGGCCACCGAGATGAAACTGGCGCTCGGCTTCATGAAGAGGCTCTGGACGGAAGGGAGCGGTGAACACAAGGGGGAGTTCAACCTGAAGCTCCTTGCCTGGGCACCCCTGGTGATGAACGTCCGCATCCTCGCCATCAACCAGACGGTTCCCGAGACCAGCACGCTTAAGCGCATAGAGTATCTGGAAAAGGAGAAGAGCTTTTCCTCCGCAATGGCGGGCGGCCTCAAGGACGCCTATCACATCCTCACAAGGCACCGTATCCTCCTGCAGATCAAGGTGATAAAGGGGATCGCGAAAGATTCCTATTACCTGAACCCTTATCAGTTGCCCACCCACGAGCGGGAAAGGATCCGTCACGCCCTCCTGCGCATCGAAGAACTGCAGAAGACCATCCACGTCAATTTCTCCATCATGTAGCCCCGGTTTCGGCGACTATTCGCGACCCATAATGCGCCGATTTTCCGCACCCTCTCACAAATGGCTGGATTTTTTTCACGTGTATACATAATATGCTGTAATCCCCTTGGAAGTAAGGTTTTTCATGCACAGATATCTGTTCAACTTCATGGTCAATCTGAAGCTGCGCTGGAAGTTGCTGGTGGTGGTATTGCCCCTGGTCATCATTCCCATTTTTCTGGTTGGCGGGGTGATAGGTTACATATCCACCCAGCAGGCCTACCTCGGCATCACCCAGACGAGTAAGGCCGACCTGGAGCACATGTCGAGCTTCACCATCGATCTCATCAAATCCCATCATCAGCAGTTTCAGGTATACAAGCAGGACAAGCAGCGGAGCTTCAACCAGGAGCTGGCTACCCTCACCAACCTGGCCTACAACATGGTCGAGGCGGAGCAGGACCAGTACAAGAGCGGCCGCATAGATCTGGCAACGGCCAAGCGGGAAGCGCGCAAGGCCCTTAAAAAGGTGAACGTCGGGGAAACCGGCTACATCTATGCCATGTCGAGCAAGGGGGATCTAAAGGTCCATATCGCCCGCGAGGGTGAGAACGTTTATAACGAAAAGGACGAAAACGGCCGCTACTTTATCCGCGAGATGTGCGAAAAGGCGCTCAAGTCAAAGCCCGGCGAGGTATTGTACATCGTCTACCCCTGGCGAAACGCGGTCCTCGGCGACAAGTATCCCCGGAAGAAGGTGGTGGCCTACCGCTATTTCAAGGAGTGGGACTGGATCATCGCCACCGGCGGCTATCTGGAGGAGACCTACGAGGATGTCGCCTTTGAAAAGCGCGCCTTCGCCGAGCTGAAGGAGAAGATCAAGAGCAAGCAGGTCGGCAAGACCGGCTATATCTTCTGCATGGACAGCAAGGGGAATTTCACCGTTCATCCGGACGAGGAGGGGAAGAACTTTTACGGGGCGAAGGACAGCAACGGCAACCGCTTCATCCGGGAGATGTGCATCAACAAGAACGGCTGGATACGCTACCCCTGGAAGAACGCCGGAGAGAAAGCGCCGCGGATGAAGATCGTACGATACGCCTACTTCCCGCCCTGGGACTGGATTGTCGCGGTTGGTTCCTATGAGGATGAATTCTACCAGGAGGCCAAGGACATAAAGCGGCGCATCCTGGAGAGCATGGTGGTGCTGACCATATTCGTCTGCGTGGTTGCCGTGATCCTGGTTTTTTTCGCCTCCAAGGTGCTGACCGATCCGATCAATCACATGATCGCCGTCATACGCAGGGTCAAGCAGGGACGGCTCAACGAGCGGATGGAGGTGGACTCGAACGATGAGCTGGGGGAACTTGCCCTGGCCTTCAACCGGATGACCCAAATCATAAAGAACAACAAGGAGATGGAGGCGAACCTGGCCCAGCAGGGGAAGATGGCGTCTCTGGGGGTCCTCTCCTCAGGCGTGGCCCATGAGATCAACAATCCGCTCGGAGTGATACTCGGTTATGCCGGCTACCTGGAAGGAAAGATGAGCGCCGATGACCCCAACTTCCGGTTCATTCATGAGATCAAACGGGAGAGCAAGCGCTGCAAGAAGATCGTCCAGGACCTCCTGAGTTATGCCCGGACGCCGAAGCCGACCCTTGAGGAAACGGACATCAACGAACTTCTGGATCAGATCGTCGATTTTGCCGCCAACCATACCGACATGCACCACGTTTCGGTGGTGAAGGATTTTGCCCCGAAGCTGCCGCGGATCATGGCGGACGGTGACCAATTGCGCCAGGTGGCAATCAACCTGATTCTCAATGCCGGCGCCGCCATGCAGAGCGGCGGCACGCTGGTCGTACGGACGAAGCTTGATGACGAAGGATACATACTACTGATTTTCAGCGACAACGGGGCGGGGATTTCCGCCGAAAACCTGGAAAAAATCTTCGAGCCGTTCTTTACCACCAAGTCAAAGGGGACCGGGCTGGGGCTGGCGATTACCAGGCAGATCATCGATCAGCATCAGGGTAAGATCGCCATAGAGAGCGAGCCGGGGAAAGGGACGACGGTTACGGTAAGGCTGCCGGTGGAGCGGGAAGAGTTCTGAGTGCGACAATGGCCAACTGCCGCTTTTAATATTTTATTTACGAGGTTTGGAAAGTGTCAGACAAAAAACGGGTTATGGTGATCGACAACGAGGAGGGGCTCTGTCGGATGATGGAGGCGGTCCTTCTTGATAACGGATATGCGGTTAAGGCTTATCTCCGCTCGTTTGAGGCGGTTGAACAGTTTGTGGCGGGGCAATGGGACCTGGTGGTCACCGACATCAAGATGCCTGGGATGGATGGGCTCGAGGTACTGCAGAAACTGAAGGTCAAGGACCCCACCGTACCTGTCATCATGGTAACCGCCTATGCCACGGTGGAGATGTCGATTCAGGCCCTGCGCCGCGGGGCCTACGACATGCTGACCAAGCCGTTCGAGCCGGAGGAACTCCTCTACCGGGTGAAAAATGCGCTCAAGCACACCCAGCTC
>DAIEGL010000245.1 GCA_027356255.1 Geobacter sp. | reverse complement strand
TGTCCCGGAGTAGAATATGGCTATTGAATGTGAAGACCAGGAGCTTTTGGAAGGTTTTCTCACCGAAACCACGGAATTGCTCGAAAAACTCGACGATGATCTGGTTACCCTGGAAAAGTCCCCTGCCGACGCGGATCTGTTGAACTGCATATTTCGCTCTATCCATACGGTCAAGGGCGCATCCAGTTTTCTCGGCTTTGAACTCCTGGTAAAGGTCACCCACAAGACCGAGGATGTCCTGAACCGGCTGCGCAAGGGCGAGCTGTTCGTAAACCCGGAAATAATGGACGTAATTCTTGAGGCAGTCGATCTGGTGAAGTTGCTGGTCAACGATATCAAAAGCGGCGAAATCCAGGAGCGGGAAACCGATTCCACCATTGAAAAACTTCTGCCATACCTTTCGGAAAACATCTCCGCACCAACGACGCTTTCTGCGCCTCCTCCAAAGCCCCCCCCTCCATCTCCGGCCGCAGATGATATCTCCGGGCCAGCGGCCGAGGAGGGCGCTTGCGGCGATGCGGCACAACCGGATGCTGCCGCAGGTGAAACGTCCGCTGTTGCCGTGATCGGCACAAAAGTTCCTCCGCCCCCGAAAGCAGCCGCGGCCAAGGGTGAGGAGCTCGCGGACAACTCCACCGTCAGGGTTGACGTCAAGCGGCTCGACGATCTCATGAATCAGGTCGGGGAACTGGTGCTTGAGCGCAACAGGATGATCCAGCTGCACACTGATTTCCAGGACGGCCTTGATCCTGCCGGGTTTACGGATGAATTCGGCAAGCTCTCCAAACGCCTTAATTTTGTGACCTCCGAATTGCAGATGCAAGTCCTCAAGATGAGGATGATCCCGGTGGAGAAGGTTTTCAAGAAATTTCCCCGTATAGTCCGCAACCTGGCGCGCGACTTGGGCAAGGAGGTTGACCTGCTGATCTTCGGCGAAGAAACCGAGCTGGACCGCTCCGTCGTCGATGAAATCGGCGACCCGCTCATTCACCTGATCCGCAACGCCCTGGATCACGGCCTGGAGAATCCCGAAGAACGTCACGCCGCCGGCAAACCTGCAAAGGGGACGGTGATACTCTCCGCTGCCCATGAGGGGAATCACATCGTCATCAGTATCAAGGACGACGGGCGGGGAATCAATCCCGACAAGGTTGCCAGAAAGGCGATCGAAAAGGGTTTGATCACCGAAGAGCAGCTGGCCGCCATGGGTGGGCGGGATATTCTCGACCTGATCTTCCTCCCCGGCTTTTCCACCAAGGAGAAAGCCACCGACCTGTCGGGACGCGGGGTCGGCATGGACGTGGTGCGCACCAACATCAAGAAACTCAACGGGATCATCGAGATAAAGAACGAACTCGGCCAAGGGTCTGAATTCATCCTGAAGCTCCCCCTCACCCTGGCTATCATTCAATCCCTTCTGGTGGAAGTGGAGAGTGAAATTTATTCGATCCCCCTGTCAGCGGTCATCGAAACCCTGAAGGTGGAAAAGAACACCTTTCATATCATAGGCGGCCGCGAAGTCCTGAAGTTGCGGGACTCCGTGCTGCCGCTGATACGCCTGCAAAGGCTCTTCGGCTGCGTTGACGCATCGCAGGACAGGGACTCCTGTTACGTGGTGGTGGTCGGTGTCGCAGAGAAGCGCGTAGGGCTGATCGTCACGCGCCTGTTGGGCCAGCAGGAAGTCGCCATCAAGTCTTTAGGAAAGTTTCTGGCCAACCTCCCCGGTATTGCCGGATCTACCATCCTGGGTGATGGGAGTGTGGCGCTCATAGTCGATCCGCTCTCTTTTGTCGAGGGTGGAGAAAACTGACGCGTCGGACGGTTTCGGCCTGAAAATATATCGCGAGGTACCAGGCATGTCTTCAACAACTGATGGGGTATACCGTGAAAATCTCTGACAAGGATTTCGAGATTCTCAGGGACTATATATATAACCTGTGCGGCATCTATTTTCACACGAGCAAAAAGTATTTTCTGGAAAGCCGCCTGGCGCGCCGCATGGACGCGACCGGCAGCAAGAGCCACGCGGAATACTATCAGCTTGTGCGAAGCGGGGCGACCGGCGCCGTGGAACTGAGACGCCTTCTGGACGAGATCACCACCAACGAAACCTGTTTCTTCCGCAACGTGCCCCAGCTGACGGCCATGGAAAACAAGTTCATCCCTGAAATAGCCGCCATCAAATCCAAGATCGGATTTCGCAAATTGAGGTTGTGGAGCGCCGGATCGTCTTCAGGTGAAGAGGCCTACACCCTGGCCATGATCTTGCTGGAAAAGCGGGCTTCGCTCCTGAAGGACTGGATCATTGAAATCGTCGGCACTGACATCAATGAGACCGTGATCTCCCAGGCAAAAGAGGGGATATACAGCGCATATTCGGTGAGAAATACCCCCGAGTACTACCGCCGTAAATATTTCAAGGAAGAGGCGGGCGAACGTTTTGTCTTGTCGCCGGAAATCAAGAGAATGGTCAGCTTTTCCCAGCTCAATCTGTACGACGAGAACAAGATGCTTTTCATGAAAAGCTTCGATTTCATTTTCTGTGCAAATGTGCTCATCTACTTCGATCTCGCTTCAAAATCGAAGGTTGTGCAGCATTTTTACAACAACCTGCAACCTTACGGCTATTTTTTCGTGGGACAATCCGAGTCATTGCACGGTGTAAACGATAAATTCAAGACCATCCATTTTCCCGGCGGCTTCGCCTACAATAAGTAAGGACAGGTACAATGAACGACGATGCGCTCATGCATAATGCCCAATCCATGATCGACACCATTATCGAGCTTCCGACGATCCCCCATGTGGCCACCCGGGTGATCGATCTACTGGACAAGCCTGATGTGGAGCTGGATGAAGTGGCCGATATGATCCTGACAGACCAGGTACTGGCGGCACGCGTCATCAAGATCGTAAACTCGCCGTTTTACAAGCCCGCTCACGAGATCAAATCCGTCAAGCGGGCCCTCATCTACCTGGGCTTCCGTCACATAAGAGAACTTGCCTTCACCTGTTCCTTCGTCGATGTTTTCCAGGGTAAGGACGGCGCTTTCGACATCAGGACCTTCTGGGAACACTCCTTCGGCGTCGGCATAGTCGCAAAGATCATCGCCCAGAGATTTCGCTACCCCGACACGGAAAAGGCTTACCTTGTCGGCATAGTTCACGATATCGGCGAAGTCTTTTTGAGCTACTACATGCGAGAAGGGTTTGAAAAGCTTCTCGACGCGATGAACGGCCAGGCTTACCGCATGGTTGAGGCGGAACAGCAGTTTTTCGGTACCACCCATTGCGAGATTGGACTTTGCATCGGCCGCAAATGGAACTTCCCTGCCGATTACTGCGAGGTGATCGCCTGTCATCACGCCCCGGAAACCGCCACGATCGATCCGACGCTGGCAGCTATCGTAAATCTTGCCGATCTATTCTGCTCCGTCAGGCAGTTGGACTACGGCGGCCAGTCCTGGGTATCGTTCAAGCTCGCAGAGGAAAAATCATGGGGGATTCTGAAAAACTATGCCCCTCATCTCGCCGGCTTCGATGTGGAACGTTTCTGCTACGAACTGGATGATCGCGTGCCAGAGGTTCAGGATCTGGTCAAATCAATTTTTCAAGGCATCACAGCGGAGTGACCATTATGCTTTCATCGCACCCCTCCAAATTGAGGGTTTTGGTAGTTGATGACTCGTGTTTCATGCGCATGGCCATCCGCGGCATCCTCGCGAAAGACCCGCAGATAGAGATCGTCGGCGTTGCATCCGATGGTGTGGAGGGGGTTGAAAAGGCGCTGGAACTCAAGCCGGACCTCATCACCATGGATGTGGAAATGCCACGGATGGACGGGATCGCGGCACTCAAGCAGATAATGGTCAAGGCCCCCACCCGCGTGCTCATGGTTTCAACCCTCACCTGCGAAGGGGCAAAGGCGACCTTCGATGCGCTGGAAGCGGGTGCCATCGACTTTATCCCGAAGAACATCAGCGACTCACCGGAGGCGCAGAAGACATTCCGGGCTGAACTGCTCTTCAAGGTTAAGGAAGCCGCCGGATCCGTCATTCATGGAATCAGAACCGACCCTTCCAGAATACCGCCCCCCTCTCCCGCCGCCGTCATAAAATCGCGGTTTTCCCATCACAGGGTAAACTGCGTCGCCATCGGCGCCTCTACCGGGGGGCCGATCGCGCTACAGGAGGTGCTATCTCGCATACCTGCCAATTTCCCCTTCGGCATCATCGTCGCCATCCACATGCCTAAGGCGTTCACAGGTCCATACGCCGAGAGGCTCAACGCCAAATGCTCGCTCAGCATCCGTGAAGCGATGGATGGCGATCTGCTGAAACCGGGTCAGGTTCTCGTTGCTCCCGGCGGCATGCACACCGCGCTGGTCAGACATGGCGCCGGCTATTCCATAAAGACAAACCCCATTACTGCCTACCCGCAGTACATTTATGTGCCGTCTGTAGACCTGATGATGCAGACCCTTGCAGATGCCAGCAACGGTTCGATGCTCGGGGTGATTCTCACCGGCATGGGAAGCGACGGCTTCAAGGGGATGCAGCACCTGAAAAGCAGGGGTGGGATCACGCTGGTGCAGAATGAGGCGAGTTCGACCATCTACGGAATGCCGCGTGCCTGTGTCGAAGGTGGGGTGGCCGACGAGGTTCTGCCGCTCGATCAGATCGGCTTTGAAATTGCCAGAATAGCCGGTTGACGGTTAGCGGAGGGCGTTCAGGGCGAGCCCATCGGGGAAGACCGTTATGCGGCAACGGGAAAACCCGAAGCGCTTGAGGCGAAAGAGGAGAAACGGAGCTGCCGGCATGAGGCACCCCGTAAAAAACAGCGCCAGCTCATGCCGACGTCCGACTGCCGAGTCGAGATTTGCCAGGTACAAAGTCGCGTCTCCAGGCAAAACGGGCGTATAACCTTCGGATGGAAGCAGCGAGGATTTCGCCGCATCCCCTTTCGATCCGCGGCGGTCATGACCGTGCGGAAAGAGCGTCCATGCGATGGTTTGAAGTGTGATGCAAACACGTTTCAATGCTTTCAAAACCGCTAATATCCTCTGATCAAGACACTGGGTGCCTTTTTTCTACTTCATTTTCAGCATCACGTTATGGACGATCCCGCTTTCCTTCTCCCGGTATTGCAGCCGTAATTCCTTCGCGGTCTGCGCCTCCCCCGGGAAGAATATGAACCCATTTGCAAGCGACTCCGGCGGTATCACCTTTCCTTCCAGTCCCTTGGTGCGGATGTCTTCCGTAATATGTTGTTCCCGTTCGCCGGAAGTCCCCTCCTTTACACCACCAATGACCGCACCGCCTGCTGCTCCTATGGCCGCACCTCGCAGTGTCGCTTCTCCGACGCTCCCCCCGGAAACGATCCCGAGAGCCGCCCCCAGGACCGTGCCTGCGGCTACGCCGAGTAGTGCCCCCGTTCCTGCGCTTTTACCGAAGAAAGCGGCGAGCTGGGTCGATTTTTCCAGACGGTCGACGGCCGTGCTGGTGGGGATGATGTTCCAGTAGCGGTTATCGTCGTCAACCAGGAAGGTCTGGTTGTTGACGATTTCAAGATTTTTGCCGCTCTTGTTTTCCAGGACTATCTGAACCGGCAAGAGTCCCGCCCCCTTGATATCGAAACCGAAGGCTTTTTCCGCCTCATCCTTATCCGCGTACGCCTCGCCTCCTATCTTGGCACCGTCAACGGTCTGGAAATTAGTGTAGGCCTCCGGCGGCCGGAACGACGTGTACTGGGTCTTGTAACCGGCGCATCCCGACAGCATTAATATCGGCAGCATGATCATCGAACATATTTTGATTTTCATGTATAGTCCCCCCATGGCTCGTTGCTGTTATAATACTTATAGCACCTTGATGCCGTTGCGCAACTTGTTCACCAGTTGGGAGCGACGACGCTTCGATAGATCTTGCGCGCGGAAATTTTCCTTTGCGTCCAGAAATTCGTCTTCCAAATTCGGGCTGTAATAGATTTTTTCCAGACCATACAATAGCTGGTATGGCTTTTGGGTGACTGTGGTTTAAAATTGAAATTTGCGCGAATTCTCACCGGTATGGATTTTCTACGGACCGCCTGCCCTCCCGATGAGCACGAGATAGCGGGCATCCCCGCTCACAGGCAGCCGAAACTCAAGCATCTCGTCAATCCTTCCCCCCAGATCGTCCAATGCCCCTTTTGCCGCCTCCCCTTCTTCGCGCCCACCCCTCCCCTTCATCGCAATAATTTTGCCGTCCGGCTTCAAAAGCGGCAGCGCCATAGCGGCAAAGATCGGGATATCCGAAAACGCCCGGGAAACGATCCAGTCGAACTGGCCGGCATGGCTTTTCACCAATTCCTCTCCCCGGGCATGGACTGCGTCGAATCCGTGCAGATGGAGAAGACGCGCGACGTGACGCTGGAAGATCACCTTTTTCTCCACCGCATCGACCGACACAACTTGCAGCTCATGGAACAAGATCTTCATAGGGATGGCCGGAAAGCCCCCCCCGGAACCGAGGTCAAGGAGTTTGCCCCTGTTCTTGACCACCTTTGCCACAGTCAGGGAATCGATAAAGTGTTTCAGCGCAACATCCTCGTCCGTCCTGATGGCAGTGAGGTTGATTTTTTTGCTCCACTTCGTCAGTTCGCCAGCATATGTATAAAAGTTTCCCAGTTGTGCGCTGGTCAGCTGCAGGCCGAGTTCGGCAGCCCCCCTGAGCAGGATTGTTTTTGCCGCTTCGTTCACCGTCCGTTCCTCGCCTTCAATGCAATTGAAAGTATGGTAATGGCTGCAGGGGTTACCCCCGGTATGCGTGACGCCTGGCCGAGGGTATCGGGTCTGAATTTCTGCAGTTTTTCCTGCACTTCCGCAGACAGCCCCGGCAGGCCAACATATTCCAGATCGAGCGGAATTTTTGCGCTCTCCAGCCTGCGTGCCCGCTCAACCTGCTCCAACTGCCTGTCGATGTACCCCTGATACTTTATCTGTATCTCCACCTGTTCCCGCACCGCTGCCGGAACTTCCAGGATGCGCGCATCTATGCGCGCCAGTCCCAGGCTGTCTATGTCTGGTCGCCTCAGGAGCTGTTCGTACGTCATGGCGTTCTGCATCCCGGTCAGCCCGAATTCTTCCAGAAAATCGTGATCCGCCTCGGAAGGGACCAGTTTTTCCTGCCGCAGCCGCTGCAGCTCCCCGTCGATCATGTTTTTCTTTTCAAGAAAATCCCGGTACTCCTCCTCACGCACGAGCCCTACCGCATGCCCCTTCTCGCGCAGGCGGAGGTCGGCGTTGTCTTCCCGCAGCAGGAGCCGGTACTCTGCCCTGGAGGTGAACATCCGGTACGGCTCCTTGCTCCCCAGCGTCACCAGATCATCGATCATCACGCCGATATAGGCGTCATTCCGCCCCAGAATGAGCGGTTCACGCCCCTGCACCCGGAGGGCTGCGTTGATCCCGGCGATCAAACCCTGGGCAGCCGCCTCCTCGTATCCTGAGGTGCCGTTGATCTGTCCGGCATGGTAGAGATTGCCGACCATCTTCGTCTCCAGCGACGCATGGAGCTGGATCGGGTCCACGTAGTCGTACTCGATGGCGTAGGCGGGACGCATGATTTCGACCCGCTCCAGCCCATGAATGGAACGGTAGAACGCCCATTGCACGTCGATCGGGAGCGACGTGGAAAGTCCGCTCGGGTAGACTTCGACCGTATCAGCCCCTTCCGGCTCGATGAACGTCTGGTGGCGCTCCTTCTCGGGAAAGCGGACGACCTTGTCCTCGATAGAGGGGCAGTAACGCGGCCCCACACCTTCTATGATGCCGGAATATAGCGGCGAACGGTCCAGCCCCGAGCGGATGATGTCGTGGCTCCGTTCGTTGGTGTATGCAATGTGGCAGGGAACCTGGGGCTGGGTGATCCTGTCGGTCGAGAACGAAAACGGTATCGGCTGTTCGTCTCCGTACTGCAGCTCTAGCCTGCTGAAGTCGATGGTGCGGCCGTCAAGCCGGGCTGGAGTCCCGGTTTTGAGCCTTCCCACATTGAACCCGCACCCCTTCAGGCTGTCGGAAAGACCGATTGACGGCAGGTCCCCCGCCCTCCCTCCCGGATAATGGGTCAGCCCGATATGGATCAGGCCGCGCATGAAAGTCCCAGTGGTAAGGACAACTGTTTTCCCGAGATAGCGCACCCCTGCCTTGGTATCGACCCCGAGCACCTGCCCCTCTTCGACAACAAGCCCAGTCGCCTCGGCCTGCTTGAGATCGAGCCCTTCCTGGTGCTCCAACACCCGCTTCATTCTCAGCCGGTACTGCTGCTTGTCGGCCTGGGCCCGCGAGGCGCGAACAGCCGGCCCTTTCTTGGTATTGAGTATGCGGAACTGGATACCGGTGGCGTCGATGTTCTTCGCCATTTCTCCGCCCAGGGCATCGATTTCCTTGACCAGATGTCCCTTGGCCAGCCCACCGATTGCGGGATTACACGACATCAAGGCAACGGCATCAAGATTGATGCTCAGGAGCAGCGTGCGGCACCCCATTCTGGCGGCGGCCAACGCCGCTTCGCAGCCGGCATGCCCGCCCCCAACGACTACAACATCATAACCCTTGTCATACACTATCAACGAACAACTCCACATTTTTATTTGAGGTTTCCCCTACGTCAACGGATACTGTATCCCAGCCCCAATTCCTTTATTTGCAAGGCTCCACAGTCTTTGTTTCACGTGAAACATTCTTATTTTCCGATACAGAATCGCTGGAAAATGAGATCGAGCACGTCGTCCGCCGTCGTTTCGCCGGTAACCTCTCCAATCGCGGCAAGGGCTTCACGCAGATCGATGGAAAGCAAATCCGGTTCGATTCCGACGGC
The DNA here is from genome assembly GCA_027356255.1 of Geobacter sp. Classification (GTDB taxonomy): domain Bacteria; phylum Desulfobacterota; class Desulfuromonadia; order Geobacterales; family Geobacteraceae; genus Geotalea. Next base: position 988 of record DAIEGL010000245.1, on the reverse strand, counting down.
GATATTTCCCCTGAAACGGAGCAACGCATTCCTCCCCTTTTGAAGCGCGTCGCGATGCCTCGCCTGGGAAACAGCAACGTATTCCCGGCTGTCAACCGCACGGTTATGGACGAAAGTCTCAAAAATGGCATCCCGGAGCGCATCGATGCCGTCGCCCGTCAAGGTGGAAACAGGGATGACCCGCACATCGGGCGGCAACGGCGTATCGAAAGAGGGAGAAAGGTCCGACTTGTTTTTCACGACGATGAAATTGCTCCGACTCACGACATCCAGCGTGGCCTGATCCTCAGCAGTGAACGGGCGTGATGAATCGACAACGAAGAGCACCAGGTCGGACGAGGGAATCTTCTCAAGGGAAAGCTTGACCCCTTCCCTTTCCACTTCATCCTCGGATTCACGAATGCCGGCGGTGTCTAGGAGCTTGACCGGCAGTCCCTTGATGGTAACCACTTCCTCTATGAGGTCACGGGTAGTTCCGGGGACGGAAGTGACGATGGCCCTCTTTTCCCGCAGAAGCGTATTCAGCAGGCTCGATTTGCCGACGTTCGGTTTTCCGGCGATGACGACTGAAACACCGTCGCGCAGCACCCTACCCTCGTCAAAACCGGCCAGGAGGTCTTCCAACTCCGTCAAGGATCGGTCCACATACTCACCGATCTGGCGCGTGGTTGACAGGTCCAGATCCTCCTCGGGAAAATCTATGAACGCCTCGACCAGGGCGAGGGACGTGATCACCCCCTCCTTGACAAGGGCAATACGCCGGGAGAGAAGCCCTTCGCGCTGATGCTGGGCGAGGGAAAGCGAGGTTTCCGTCTTGCTCCTTATCACATCGATGATCGCCTCGGCCTGGACAAGGTCGATGCGGCCGTTGAGAAAAGCGCGCTTCGTGAACTCGCCCGGCGCGGCGAGACGTGCACCTTGTCGCAAGACCAGTGCTAGAATCCGCTGCACGACCAGGTAGCCGCCGTGACACTGAATTTCCAGCACA
>DAIEGL010000220.1 GCA_027356255.1 Geobacter sp. | reverse complement strand
TACGGTGATTTTTCAACAGAAATGGGTCATTTGTCTAACAGCCTAAGCATTGCAGCGTGATAAGCTGCCAAGTCCTCCCTACGGTCGATTGCCAGCACAAGGACGACAAGAACATCGTCCTCAACCAGATAGACTAGGCGGTATCCTTGTTTGCGCAATTTGATCTTGTAACAGCCATGCAAGTCGCCGTGCAACTCTGCGCCTGGCATGTGGGGTTGCTCCAGGCGTTTTTTAAGCGCTTTGCGTAGTGGTTCCTTTATACTGCCATCAAGATTCTGCCATTCATTGAGAGCATCCGGCACGAATTTAAGGCGGTATATGGTTTTCCCCCTGTCGGCTTCAGACGGTGTCAATGTCTACCTCGACACTCCGGTCTTTTTGTGCAAGCCGATGCCGGACAAGCTCTGACAGCTCCCGGTCAGCAAGGGCTTCAACCAACATCTCGAAGATTTTGGGGGTTACCATATAAAATGCCGGACGGTTGTGGTTGAGGACCGCCACCGGTTTTTCTCCGGCGACGCGGAGTACCTGCGACGGATTTTTCTTGAATTCCGACATACTAATAGAATAATCGGCGTAAATGGTGTCCATGTTCATAATTGCCTCCTTTGCTCAGCTCTAAATATAGAGCTATTTACAGAGCTTTTCAAGCCTTTTTCCGGCTGAAGGATCAAGCCGCATCCTTAAGTGGCTTCACTTCCCGCTCGATTCGCTCAGCCATAGTGATCTCTGCACATTCAAGATCATATTCAGCTTGAAGATTCATCCAGCTCTGGGCGTCAGTGCCGAAGAACCGGGCAAGACGCAGGGCGGTATCGGCAGTGACAGCCCGTTTACCGGCGCAAATCTCATCGATGCGACGCTGCGGGACACCGATTGATTTAGCCAGTCTGTACCGGGTCACATTTAGCGGCTTTAAAAAGTCTTCCAGAAGTATTTCTCCGGGATGAACCGGTGTAAGATCACGTTTAGTCATAATTGAGGCTCCTTTAATGGTAATCGACGATCTCGACATCAGAAGCATTGCCATCTTGCCAGGTAAAGCAGATGCGCCACTGGTCGTTGACCCTGATGCTCCAATGGCCGGCGCGGTTGCCGGAGAGCTGCTCAAGCCTGTTGCCAGGTGGAACACGAAGAAAATCAAGAGTGGCGGCGCCGTGAAGCTGTTTTAGTTTTCGCTGGGCTATACGTTGCACATCCTGAGGCAACTTTCGTGAAAAGTGGCCGTGGAAAAGCTTCTCCGTTTCCTGGCAGGCGAATGTCTTGATCATGGGAAAATGGTAACGCGATGCAGTAGTATTGTCAAGCGATAGTAGGGCAACGGCAGAAAAAAATATAAGGAAACTTACTCTATGAAAGTCGGATGGTTTGTTCGCGGAGATATTGACGGATTCTTCGGGCTGTTCGTCGACAACCTGTTGCAGCTGATGTTGATCGCGGTCCTTTGCGGTAACGTATGCGGCATGCCGCCGGATCTTGTTTTCGGCAGGATCCTTCCCGGTGCGGCCCTTTCTATCCTGTTCGGCAACCTGTTTTACGCATGGCAGGCAAGAAAGCTGGCCATCAGGACGGGTCGGACGGATGTCACCGCCTTGCCTTACGGCATCAACACCGTCAGTCTCATCGCCTTTGTTTTCCTGATCATTGCCCCGATATATTTCGAGACGAAAGATCCGAACCTTGCCTGGCAGGCCGGCCTGTTTGCGTGCCTCGCCAGTGCCGTTCTGGAGTGTGTCGGCGCCTTTGTCGGAGACTGGCTCCGCAGGCATACTCCCCGGGCCGCTCTGCTGTCTTCGCTGGCCGGCATCGCCATCACCTTCATCTCCATGGGGTTCGTCTTCCAGATCTTCGCCATGCCGGCTATTGCGCTCGTGCCTGCACTGTTTGTGATCTTCGTTTATGGCGGACAGATCAAACTGCCGTTGGGCCTTCCGGGCGGTTTCATCGCCGTGGCGCTGGGAGTGGCCATGGGATGGATTCTGAGGTGGGCCGGTTATCCTTTTTTTCAACCGCTTCAGGAGCCGTACCTGTTTGCCGTCCACGTTCCCAAGCCCGCTTTTTCCGACATGCTCGCTTTCCTCACGAATGGTCAGGGGTGGAAGTACTTTTCCGTCATATTCCCCATGGCGCTGTTCAATGTGATCGGCTCGCTGCAGAACCTTGAGAGTGCGGAAGCAGCAGGCGACCGGTACGATACGAAATCGTCCCTGCTGGTCAACGGGTTCGCATCGATTGTGGCGGCATGCCTGGGAAATCCCTTCCCGACCACGATTTACATCGGTCATCCGGGCTGGAAGGCCATGGGAGCCAGATGGGGTTACTCCATCCTTAACGGCGTCGTGATTTCAGCCCTCTGTCTGATCGGAGGAGTAACCCTGGTACTCAAGGTTGTGCCGATGGAGGCCATGATCGGTATTCTGCTCTGGATCGGGATCATAATGACGGCCCAGGCGTTCCAGGAGGTGCCGAAGAAACACAGCTTGGCGGTTGCGCTCGGGCTGATGCCGGCGCTCGCGGCCTGGGCCCTTTTGCTCATAGAGACGACACTGCGCAAGGCAGGCGCAAGCCTGTACGATGTGGCGCCGAAATTCGGCGGCGACCTCTACGTGTACGGCATCATCTCCATGAGCCAGGGGTTCATGCTCACATGCATGATTCTGTCGGCAATCATGGTATTTGTGGTCGAGAGACAGTTCTTCAAGGCTGCCATATGGACAGCAACCGCGGCTCTGCTCTCCTTTTTCGGGTTCATTCATGCCTATGTCCTCACCCCGGCGGGCATCCAGAACAGGTTCGGTTTCGGCGCTGCCAAAGCGTATGCGCTTGCCTATCTGATAGCCGCACTGCTGCTGGTCGCTCTCCACTACTATAACCGCGGCAGGGAGTCCGAGAGGACGGGGATCGTTGCGTAGATTTATGCCCTTTTTTATCATCCGTTAGTCAATGCCCGTTGCCCGGAAAGAGGAGAAATGATGCACCCCACGATTCCCAAGATGCTCCGTTCCGCCTGCCTGGGTCTCCTCTTCCTGCTCTTCTCCGCCTGCCACCGTTCGCCAGAGCTGGCGCCGCTTCCGACCGACGCCGTGGTGCTGGCCTTCGGCGACAGCATCACTTACGGTTCAGGCGCCCGACCGGAGGAGAGCTATCCTGCCGTGCTGGAGCAGTTGATCGGGAAACGGGTGGTGAATGCGGGCGTACCGGGAGAGGTTACCGACGAAGGGAAAGCGCGGCTGCCGGCGCTTCTGGATGAGCATCGTCCGGCCCTCGTTATCATATGCCTCGGCGGCAATGATTTTCTTCGCCACCTGGATGTGGCGACGACGGAGGCAAACCTGCGGGAGATGGTGAGGACTGCGCAGGAGCGCGGATGTGGTGTGCTTCTGGTCGCTGTCCCCAGGCTCGGTTTCGGCCTGGAAGTTCCTGCTCTGTACGAGCGGGTTGCCAGTGATGCAGGCATCCCCCTGGAAGAAAAATCGCTCAAGCGCATTCTTGCGGACAATTCCCTGAAGTCAGACCCCATCCACCCCAATGCCGCCGGCTACCGCCAGCTGGCCGAGCGCATTGTCGCGGCACTGCGACGGTCAGGTGCCATACGCTGAGCCAATCAGGAGCGCGCTGGAAAGCTATCGGACGCTGCTGCACGCGCATTCGAGGAGGATGCGCCGGTCAGGTTCCAGCAGAAGCCAGCGGGTCAGGCATGCAATCCCTGACCAGGTTCATTCCCAAAAGCAGGCGGCCGGTTAGCTCCAAGCCCCGTTGTCCAATATGTTAAGGATAAAAGGAAGATTTATGCTCGGTTCTCTAACACTGATTCTCGTCTGCCAGCTGATTGGAGAGATCATCACCAGAGTTACCAAACTCCCTGTGCCTGGTCCTGTAATCGGCATGATTCTACTGTTCTGCAGCATGGTTTTTTACCCCCGGCAAATACCGAGTGAGGTCGAAACCGTCGGGGGGTTCCTGCTGCGTTACCTGGCTCTGCTTTTCGTTCCTGCCGGTGTCGGCGTCATCACTCACCTCGACCTTCTGATGAAGTCATGGGCTCCGATCTCCGGCACCATCATCATCGGTACTCTTGCAACTATTGCGGTAACCGGATTGGTTATGAAATTCCTTAATCGCCGATTCGCAACAACACGGGAGGAGAGGCGGCAATGAACGCGGAAATACAGCAGATATGGGTTTACTTGTCTACCACTCCCTTGTTGTGGCTGACGTTGACCCTGATCGCTTACCAGTTCGGCATCTGGCTCTTCGGCAAGCTGGGTTGCCCCCCGCTGTTGAACCCGGTGCTGACCGCCGTCATTATCCTCGTTGTTTTGCTCAAGGTGTGCGGCGTCGATTATCAAACCTATTTTCGTGGCGCACAGTTCATTCATTTCCTGCTTGGTCCTGCCACCGTCTCCCTGGCGATCCCCCTCTACCGGGAGATCGAAATCATCCGGAAGTCCTTTGTACAGATCATCATCACCCTGGCAGTGGGCTCGACAACCGCCATCATCAGCGCAGTCGGCATTGTCTGGGCGCTTGGGGGAGAAAAGATAATCCTTTTGAGCGTTGCTCCGAAATCGGTTACGACACCTATTGCAATGGGCATTTCCGAGCAGATCGGCGGCTTGCCGTCGTTGACTGCCGTGGTAGTTGTTCTGACCGGCATAACCGGAGCTGTCGGCGGCGATTTCGTACTGAACCGGCTGAGGATCAACGACGATAAAGCCCGTGGCATGGCACTGGGAGTTGCCTCGCACGGTATCGGCACCGCGCATGCCATTCAAAAAAGCAGGGTAGCTGGAGCATTTTCGGCGCTGGCGATGGCACTGAACGGGCTGTTTACCGCTTTGCTGCTGCCCGTGCTCGTTCATTTTATGCAGTAAACCTTCCTCAACAGATTCTTCATTTTATGGCCGTCCTGATATTTATCGAGACAAAGATGCCGCCATTGAGCATCTCGGATCGCCTGTCCCTGCCTCTATTTACTGCTCCTCGCCTGATGCAGCCGGGCATTCACCCGGTTCTGAGGGAACGGTGATGTTCCAGTGGAGTGAATCGGAAGGGTTGGACCCGCGCAATTGACGATTGCCAACTGCGCAGGTCCGATAATCATATAGGCACCTTCAAAACGTGATGCTCGGTTTTCAATCCATACTGCTGTTCACCACAGGCCTTTTCATTGCCTTGGTGATTACCAGGTTTCCGGAGTGCTGACCGTGCCATGACCACCGCACGAGGTATTGCAGTTGGCAGTACTGTAGCCAGTAGGCGAAGAAGCTTTCATGAACTGGGTGACGCCTACTGTACCGCCACCGTTGCCGTCCGGCTTGTATCGCGCAGGAAGCCCCGCCGTGCTGGTAGCGATCAGACGTGAAACCTTGCCGCCGTGGGGGACACGGATATGGCAGGTCACACATGGCTGTGCACCGTGGTCACCGGTGTTGCTATGAGCAGCGTTGGTGCCGACCAACGGATGACAGTTCTTGCAGAACAAGGCGGTATTGCCGGCATCGTTGAGTGTCCAGAGCGTGCCGGTTGAAGTACCGTTGCCGGCAGTCGTGTTGTAAGGCCAGGCCTTCCCGGTGCCGACCAGCATCCACTTCACGCTGGAGCCGTGGGGGCCTTTGGAACCGCCGGTGGAGTCGGTGGCATGACAGTCGGTGCAGTACATGGTCTGGGTTCCGACGTTGGTCCAGGGCGCGGTCATTTGTGCGGCAGTCAACGCCTTGGGTGCCGACGATCCGGTCTGGTTGTTGAGACTGACCGCCACCGGGTGAGCCGACCTGTTGTTCGGGTTGAACTCCAGACCCAGGTCGGTCCAGGCCGCAGCGCCGGTTCCTCCCCACGTGGTGACGTTGGAGTTGGCCCCCGAATGGCATTGGAAGCAGATCTGCCACTCCTGGGTCGCGGTAACCGGAGCGGTGCCGTAGGCGCTCTGGGCCGGAGCGGTCCAGGCAGCCGGCCAGGCGGGGGTCGCAACGCCGGCCGCGTTGGTCAAGGGGGAGGTGCCGGCAATCGTGTTCGTACCTGCGGTGTGGCTGGTACCTTTCGCCGCATGCGGATCGTGGCAATCCGCACACTCCACATGCTTGTTGGCGCTGATGTAGGCAAAGGTCTCGTCAACCGAAGTTGGCTTGTGGAGACCGCTGTAGCTTGAGGGTTTATGCCCGTATGCCTTGCCGTTGAAGGCGTTGAAGCTGTCCTCGGCTGCTGCCGACATGGCCACCGCATTGTACCAGTCCTTCCCAGCCGCAGGTTTCACCGTGCCCCCCACCGCGTCGGTGGTCTTGCTGTGGCAGCGGTAGCAGAACTGCTCCTCGTAAGGATCTGCCAGCGTGCCACCCAGGGCGCCGAATAGACGACGGGCCGTGTTGTCGTGCGTGCCGAAGTTCGTCTTCTGCGATGCCTCCGCGTTCTGGGCGTTGTGGCACTTGACGCAGTTCACGTTCACCCTGGTACCATCGCCGAAGGCGCTGCTGTTGGTGGTGTAGTTGTGCATGGTGCCGGCAAACTGTGCCTTGGTGATGACCGGAGTCACGGTGGTGCCGTCGGATTTCTGGTTCGCGGTGTTCTTCGTCTGCTGGTTCAGGTGGCAGCTGACACATATGCCGCCGTTGGTCAGGCTGTTATCAAAGTCCTTGCGGGTGAAGCCGGTGGTAGTCGATGCGATGACCGTCGCATCCGTCCGCAGGTTCTTGCCCCGAGCCCCGCCGTTGGCACCGTTCAGGTCGGGACGGAAGACGTCATGGTCCACATGGCAAATGAGACAGCGACGGTTCGTGTCGGTGGCTGTGAGGGTCGCCACGTTCGGGTATTTGGAACCGGAGCCGAGGGGGGTCACATCGGCATTCTGCATGTAGTGGTGATAGGTGGCGGTGCTGCCGTTCATCTGACCGAAGACGTCGTTGTGGCAACTGGAGCAAGGGGTGTTGCCCCCCGACTCGCCCGCCTTGAACCCGACTTTGTGCGGATGGCAGCCGGTGCAATCAAGCCCGTTGTTGTGGGTGGTGTTCCCCCCGAAGAGGGTATTCCGCGTGGCGTCGTAGTTGTGATACTTGTTCCGCGAATGGCACACCTCGCAGACGTTGGCGGAGGAGGTATTCGGCACCCGGTTGTCGTGTCCCATGCTGGTCAGGTTCTGGAAATTGAGGGTGACCGACGAGACCTTGTTCGAGCTCCAGATGCTGAAGCCGTCCGGCGTGGTGAAGGAGCCATTCACCCTCTTGATGTTGGCGGCATGCGGCTGATGGCAGGTGGAGCAGACAAAAGCGCCGTATTTCCCCCCGGGCGTCCCCCAGGCACCGGACCACTTGGCGGTCGGCGTCCAGGTGCCGCCGGCAGCTGTGCATGCCGCCGGGGAAGTACCGCTGTAAGCGGAATTGGAGCATGTGCCGAAGCGGTTGGCGTTGTGGAGGAGCATATTGTCGGTATAGACGCTCAGGGTGATCGGTCCGATCACCTGGGGGTTGGTGCCGGTGATGGTATCCGCGTCGTTGTACGTGCAGCGCACATAGTACGTGCTCCCCGTGGTGAGGCCGGTGATGGTAGTAGTGTAGGGGCTCGACGTGTGGACGGCGGCTGTCGCCCAGTTGGTCCAGGGGCCGGTGGAGGAGGTGCCGTAGTCGACCGTGTAGGTGTTGTTGGCGTTGGCATCATTGGTGTAGGGCATGGATACGCCGATGGAGGTACCGCTCGACTGGGCGGCGGTGGCGGTCCCTGCCGTGGTGGAGTTGACCGGCGCCGTTACCGTGAAGACACCGGTGCCGGTACCGGTCTGCCCGCCGGGCAGTGTTACCGTCACGTTCTTGGCGCCCGCGGCGGTTGCCGCCGCAATGTTGATGTTCGCGGTCAGCTGGGTGGCGCTGACATAGGTCGTGGAATTGACCGTAATGTTGGCGTCATTGAAGCTGGACGTGGCGCCGTTCAGGAAGTTGGTGCCGGTGATGGTCACGTTGAGGTTCGTCTGACCCTGGGAGCCGCTGTTGGGCGACGTGGAGGTGACGGTCGGGGCGGGTGCGGCGTTGACCGTGAAAACGCCGGTGCCGGTGCCATTGCTCGTTGTCACGGAGACATTCTTTGCGCCTGTCGTCGTTGCCGCAGCAACGGTAACCGGGACGGTAATGGTCGTAGCGTTGACGACGGTGACTGCACCGGTCGTTATATTGGCGTCGTTGAAGCTGACCGTGGCACCAGCAACAAAGTTGGTGCCGGTAATGGTGACCGTCTGACTAGTCGCCCCCTGCGGCAGGCTGGCTGGGCTGGTGGAGGTGACCGTCGGCGTCGATGCAACAGGCTTGAACACGGCGATGGCGCCGGCCCACCAATCGTTAGCGCCGGTACACCCCATGGTTGCCGGCCCGGCGGAGTTAGTCGTGGAGTCGGCGAGACCTATCTGCGACCCGTTTCCCGCCGTCTGATTGTAAAAGGTACCGCCGGTGGGGGCTGCAAAGGTCCCGGTAGTATTATCACCGAAGGCGCCGATCCAGAGCTCGTTGGCCGCAGCCGTGTTCGCCGTTGTTCCGGTGCTGAGGGTAGCACTCGCTCCAGAGGTGACGTTGGACGCCGTAACGTCCAGCGGGCTCGTGGTGGCAATACCCGAGTACTCCGCAACCACAGCGCCGTTATCGACCGCACTGCCATAGGTATAGGTTACGGTGGTCTGGCCGGCGGGAATGTTCGCGAGGTACCATATCTCGATAGATTGCGGTCCGCCGGTGTTTATGCCGCCAACTGCCTTGGTCATTGCAGTCGTGCCGAGCTTTACGTTGGATGCGCCGGCAGTTTGATCAATCCCACCGATCACCACGACCAGGAGATTGCCGGCATGGGTGGCAGGGATGGTTATCGTCCCGGTCGTGCTGGTGCCGTTATTGAGGACCACCGAGTTCACCCGGGCAACCGCGGCCGCAGCCGTTCTCGGCAGATACCACCCCTGGTACATGAAGGTGCAGATCAGCAAGGTCAAGACCGTAACCAAACCGAATTTTGCCCAAAGGCTCATTGCGCGAACCTTTTTAGCTATTACTTTTCCCATCAACACCCTCCCACAAATCTAATTGGCAAACCGGCAACGATATACACAAGAAAACATAACCATTCCTCGTCAGAGGTTACCCATCTTGAACCTGCTACGCAGGGCAAAGATTGCCGAACGCAACATCTTCAGGTTGCTGATATAGGTCGTGAGCGACGCTCGATCCCCCGCATAGAGACGCCCCATTTCGTCAGAGATCCGCCCCTCGACCTCAAAAGCGACCTTCCCCGAGGCATCCAGCCTGGGGTTGTACTTTATGCTCGGTTCAAACGTCAAAAGAGCCGCCAAGAGATAGGTATCCTCAATTATCGATGTATTCTGGTCCTTGATGATGATGGAGCTGTGACGACGATTCTCTCCCATACTGCTGTCCTCCCGTGAAATCTTTGAGGAAATCCACCGCTGCAAACATGTTCGCCGCCATTGACGGCGTGCGCAGGGCATTGAGTTTTTCCCGACCCTTAAGCCTAATAAGAGTTCGGTCTAATATATCGAAGGGGGCTGTGAAAGTATGTAGGCGGTATCTTATTTGTTTGTAAGAAGGGGATTACATCGATGTAGGATTTTTCCTACAAGGGATGGTGGAGCAAAAACGTGGGTAAACCATGGATAACCGCTCGCGCCGGAGGTGGGTCAGGCTGGGAGGAAAAGTGATGGCGGCGTTATTTCACGACATGCTGTTTCAATGCATAACTGGTCAATTCTGCGTTGTTTTTCAACTTCATTTTTTCCAAAATCCGGGTACGATAGGTGCTGACCGTCTTGACACTTATGGACAGCTCATTTGCCATTTCTGTCAGTGATTTTCCCGAGGCGATCATGCACAGTACCTGGAATTCCCGATCGGACAGGGCTTCGTGAGGCAACTCATCCGTCGGACTGCCGACGTCGGAGATCAGCTTATCCGACATGGACGAGCTCACATATTTGCCCCCCCTGGAGACCTTCCGCACCGCTTTTACCAGCTCCTCCAGGGCGCTCTCCTTGGTCATGTAGCCGGAGGCCCCTGCGCGCAAAGCCCGGATGGCATACTGTTCTTCAGGATACATGCTCAACATGAGAACCTTCAACGCCGGACGTTCCACCCTTAACTGTTTCAGGATGTCCAGGCCGTTTCTGTCGGGCATGGATATATCCAGCAAAACCAGATCCACTTCATGCTGCGAAAGAACGGAATGAAGTTCATGCCAGTTTCCGGCCTCAGCGACAACCGCGATCTCGGGTGTTTCCGCGAGAATTTCCTTGACCCCCCGACGCACGATAGCGTGATCATCGCAGATCACTACCTTATACATGGGATACCTCCGTTCCCCCAAGGGGAATTGTTACGCCTACAACGGTTCCTTTACCTGCCCGCCCGCTTATGACGACATCTCCACCCCACTGGCGAATGCGTTCATGCATGCCCATGATGCCAAGGGAAGAGTTTGCCGTCAGCTGGCTCTGGGTTATCCCCTTCCCGTTATCGACGATATCAAGCTGCAAAACAGCACCATCCGCCTTGAGCGTTACATCGACACTGGTCGCACAGGCATGACGGATGATATTGGTCAGTGCCTCCTGGAATACCCGGAAAACCGACGTCGAGCGTCCTTGGTCCACGACGATTTCACCTGGTTCAATGGTGAGATAGCAGAAAAGGCCTGTCCTGGCCTGAAATTCATGGACCTGCCACTCCATGGCTGCGACCAGTCCCAGGTCGTCAAGGAGTCGCGGCCGCAGCTCCATGGCAATCCTCTGTACCGTCTTTATGGTCGAGTCAACCAGCTGCGACATGGACATGGTCCGCTCCGCCAGCATGGTCAGATTATCGGGCAATTTTTTATTCATCCAGCCGAGGTCGAATCTCAGTGCGGTCAGTTGCTGCCCAAGTTCGTCATGGATTTCCCGAGCAATCAACATCCTTTCCTGTTCCCTTGCCGCTTCCAGGTGCACGGATAGGCTGCGCAACTGTTCATTGGAGGCCTTCAACGCCTCCGCCTTTCTAAGAGCGGTGATATTCCTGACGATGATTATCACGCGATCATGGGAGAGAGGAGCGAGCCTCGCCTCAAAGAACGTGTCGCTGTCGAGGAATTTCAGTTTATACTCAAATGCCTCTTTTGAACCGAAGTCCAACACCTTATGAATCGCATCATGATAAAGCTCGGCCACGTCCGGCGGATATATATCCATTATGCTCTGTCCAGGCAAATCCGCATGGTTGAGAAAAACGTCCTGTGCCTTGCCCCCTTTACAATCCATGATATCCAGTTTCTCGTTGACCACAAAACATAGATCGGGAAATGCCTCGAAAATCGCTTTCAGTTCCGACGTGGCGCGGCTCAATTGCTCTTCAGCCACCTTACGCTCGCTGTTTTCGCGGTTGAGTTCACTGTTCGCCACCCCCAGTTCTCTGAACTGCGCGGACAACGATCCGACAACCGTTTTGAAATTGCCTATCAGAGAGTTGACCTCTGCGATATGACTGGTCGGCCACTGGATGGAGTTGTGTTGCGACAGCCTGTCTGGCAAACCTGCGGAGACTTCCCGCAGCCGGCCAATAGATAAGGCCAGCCGCTTACCGACAAGGTGCGAGAATACAATGGTAAAGAGGAGCAACAGCAGCATGGCCAGTAAATTTTTGGCGAACAGTTCATTGAGATACTGCACCTTGGGTCCCTGAGGCAGTCCCACAACCAGGCTCCACGACATACCGCCGCCGACCGGAAGTTCTTTAAACAGGAACGATTGGCGCCATCGCTCTGACATGGGGGTACCGTTCTTCAACGAAGGTATCCAGCAATATGTCGATGAACTCTCGGGAAAAAACTCTCCCCCCTTCATTACAAAAGATTCCATCGGCTTCAGCGTCGGGTCACTACTTGCTATAATCTTGCGCTTGCCGTCAAGAAGGATGACCTTGCACGACCAATTCTTCGAAATGCGCGCCAGCACACTGTTAAGGGCATCCAATTCCAGCCCCCCCATAACATAACCTTTGAACCTGTTACCGGCTACTATTGGGGCCTCCACAACCAATCTGGGAGAAGCCTTCCCGACCCTTGTCATTGCTATGACCGGCTTGCGCGCTGCTTTAATTTCCTGCAAGTGCGCGCTGTCGACAAATTTTTTCCCTATGTGCGACTCAACTGTCAGCCGGTCACGACGGGGGTCAAAGGCAATGCTGGTCCCGTTACTGTCAAATATGCCAAACTGCTGAAAATTGTCGTCGGCTTTATTGATCTGTTCGATATTTTTCTGCAAATCGGTGATGATCAGTGAGAAATTTTCAAAAGACGCCAAAACCGAGACCACTGCCATGCGCTCCTTGACCCAACTCTGTAGGAACATCTGCGATTGATCGGCAACATGGTCCAGTTCATCCACCAACTCTATCTGCATCTCTTTTTTGAAATCTTCCCGAATACTGAGAATTGTAATGCTGAGCATCGGGAAGAGTACGCAAGCTGCAAGAGCGATGGAGATGATTTGTTGAAATGTGACCTGCCGATTTTCTTCATCTACTCGAAACTTTCCGAGAAAAGGTAAAAAGGTCACTATGAGTGTAGCGACAAGGGCGTTGAATATGCCGTTGATCCCCTGCTTGAGCATAATGGGGAGGGTCGCGTCAGTGCTTAAATGCACAATGAACGTGAAATACAGCCATGCCAGCGGCATTCCCATAATTAACCAATAAGTTGTGGAAAGCGTGACAAGGCTCAGGTTCTTGCGTTTAAGCAGGTACCCGACGAAGATGGCCTCACAGACAAAGTTGACGCCTGAAAGGTGATGGTTCCACATGAGCCAGGAATAGGTGCTGGAACCCAACGCAGCGAGAACTCCCCAGCGAAAGCCGAAGAGCTGGATGATGAGCATGGTGAAGATGCTGCCGAAAAAGAGGTCCATTTTGAAATAGAGCGGCAACTTCAGGTGATTGCCGGCAATGGCCCCGCATAACAGCACTAACAGCAATATTTTTGCCTCCCGCGACATGCGGGGGGGCAGAATCTCGGTAGTCATTGCTCAATCTTACGCCACAAAGACCGAAATAGTCCAGTTCTCATTAGATCACCAGACAGGGCAAGATTTGGGCGGATGCCGGGAAATGTTGCCATGTATCGATTCGTCTAATACAATTCAAGTATGCAAGGGACTTTCGGTCTTGCTCCCCAACCATCGCTGCCATTGAAAGGAACAAAATCATGACAGATAAATCCGCTCTCCTGGTGGTAGATATCCAGATCGACTTCTGTCCCGGCGGCGCACTGTCTGTGCCTAGGGGGGACGAAATCATCCCGGTCCTGAACCGCTACATCGAGCGGTTCCACAGGGCAGGTCTTCCCATCTTCGCCACCCGCGACTGGCACCCGGCCAAGACCTCGCACTTCAAGGCGTTCGGCGGCACATGGCCGGTCCATTGCGTCCAGGGGAGCGAGGGGGCGCAGTTTCACCCGGGGCTCATGCTGCCGGACAACGCCATCATCATCTCCAAGGGGATGGACCCCAACCGCGACGATTATTCGGCCCTGCACGGCGCCGATCCCAACGGCATCCCGCTCCCCGAGGTCCTGCGGGAATTCGGGATAGAAAGGATCTTCATCGGCGGCCTCACCACCGACTATTGCGTCAGGGAATCCACTCTGGAAGGACTCAGGCAGGGGTTCAGGGTGACCGTCCTGACCGATGCGGTGCGCGGGGTGGACCTCAAGCCGGGGGACTCGGTACGGGCGCTTCAGGAAATACGGGCGGCGGGGGCGGATACGACGACCTTCGAAACTTTGCGGCTCTACTGAGCGCAACCCCGCCATCCTTGCGATTTCGTTGACATTCCCTTTCAAAAAGGCTACAGTACCGCAGCCGTCACTACTCGCCGGATGACAAGGAAACAAGGAACAATGATCAAGACCAACAATCTGAAAATCAAGAGCATCACCCCGATTATCGCCCCCACCGACCTGCGCCAGGTGTTTCCAATTTCCGGGGAAGCAAGCGAATGCGTCAGCGCCAGCCGAGATAATATTAAGAATATCCTGAACGGGAAAGACCCGCGACTGATGGTGGTGGTCGGCCCCTGCTCCATCCACGATCCGAAGGGGGCGCTGGAGTATGCGGAGCGGCTGGCCAGGCTCTCCAAAGAGGTTTCAGACCAATTGCTCCTCGTCATGCGGGTCTACTTCGAAAAACCGCGCACGACCGTCGGCTGGAAGGGGCTGATAAACGACCCGGACATGAACGGCACCCATCTCATCTCCAAGGGACTGGGAATCGCCCGCCGCCTCCTGAGCGAGATCACGGCTGTGAAGCTCCCGATAGCCACCGAGATGCTTGACCCCATTACCCCCGAATACCTGGCGGACCACCTCTCCTGGGGGGCAATCGGCGCCCGCACCACCGAATCCCAGACCCACAGGGAGCTGGCAAGTGGTCTCTCCTTCCCCATCGGCTTCAAGAACGGCACGGACGGCAACCTGCAGATCGCCATCGACGCCATGATCGCCGCCCAGCATTCCCACAGCTTCCTGGGGATCAACCGGGAGGGGCTCACCTCCATCGTCCAGACCACCGGCAACCCGGATGTCCACATGGTCCTTCGCGGCGGGAAAAAGCCCAACTACTACCCGGAAGACATCGCCAACACCGAGGAGAAGCTGGCAAAGGCCGGGCTATCCCCTGCCATCATGGTCGATTGCAGCCACGGCAACTCGGAAAAGAACCACGAAAAGCAGCCGCAGGTCCTGGAAAACGTGCTCGAGCAGATCGCCGCGGGTAACCGCTCCATAACTAGCGTGATGATCGAAAGCTACCTGGAGGGGGGGAACCAGCCGATGCCGAAGGATATCTCCCAGCTCAAGTACGGCGTCTCCATAACCGACAAGTGCATCGACTGGCAGACCACCGAAACTATCCTGCGCAAGGCCCACGCCAGGCTCAAGTCGATCGGCGGCCGGAAAGCGGCGTAACTCCACCGCAGATATATGCAGACAAAAAAGGCCCCGACGGAACATCCGCCGGGGCCTTTCACTTCTCACTGCTCACCAATCACTGCCTCTACTTGCCGGCTCCACGCATGTGGATCGCCCGGATGAAGGTGGCATCGGTAGCCTTCTTGACCTCTTCCGTCACCTCCAGCGACACGGCGGAATCGAGGGAGAGGATGACCATAGCTTCCCCCTTCTTCTCCCGGCGCCCCAGGTTCATGGAGGCGATGTTGATGCCGTGGGTACCCATGATGGTGCCGATTTTGCCGATCATGCCGGGGCGGTCCTCGTAGTTCAGGAGGAGCATGTGCTCATCCGGGGCGAAATCCATGGAGTAATCGCGCAGCCGGACGATGCGCGGCGATCCTTCAAACAGGGTGCCGGAGATAAGCCGCCGTTTCCCTCCCTCCCCTTCGATCATGAGGGTGACGAGGTTGGAGAAGGCGCCGGTCTGGGTCGATTTGGTCTCCTCGATTACCATCCCCATCTGTTCGGCGATCAACTGGGCATTGACCATGTTCACATCCTGGTCAACCCGCCGGTTGAGAAGTGCGGAAAGGCCGCAGACGGTCAGCGGTGAGCAGTCGTAATGGGCGATGTTGCCGGAATAGCTGAAGGTGACCTTTTCCAGGTTGCTCTCCAGGAGTTGGACGCCGAAATCGCTCAGGACGCTCATAAGGTTGAGGAACGGCCGCATCTGGTCCATGAGCGCCAAGTCGAAGCGGGGGATATTGACCGCGTTTTCCAGGGGCTGCTCGTCCAGGTAGTTGAGGATTTCCTTGGAGACATCGACCGCCACGTTGATCTGAGCCTCGAAGGTATTGGCCCCCAGGTGCGGGGTGACGACCAGTTTGTCCTGGGAGATGAGTTCCTTGAGCGTTTCGCTCTTCGGCGGCTCCTCGCTCCAGACGTCCATGGCCGCGCCGAAAACCTTGCCGCTCTTGAGGGCGTTCAGGAGCGCCTGCTCGTTGATGATCCCGCCGCGGGCCGCATTGATCAGGATCACGCCGTCCTTCATCATGGCGATCTCCCTTTCCCCGACCATGTTGCGCGTCTCTTCGTTCAGCGGGGTGTGGAAGGTTATGATGTCGCAGTTCTTGTAGATCTCCTCGTGGGATACGAGCTTCACCCCCAGATCGTGGCCCCTTTTTACGGCGATGTAAGGGTCGCAGCCGAGGACTTCGCACTCAAATGCCTTGAGCCGGGTCGCGACCCGGCCGCCGACCTTGCCGAGACCGATGACGCCGGCGGTCTTCCCTTTGAGCTCGACGCCGGTAAAAGGGGCGCGCTTCCATTCGCCGCTCTTCAGGCTGGCGTTGGCCTTGGTGATGTTGCGACAGAAGGAGAGCAGGAGGGCCATGGCATGCTCCGCCGCGCTGTTGGTGTTGCCGAAAGGCGCATTCACTACTATCACGCCCTTTGAACTGGCATAATCGACGTCCACGTTGTCGATGCCGACACCGGCCCTGGCCACCATTTTCAGCTTCTTCCCGGCATCGAGCAGGTCACGGTCCACGGTGGTGCCGCTTCTCGTGATGATCACCTCGTAATCGCCGATTATTGCCAGCAACTCCTCTTTTTTCAGACCGAGGCGCATGTCCAGCTCCACCCGCGGATCCTGCTTGAGCAGTTCCAGACCTTCCTGCGCCACCTCATCAGTAACGATAACCTTCATTGCCACTCCTTCTTTTTCTGAAATTGTTTCGTTCCATCCTTACAACGTAGAACGTAGAACTTAAAACCGTATTTATAGCCCCTTGGCCCTCTTGATGAACTCCCTGACCTTCGCCGGGTCCTTCACGCCGGGGGCGGACTCGACACCGCTTGAAACATCGACGCCGTAGGGAGAAACATGCCCGATCGCCTCTGTCACGTTATCTGGAGTGAGCCCACCGGCCAGAATGATGGGCCCATATTTCTTGGCCACCACCGCAGTATCCCAGTTGAACGTTATTCCCGTACCGCCAAAGGCCTTGGGAGAGTAAGCGTCAAGCAGATAACCGGCCACCCGGTACTCTTCCATCCGGTCAAGACTGGTGATGTCCTTGACGCGGAAAGCCTTTATCACACGCCTGTTCACCCGGGCGCAGAACTCTTTTGATTCTTCGCCATGCAACTGGACGATGTCCAGCCGGCACCGGTCAGCCGTGGCATTGACAAAATCTAGCTGGGCATGGACGAAGAGCCCGACCACGTGGATAAACGGGGGGAGGAGGCCGATAATCTCTGCTGCGCGTTCTGGTAAGATGTTGCGCGGCGATTTATCGTAAAAGACGAACCCGAGGGCATCGGCGCCCGCTTCGATGGCCATGAGCGCATCTTCAACCGTGGTTATACCGCAGATCTTTACCTTTGTCATTTGTGTATACCCCCGTGAAACGAGGTTCGAGGTTCGAGGTTTAAACCGCCGACCATCGACCATTAACCGACTTTAGGCAACCTCTCCAGCGCTTCCCTGATTTTTTCCTCAGGGTACTCGTAATCCTCCAGCGCTCCGGACAAATAGGCGTCGTAGGCCCCCATATCGAGCTGGCCATGGCCGGAAAGACCGAAGAGGATGGTCTTTTCCTTCCCCTCCTCCTTGGCCAGGACCGCCTCGTCGATGGCGGCCCTGAGGGCGTGGGACGATTCTGGCGCCGGCACGATCCCTTCACTCCGGGCGAACAGCACCGCACCCTCGAAGCAGGCGTTCTGCTTGTAGGCCTTGGCCTCTATTTCCCCGGCGTGGTAAAGCTGGGAAACCAGCGGCGACTCGCCGTGGTAGCGGAGGCCGCCGGCATGGATTCCCGGCGGCATGAAGTCGTGCCCCAGGGTGTACATCATGGATATCGGGGCCATCTTGGCCGTGTCGCCATAATCGAAGGCGTAGACCCCCTTGGTCAGGGTCGGACAGGAGGCGGGCTCCACTGCGAGGCAGCGCACCTTCTTCCCCGCAGCCCGGTCGGCGATGAAAGGGAAGGTCAGCCCGGCGAAATTCGATCCGCCGCCGCAGCAGGCAATGACCACGTCCGGGTAATCGCCGGCGATCTTCAGCTGCTCTTTCGCCTCCTGGCCGATGACGGTCTGGTGGAGACAGACATGGTTGAGGACGCTGCCGAGAGCGTAGTTGGTGTCGGCGTGACTGGCCGCATCCTCCACCGCCTCCGAGATGGCGATGCCGAGGCTCCCCATGTTGTCCGGGTCATGGGCCAGTATGGCGCGCCCGGCATTGGTGAACTCGGACGGGGAGGGAATGACGTTCGCCCCCCAGAGCTGCATCATGCTCTTGCGATACGGCTTCTGGGTGCATGAAACCTTGACCATGTAGACCGTACACTCCAGGCCGAACATGCTGCACGCCAGGGCCAGCGAACTCCCCCACTGCCCGGCCCCGGTTTCGGTGGCGAGACGGCGGATGCCGGCCTGCTTGTTGTACCATGCCTGGGGTATAGCGGAGTTGGGCTTGTGGGAACCGGCAGGTGACACCCCTTCGTATTTGTAATAGATCTTTGCCGGTGTGCCGAGGGCCTTTTCCAACCTGTGTGCCCGGTAGAGCGGCGAAGGGCGCCAGAGCTTGTATATCTCGCGGACCTCGTCAGGGATGTCGATCCAGCGCTGGGGTGACATTTCCTGCTCGATGAGCGACATGGGGAAGATGGCGAGCATGTCTTCAGGCGTCACCGGCTTGAGGGTCCGGGGGTTTATTACAGGCGCCAGCGGCCCCGGCATGTCGGGAATGATGTTGTACCACTGTTTCGGGATCTGTTCTTCGTTGAGCACGATCTTGGTATTCATGGCGACCTTTCCAAACGTTGATAACGACGCAAAAAGTCGGAATCCACCACTAGGTCACTAAGGACACGAAGTTAACACTTTTAAAAGATTATAGTTTTTCTTAGTGTCCTTTGTGCCTTAGTGGTGAAAAAGGCTTTTTTGCGACTGCTCCAAACATTGAGATATTACAGAAAAAAGTTTAACAGCCCCCCACGAGCTCCAGCAGCTTCGCCCCCATGTCCGGCTCGCGCATGAGCGCTTCGCCGATGAGGAAAGCGCCGGCCCCCGCCTCTTGTAGACGGATGATGTCCGCCAGGTTGTTGATGCCGCTCTCGGCCACGATCAGACGCTCCGCAGGGATGAGCCTCGCCAGCCGTTCGGTGGTGGCGAGATCGCAGACAAAGGTGCGCAGATTGCGGTTGTTTATGCCGATCAGCTCGCAGTCGGTCTGGAGGGCCGTTTCCAGCTCCGCCTCGTCATGGACCTCAAGGAGCACATCCAGGGAAAGCTCACTGGCCAGTGCGGCAAAGTCCCGCAACCGGTGGAGGTCGAGCATGGCGGCGATGAGGAGGATGGCATCCGCACCGGCACCCCGCGCCTCGTATATCTGGTAGGGGTCGAAGATGAAATCCTTGCGCAGAAGCGGCAGGGTTACCCGCTCACGTATCAGCGCCAGATAGCTCAAATGGCCGAGAAAGAAGTGCTCGTCGGTGAGCACCGAGAGGCAAGTCGCGCCGTGCTCCTGATAGATTTCCGCTGTTGCGACCGGGTCGAAATCAGGGCGGATGACCCCTTTCGAGGGGGACCCCTTCTTCACCTCGGCGATCACTGCGGTCCACCCCGACTCGCCGGCGTCCCGCAGCGCCCGCGCAAAGCCCCGCGGATGGTCTTCCAGGTCGGCAAGCCTCGCCCGGACCTCTGAGAGCGGCCGTACCGCCTTGATTGCGGCCAGTTCACCCTCCTTGTAGGCGACGATTTTCTTCAGTATGTCCGGCGTATCAGACATCGTTCTCCTTCTTTCACCGGTTGGTCAGTTCGATCAGTTTTTCCAACTGGGCCAGAGCCCGACCCGAGTCGATCGCCTCGGCAGCCATGGCAAGCCCCTCCGCCGGATCAACGGCCCGGCCGGCGGCAACGAGGCCGAAGGCCGCGTTCAAGAGGACGATGTCCCGTTTTGGCCCCTTTTCTCCCTCCAGGACACGGCGCACTATCACCGCATTGGCAGCGGCATCGCCACCACGCAGGTCCTCCATGCCGCACCTTTTCAGCCCCAGCTCTTCGGGTTTGAAAAGCCTGATCGCAACCCCTGCTGAGGAAACCTCGGCAATGCGCGTCTCCGTGGTCAGGGTCATCTCGTCCATGCCGTCCTGGCCATGGACGACGAATCCGCGCCGGCAGCCGAGGTTCTTCAGCACATGGGCGAGCTTTTCCACCAGTTCGTCACGGTAGACGCCCAACACCTGACAATCGGCGCCGGCCGGATTGGTAAGCGGGCCGAGGATATTGAAAATGGTGCGGATGCCGATCTCCTTGCGCGGGCCGATGGAGTACTTCATCGCGCCATGGAGGGCGGGAGCAAAGAGGAAACCGATGCCGATCTCGTTAATGCACCGCTCAATGGTTTCCTGGGTCACGTCCAGATTGACACCGAGGGATTCGAGCACGTC
>DAIEGL010000204.1 GCA_027356255.1 Geobacter sp. | reverse complement strand
GCCATCAGCTTCGCCACCAACACCAACTGGCAGAACTACAGCGGCGAGGCTGCCGCCAGCTACTTCACCCAGATGTTCGGCTTCGCAGTGCACAACTTCGCCTCCGCCGCCACCGGAATGACGGTCGCCATTGCGCTCATCCGCGGCTTCGTGCGGAGAAAGACCTCAGTCATCGGCAATTTCTGGGTGGATCTCACCCGGAGCATCCTCTACATCCTGCTGCCGCTGTCGCTGGTTTTCGCCCTGTTCCTGGTCTCCCAGGGGGTGATCCAGAATTTCAGCGACTACAGGACGGTGCCGCTTGTCCAGCCGACGACCTATGACAAGCCGCGACTGGACGACAAGGGAAATCCGCTCAAGGATGCCAAGGGGAACCCGGTCACCGAGAGCGTGACGGTCAAGGAAGTCACCATACCCATGGGGCCGGTCGCCTCCCAGGAGGCGATAAAGGAGCTCGGAACCAACGGCGGCGGCTTCTTCAACGCCAACTCGGCCCACCCCTTTGAGAACCCGACCCCTCTCTCCAATATATTAGAGGTCTTCCTGATCCTCCTTATCTCCGGCGGGCTCACTTACACCTTCGGCCGCACGGCCGGGAATCCCCGCCAGGGGTGGGCGCTCCTGGCGGTCATGCTGGCAATCCTCGTCCTGGCGACAGGGGCACTCTACTGGGCGGAAAGCTCCGGCAACCCGCAGGTCTCCAAGCTCGGCGTAGCCGGCATCAACATGGAAGGAAAGGAGACCCGCTTCGGCCTTGCCGGGAGCTCCCTTTTTGCCACCGCCACCACCGGCACCTCCTGCGGCGCGGTCAACACCATGCACGATTCCCTCACCCCCATCGGCGGCATGGTGCCGCTCTCCCTGATACTCCTCTCCGAAGTGGTCTTCGGCGGGGTCGGCACCGGGCTCTACACCATGCTCGCCTTCGTGGTGATCGCGGTCTTCATTGCGGGGCTGATGATCGGGCGAACGCCGGAGTTTCTCGGTAAAAAGATCGAGGTGCGCGAGATGTGGATGTCGATCGTCACGGTCCTCACCGCCGGCATCCTGATCCTCATCTTCTCCGGGATAGCGATGGTAGTCCCTTCCGCGGTCGCCTCCATGAACAACCCCGGCGCCCACGGCCTCTCCGAGGTGCTGTACGCCTTTGCATCCATGTCAAACAACAACGGGAGTGCGTTTGCGGGGCTGAACGGCAACACCGTCTTCTACAACCTGACCGGCGCCTTCTGCATGTTCATCGGCCGCTTCACCCCGATTCTTGCGTCGCTCGCCATGGCCGGCTCCCTGGCGGAGAAGAAGTACGTCCCCCCGAGCCTGGGGACTCTTCCCACCGACAAGGTGCCGTTTGCCCTCTGGCTGGCGCTCGTGATCCTGATTGTGGGTGCACTCACCTTTTTCCCGGCCCTGTCGCTCGGGCCGATCGTGGAGCAGCTGACGATGATGACTGGAAGATAGAACCAAACCTATGATTACCGCAGAGGGTGCAGAGAAAAAAGAGAGAGACTTAGGACTACCCACGATGCCGAGCCGCTGTGCAATGGGTTCCCAGGCTTCTCGACCAAATAGATGATTTCCTCTGCGGTCCTCGGCGTCCTCTGCGGTAAAAGATTTTACAGGAGAAGATCACATGTCCAAACACGCACCGGAACCGATTTCCATCTTCGACCCGCAGATCATGCGACCCGCTCTGCTCGATTCGTTCAAAAAGCTCGATCCGCGCACGCTGTGGCGCAACCCGGTCATGTTCTGCGTAGAAATCGCCAGCGTAATTACCATGGTTACCTTTGTCATGTCGCTCACCGGCACCAACAAGGAGCCGGCCTGGTTTACCGGCACGGTCTCTCTCTGGCTCTGGCTGACGGTCATTTTCTCAACCTTTGCCGAGGCTCTGGCCGAGGGGCGCGGCAAGGCCCGCGCCGCCTCCTTGCGAAAAACCCGCACCGACGTGACGGCCAAGCGGCTGAAGAAGCCTGAGTTCGGCGCCCCCTTCGAGACGGTACCGGCCACCGAGCTGCGCAAGGATGACTACATCCTGGTAGAGGCCGGTGAACTGATCGCCGGCGACGGCGACGTCGCCGCCGGCGCGGCCCTGGTGAACGAAGCGGCCGTAACCGGGGAATCGGCGCCCGTAGTGCGGGAGTCGGGGGGCGACCGGTCTGCTGTCACCGGCGGCACCACGGTCATCGCCAACGCTATCATCGTGAGGATCACCGCCAACCCGGGGGAAACTTTCCTCGACCGGATGATCTCCCTCATCGAGGGTGCCAAGCGGCGCAAGACCCCAAACGAGATCGCCCTGGAGGTGCTCCTGATCGCCCTTACCGTGGTCTTTTTGCTCGTCTGCGCCAACATAAGCCCCCTTTCCGCATACAGCGTGAAGGCGGCCGGTCATGGGACACCGGTGTCGCTCACCGTCCTGGTGGCGCTCTTCGTCTGCCTGGCGCCGACCACCATCGCCGCGCTCTTGCCCGCCATCGGCATCGCCGGCATGGACCGCCTCTTCCAGAAGAACGTGATCGCACTCTCCGGCCGCGCCATCGAGGCGGCGGGGGATGTGAACGTGCTGCTTCTCGACAAGACCGGCACCATCACCCTGGGAAACCGGGAGGCTGTGGAATTCGTGCCGGTGGGGGGGCACACCGACGAGGAACTGGCGCAATCAGCTCTCATGGCGTCGCTCACCGACGAGACCCCGGAAGGAAGGAGCGTCGTGGTGCTGGCGAAGCAGAAGTACGGGTTGAAGTCGGATGCGCTCAACGCCGATGCTGAAACCATCGCCTTCAGCGCCGACACCAGGCTTTCTGGCCTCGACACCGGCGGCAGGCGCTACCGCAAGGGGGCGGCCGACTCGACGGTCTCCTTCGTCAAAAACCTGGGCGCAAAATCCATCCCGAGCGATCTGGAGGGAGTGGTGGACCGGATCGCCCGAGCCGGGGCGACCCCGCTGGTGGTCAGTTGCGATGCCGACATCCTCGGGGTCATCAACCTGAAGGACATCATCAAGGGGGGTATCCAGGAGCGGTTCCAGCAGCTGAGGAGCATGGGGATCAAGACCGTGATGATTACCGGGGACAACCCCCTGACCGCAGCAGCCATCGCCGCCGAGGCCCAGGTGGACGACTTCCTCGCCCAGGCGAAACCGGAGGACAAGCTGCGGCTCATAAAAGAGAACCAGGAGGCGGGGTTCATGGTGGCCATGACCGGCGACGGCACCAACGACGCCCCGGCCCTGGCCCAGGCGGACGTGGCGGTGGCCATGAACACCGGCACCCAGCCGGCCCGGGAGGCGGCCAACATCATCGACCTGGACTCTAATCCCACCAAGCTCCTGGATATCGTCGAAGTGGGTAAACAGATTCTCATGACACGGGGGAACCTGACCACCTTCAGCATTTCCAACGACGTGGCCAAGTATTTCGCCATCATCCCGGCCATGCTCCTCTCCATCTATCCGCAGCTGAACGTGCTGAACGTCATGCACCTGGCGACCCCGCTCTCCGCGATCCTCTCGGCGGTCATCTTCAACGCCGTCATCATCCCGTGCCTTGTGCCGCTGGCGCTCAAGGGAACCAGGTTTCGCCCCATGCCGGCGGAGCGGCTCCTGATCCACAACCTCCTCATCTACGGGGTGGGAGGGATGATCGCCCCGTTCATCGGCATCAAGGTGATCGATATGGCGGTGGCGCTGTTTGTGTAAAATTTTCGACCGGTCTGACAGGTCCGACTAGTCTGACAGGTCCGACAAAAGGAAAAACCCATGAAAGAGCTGAAACCGGCGTTCCTGTTGTTCATCGTCTTCACCGTCATCTGCGGCGGCATCTACCCGGCCGTGGTCACCGGCATCGCCTCGGTCGCCTTCCCGCGAGAGGCCGGTGGGAGCCTCGTAACGGACAAGGGTGGCCGGGTGGTAGGTTCAAGCCTCATCGGCCAGCCGTTCTCGGATACTAAATATTTCTGGCCGCGTCCCTCAAGCACCACCGACTTCGGCTACAACCCGCTTGCGTCGGGCGGCTCCAATTCCGGCCCCACCAACCCCGACTTCATCAAGACCGTCGGCGACCGGGTGAAGGCGCTCCACGACGCGGGCATCACCGGGAGCATCCCGGCCGACCTGGTGGAGGCATCGGCCAGCGGCCTCGATCCGCACATCTCGCCGGAGGCGGCAAACGTGCAGATTCCCCGGGTCGCCAAGGCCCGCGGGATTTCCGAGCAGGAATTGAGTAAGGTCGTTGCCGCCATGACCTCTGACCGCCAGCTCGGCTTTTTGGGTGAACCGCGGGTGAATGTGCTTGCACTGAACCTGGAACTGG
>DAIEGL010000109.1 GCA_027356255.1 Geobacter sp. | reverse complement strand
TACTTGGGGTCGATCTCGATGACGATTTTGCCGGTTTTCGAATCGATCCCTTTTTCATGGACGCCGTCCCCCTGCCATTTGAGCTGCATGTCCAGACGGGCAAAGACCTTTTCCGCAAATTCGCGCACCGAATGTGTCTCTCCGGTCGCAACCACGTAGTCGTCCGGCTCCGTCTGCTGGAGCATGAGCCACATCGCCTCCACGTAATCGCCGGCAAACCCCCAGTCGCGCTTGGCGTCCAGGTTCCCGAGATAGAGGCAGGGCTGCAATCCCAGCTTGATCCGGGCGGCGGCGCGGGTGATCTTCCGAGTGACGAAGGTTTCGCCGCGGCGGGGAGACTCGTGGTTGAACAGGATGCCATTGCAGGCGAAGAGGTTGTAGCTTTCCCGGTAGTTGACGGTGATGTAGTAGGCGTATGCCTTGGCACAGGCATAGGGGGAGCGGGGGTAGAACGGAGTGGTCTCCTTCTGCGGCGTCTCCACCACCTTGCCGTAGAGCTCGGAGGAAGAGGCCTGATAGAACCGGGTGTTCAGCCCGGTTTCGCGGATCGCCTCCAGGATGCGCACCGCACCAAGGGCATCCACCTCTCCGGTGTACTCGGGGACGTCGAAAGAGACCCTGACGTGGCTCTGGGCGCCGAGATTGTAAATCTCTTCGGGCCTTACGTCGCGCAGCACCTTGTTCAGGGAACTGGCGTCATTCAGGTCGCCGTAGTGGAGGAAGAGTCGGGCGGAGGATTCGTGGGGGTCCTGATAGATGTGATTGATCCTGCCGGTATTGAAGGAGGATGAGCGGCGGATGAGGCCATGCACCTCGTAACCTTTTTTCAACAGCAGTTCAGCCAGGTACGAGCCGTCCTGGCCTGTAATGCCGGTAATCAAAGCTTTTTTCATGGTGCCTCCGTCTATTGCTCTATTGAATGATCGGCTTCCCAATTTGCACAAATTAAATGCATCCCAATGAAAGCCGTAAATCTATCACAGTTTGGCCATAAAGGCAATGCAATGCTGTCAATCTTTGCTGCTCCCGGTGCGGATCTTTTCGATGATGCGCGTGGTGGATTTCCCGTCGACAAAGGTGACAAGCTCGACCCTGCCGCCATACGATTCTACCACCTCCTTGCCCACCACCCGCTCCGGGGTGTAGTCGCCACCCTTCACCAGTATCTGTGGCCGGAGGGCCTCGATGAGTCTTAGGGGGGTGTCCTCCTCGAAGCTCACCACATAATCGACGCAATCCAGGGCGGCCAGGATGTGGGCCCGCTCCGCCTCACCGATGAGCGGCCGCTCCTTCCCTTTCAGACGGCGCACCGAGGCGTCGCTGTTCAGCCCGACCACCAGCAGGTCACCGAAGGTACGCGCCTTCTGCAGGTATTTCACATGCCCCACGTGGAGGAGATCGAAACAGCCGTTGGTGAACACCAGCCGTTTCCCCCTCGCCTTTTCGGCTTTGACGATAGCAGCCAGGGCGTCCAGATTCTTGATCTTCGCATCGCTGTCCAGGTGGCCGTGGCCGACCTCGCCGATTATCTCCTCTGGAGAAACCGTCGAGGTCCCCAGCTTGCCTACCGCAATGCCGGCCGCCACGTTGGCCAGCCGGGCCGCCTCGCCGCATTCGAGGCCGCAGGCGAGGCCCAGGCTCAGGACCGACAGCACCGTATCGCCGGCGCCGGTGACATCGTACACCTCGCGCGCCACGGTCGGGATATGGACCGTCCTGCCGTCCTGCATGAAGAGTGACATCCCCTCTTCGCTCCGGGTGATGAGTAGCGCGTCCAGCTCCACCCCGGCCAGCAAAGTCTCTGCTGCCACAGTCAGACTCTTCTCGTCCCTGATCGCAATACGCGAGGCGGTTTCTGCCTCCTTGCGGTTCGGGGTCAGGATGGTCGCCCCCCGGTATTTGCCATAATCGCTCCCCTTCGGATCGACGACCACGGGGATGCCCAGCCGCCTGCCGCAAGCGCAGACCGCCTCCAGGACCCGCGGAGTCAGCACCCCCTTGAGGTAGTCCGAAACAAGAATGACGTTGAAACGGGCGGCCTCGCTCGCAACAAAGTCGAGGATTTTCTCTTCAAACTCATGGGATATCTCGTCCCTGGATTCCCTGTCGATACGGACGATCTGCTGGTTGGCGGCAATCACCCGGGTCTTCTTGCTGGTCACCCGGCGCGGGTCCTCAAAGACCCCTGCCAGGTCCACCCCCTTGCCGGTAAAGGCGTGGCGCAGGTGGCTTCCGTTTTCATCGCCGCCTATCACGCTGCATACGGCCACCTGGCAGCCGAGCGCCACCAGATTGTTGACCACGTTTCCCGCGCCGCCAAGTCGCAGGTCCTCGCGGGTGACGTCCACCACCTGCACCGGCGCCTCGGGGGAAATCCGTTCCGCCTTCCCCCACAGGTACTCGTCGAGCATCAGGTCACCGATCACCAGGGCGCGGATATCCTTGGCACGGGCAAAGAGGGATTCAATCTCTTTTCTTTCCATGTAAACTCCTAAATTGGGATTGGTGAACGGGGATCGGCAAAACCAGTTCCCAGTTCCCTATCCCCTGATTTTGTCCAATATCCCGGCCGCCAGCAGCGGCAGCATGATCTCGTGGTGCCCGGTGATGGTGTAGCCGCGGCTCTTGCCCGAAGTGGGGCGCTTCACCACGTTCTGAAGCGGCCGGTAGTGCTGCTGCATGTCGAAGTTGGCGGTGGTGAAGTTGTCCACGTGATACCCCAGGTTCTGGGCGATGGATAGCGCCTTGAGGAACACCTCGGGGAGGAGCACCGCGCTCCCCACGTTAAGGTACACCCCGCCGTCACCCAGCTCCGAGACCACCGAGGTGAGGATCCTGAAATCCGTGTACGAGGCCTCGCCGATCACCGCTCCGTCGGCAGTGGGATGCTGGTGGATGATGTCGGTCCCGAGCGCCACATGGACCGTGACCGGGATCTCCCGCTCGGCGCAGACGGCGAGGAGGCTGTGCTCCCGATGGGGATTGTTGTTGTCGATGATGAAGCGCCCAACCGCTTCGCCGTAGCCGAGCCCTTTGGCCACCCCTTCCTTGAGCGCCCGGTTGATGTCGCGGCCGGTTTCTTCCGCCATACCGAATGCTCCGCAGTGGAGCACCGCCCCCACATCCTCGCTCGTCTCGCCAATCAGTGAAATCTCGTAATCGTGAATGGAGCCGGCGCCGTTCAGGGCGAAGGCGGTGACCGCGTCGGCCTCGATGAGGCTCTTCAGCACCGGTTGCAGGCCGCATTTGAGTACATGGGCACCCATGGCCATCACCACCGGCTTTCCCTTGCTCCGCGCATCAGCTATGGCATCGATAACGCCGAGAAGCGCCTGCGAGCCAAGCTGGGGCGGCAGTGCCGTCAAGAGTTCCGCTACGGACATGCCGGCAGAAACCGGCCGGCCAAAATCCCGGCCGATGCTCACCTTGTTCTGCCGCTCTGCCAGGGGATAGGTCTTGACGCCGGAAAGATCTATGGGACTGTATTTCATGGGTTTACCTCTTCCTTGATTCAGATTCAAACCGACAAGAGCTTTTCGACACCCTGCACGACGGCTTCCACCGTTATGCTTCGCCGACACTCCTCGTCCTTGTCGCACGACGTCCTGAAGCATCGGGTGCACGGCATGGGGGCCTGGACAATCACATGACCATCCCCACGCGGGCCGCTCCGTTTGCCGTCGGATGAGCGGTAAAGG
>DAIEGL010000162.1 GCA_027356255.1 Geobacter sp. | reverse complement strand
GGTGGAGCGCTGCAGCGAGGCGCTTGCCATTGCCTGCTCGGGGAGGACGGTGGCCCTGGTTTCCAGCGGCGACGCCGGGGTGTACGGCATGGCGGGGCTGGCGCTGGAGCTGGCGGATGAGCTCCCCGATCCCCCCGAAATCGTCGTCGTGCCCGGCGTTTCGGCGGTGCAGGCGGCAGCCGCGGTCCTCGGCGCGCCGCTCATGCATGACTTTGCCGTGATCTCCCTCTCTGACCTCCTCACCCCATGGGATACCATCGAGCGGCGCCTTGTGGCAGCAGCCGCGGCGGATTTCGTGGTCGCCCTCTACAACCCCCGGAGCAAGGGGAGAACGGCGCAGATCGAGACGGCCCGGAATATCATGCTGGCGGCCCGCTCGTCCCGCACCCCGGTCGGCATCGTGCGCAACGCCTGCCGCGACGGCGAGGAGAAGGTCGTCACGACCCTGGGTGACATGCTTTCCCACCACATCGACATGTTTTCCATGGTCATCATCGGCAATTCCGCCACCCGTGTGGACCGGCGGGGGAGGATGGTGACGCCGCGGGGGTATGAGACAGGCGCGAGGCGCGAGGAACGAGGAACGAGGGAAAACCTCGCACCTCGTTCCTCGTTCCTTGAGCCCGGCGCGAAGCGCGCCGTGATGTTCTGCGGCACCGGTTCCGATGTGGGGAAATCGGTCCTGGCCGCCGGATTCTGCCGCATCCTCAAGAGGCGCGGCATCGAGGTTGTGCCGTTCAAGTCCCAGAACATGGCGCTCAACTCGGCGGTCACACCGGAAGGGGGGGAGATCGGCCGTGCCCAAGCGGTGCAGGCCGAGGCATGCGGCATCCCTCCGCATACGGACATGAACCCCGTCCTTCTGAAGCCCAACTCCGACACCGGGAGCCAGGTCATCGTCCAGGGAAGGGTGGTCGGCAACATGCGGGTCGCGGAGTACAACGCCTACAAGCCGGAGGCGTTCGTCAGGGTGAGGGAGAGTTTCGACCGCCTCCGGGCGCGCGCCGATTTCATCGTCATCGAGGGGGCGGGAAGCATTGCCGAGATCAACCTGAAACGCCACGACATTGCCAACCTGAGGGTGGCGGAGATGGCCGGCTCTCCGGTGCTCCTGGTGGCAGACATCGACCGGGGCGGGGTCTTCGCCCAGATCGTCGGCACTGTAGAGCTCCTGGAACCGGCGGAGCGGGCCATGGTCAAGGGGGTCATCATCAACAAGTTCCGCGGCGACGCATCGCTTCTGAAACCTGGGATCGACTTCGTGGAGGGGAGGACCGGCCTGCCGGTTCTGGGGGTGGTCCCGTATTTCCACGGCTTCCGCATCCCGGACGAGGACAGCGTCGCCCTGGCAAAGCGGGGGTGTGGAGCCGGGAGCGGCAAGAGGAAGCTCAACGTGGGGGTGGTGAAGCTGACGCGGATTTCCAACTACACCGATTTCGATGTCCTGGAGAGGGAGCCGGACGTCAGCTTGCGCTACATCGACAGCCCGAAACAGTTGGCCGGTCTCGATCTTCTCATCATCCCGGGGAGCAAGTCCACCATCGCCGATCTCTATTTCCTGATGGAACGCGGCCTGTACAGGCCGATCCGCGGCTTCAAGGGTGCGATCGTGGGGATCTGCGGCGGCTACCAGATCCTGGGGAAGCGGGTGCTAGATCCGTTCAACATCGAATCCGACATCAGGGAGGCCGAAGGGCTGGGGCTTCTGGATGTGGAAACGACCATGCTGGCGGGGAAGGAGACCCATCAGGCCGAGGCGAGGCTTTTGCCGGGAGGCTCCGCGGTCGCCGGTGATTGCGACTGGGAGCTGACCGGTTACGAGATCCACATGGGTGAAACGACAGTCGGCGCCGGGGCACGTCCCTTTGCTGCGATCACCAGCCGTTCGGGGGAGGCGGTGGATGTGCGGGACGGGGCCGTTTCTCCGGACGGCAGGGTGTTCGGTACGTACCTGCACGGCATCTTCGACAATGACGGATTCAGGTCCGCCTTTCTCAACAGGATCAGGCGGGAGAAGGGGTTGCGGGAGCAAAAGAAGGTGGTGCCACTGAAGGACCCTTTCGACATGCTGGCGACGCACATGGAGCGGCATCTGGACATGGAGCGGCTCCTGGCGATCTGCGGCCTGACGAATCTTGAAGGGTAGGGGGACCGTCTCGCCATGGTGAACGGATGGTTGCCCGTGACGGGAACGCTAGGCAGTGTCGCCGTGATCGCCGTTGCCGTCGTTCTCGATCTCATTCTTGGGGACCCGCGCCGGCTGCCCCATCCGGTGGTCGGCATCGGCAGGCTCATCACCTTCACGGAGAAGGCGTTGCGCCGCTTGTTCCCCAATGAGCGCGCCGGCGGGGTCCTCCTCCTCTTCGTCACCGTCGGCGTCAGCTACGCGGTTGCCCACCTGACCTTGAAGGCCGCATACGGCGTGAGCCCGTACCTGGGCTTTGCAGCGGCCGCGCTACTTGCCTGGACCTGCCTGGCGGCCCGCTCCCTGCACCGGGAATCCCGGCTCGTGGCGGACGCCCTCGTGAGGGGTGACCTCGATGGGGCGCGCCGTTACCTCTCCTTTATCGTCGGCCGCGATACGGCGGAGCTGGAGGCGCCGGAAATCTGGCGCGGGGTGGTGGAAACCGTGGCGGAAAACACCTCCGACGGGGTCATCGCCCCCCTTTTCTTCCTCATGCTGGGTGGTCCGGCTCTTGGGCTGGCCTACAAGGCGGTCAACACCCTCGATTCCATGGTTGGCTACAAGAACGAGCGCTACCTCCGCTTTGGCTGGGGCTCTGCCCGTTTTGACGACCTGGCGAACTTCGTCCCCGCCAGGCTCACCGGTTTTTTGATGGTGGCCGTAGCGCCGCTTGTAGGTCTCTCGGCGCGCAACGCCTGGCGCATCATGCGGCGGGACGGGCGCAACCACTCCTCCCCCAACAGCGGCGTTCCGGAGGCGGCGGCGGCCGGGGCACTCGCCGTGCAGCTGGGTGGGACCAATCATTACTTCGGCAAGCCGGTTTCGAAACCGACCATCGGCGACCCGTGCGGGGCGTTGTCGCAGGAATCGTACCGGGGCGCGGTGCGGCTCATGTACGGCGCCGAAATCTTGCTGGTGGCGGGATTCCTGCTTTTTGCGGCATTCTAGCCGCGAGGGAAGAGAACATGAAAAACTTCGACCATGGCGGCAACGTCTTTAGCATTGCCCGTTCGCTGGGGGTGAGGCCGGAAGAGATCCTCGACTTTTCCGCCAGCATCAATCCGCTCGGGATCTCCCCCGCGGTGCGGGGGGCGCTCCTTTCCTCCATCGACCGGCTCACGCACTACCCCGACAGCGACGCCGCGGAGCTCAAAGAAGCCCTGGCAGCGTTTCACGGTCTTGACGAGTCGGCCGTCTGCGTGTCGAACGGCTCCACGGAGCTCATCTACCTCCTTCCCCGATTGCTCGGCGGGAAGCGGGCGCTCGTCGTCGCCCCCGCCTTTTCCGAATACGCGAAGGCGCTGGCGCGGGAGGGGTGGGCGGTCGCCTATCTCGACCTGGCGCCCCGGGACGGATTCGACCTCCCGCTCGATCTCTTGGAAGAGCGCCTCGGGGAGGGTTTCGACGCCCTGTTCCTCTGCAACCCCGGCAATCCCACCGGGAGACTCATCCCCCCCGCGACCGTTGAAAAGGTCTGCGACATCTGCCGCTCGCACGGGGTCTTCCTGGTGCTGGACGAGGCATTCATGGATTTCTGCGAAGAGGGCTCGGCCAAACGACTTGTAGTCGCAGGTGGCGGGGTGGTGCTGCGCTCCATGACCAAGTTCTTCGCCATTCCCGGCCTGCGGCTCGGCTATGCCCTCGGCCCCGCTGCGGTCGTTGCCGCCCTGGCGGCGTTGCGCGAACCGTGGAGCGTCAACGACCAAGCCCAGACAGCCGGCCTCGCTGCGCTCTCCGACCGCGATTGCCGGGAGCGCACCGTCCGCTTCATAGCCGGGGAGCGCGCTTTTCTTGCCACCTCCCTTGCAGCGCTGCCCGGCCTCCGGTCGTACCCGTCGGCTGCAAATTACCTGCTGGTGGAGATCGAGGAAGGGCCTTCCGCAACGGAACTAAGGGATATGCTTCTGGGCAGGAGGATACTGATACGTGACTGCTCGACCTTTCACGGTCTCAGCGACCGGTTTTTCAGGGTCGCGGTGCGCAGGCGGGAGGAGAACGAACGGCTTGCCGAACAACTGGCGGACGTTTTGCAGGCTTAAGGCGGAGAAACGGATGGTCAGCGGACGGGGAGGGAATGGAACTCCTTGTTGCAGCTCCGTATCTTCTTGATCTCCTCGCTGCAGACGTACTTTATGATGCGGTCGCGGGTTCTTTCGTGGATGCGGACATACCTCAAGCCGGCAATATAGCGCAGGCCCGGGCGCCAGTCGGAGGGTTGACAGTACACCACCTCGGCCACCGCCGGCACGAGTTCCGGTTGGGGATGCGGCAGATGGAATGACAGGTTGAGCAGGGCGCCGGTTTGCAACTCTTCCTGGAGCTCGACCCTGACGCCGCCGCCGCTGATGTTGATGATGTTGGGCGCCGGCGCATCCGCCTTGCCGGTGCGGAAAGGGGCGGGTTTCGCCGCGGAAGTGGAGACGACACCTTTGTTCTCCTCGCCCAGGCCGGTAATGCACCTCTTGCGAGGGTTCTCCCAGGCCTGTTCGGGCG
This sequence comes from Geobacter sp., assembly GCA_027356255.1. Lineage (GTDB taxonomy): Bacteria > Desulfobacterota > Desulfuromonadia > Geobacterales > Geobacteraceae > Geotalea. Next base: position 2,919 of record DAIEGL010000162.1, on the reverse strand, counting down.
TTTCCGGTGAATACTCCATGCTGATCGACGTGTTGAGCCGGAAATAAGATCTCAGTTCATCGGGCATCACGGGGCCGGTAAGTTTGACGGCGAGGTTTTCGCAACTGCCGTCCTGCTCTATGACCCCCCTGCAGCGGTAACCTTGGCCGCGGCTTCCCGCCCTGACCGAGAGCGGCTCGCCGTTTTTCAGCTGGACGCCATGGGGGAGCAGGTCCCTGGACAGCTGCAGGGTGAGAATGTCTCTGTTGACGGAACTGACGATGGCCCACTCGTGAAAGAACCGGTTTCCCCCCAGGGGCAGTTCGACCTTGGTGCGCTGGTCGGCATGGAAATAATCGGAATAGTCCTGGATATGCTCAGTCATTGCGTGTGACCCGCGATGTTACCATGGATTGTGCAGACGATGAGGCGGTAGCAAAATACTTGCCACCGCCTCGCCCGGCGCCCGCGTCACGCCGTCATCCCGATTTTTATAATGTTCTGCATGGGTTAACCCCGCCCGTCCGCCGCCGTTCCACCCATGACGGCAATTGGCGACTCCCCCTTTACGCTAAACCCCGTTCAAGCCGGTTATATGGCTTCACAACCTCCCTGGAATAGGGCCTTCTCCGGACGGCGCGTCGTGGGGACTTGACAACTGCCGAAATATGACTATTCTAAAAAGAAATGATTTCCATTTACGCAGGTGCACCATGCACGACCAACACAGTCAGGCGTTAAAGGGGCTGAAGCTGAAGGCCACCCCCAAGAGGCTCGCCATTCTCAACCTGCTGGCGGAGGAGTCCGTCTATACCAGCCCGGAAGAGATCTGGCGCAAGCTCCAGGGGAAGTTTGGCCGGCTGGGGCTGCCGACCGTCTACCGCAACCTGGAGGAACTGGCTGCGGGAGGGATGATCAGCAAGGTCATCCACCCCAACCGCCAGCTCTATTACTACTTCTGCCCCAACCGCCACCATCACCACCATTTCATCTGCATCTCCTGCCGGAAGGTGGAGGACATCGATTTCTGCGGCATGGAAGAGATCACCAAAAACGTCAGCGGCACGGTACTGTCCCATATCGTTCAGGTGAACGGGCTCTGCCGCGCCTGCTCCAACCGGCAGGAAGGGGGGGCTTCATGAAACGATGGTTCCTGGCGGCGCTCATGCTGCCGGCGCTCTGCCTTTGCACCGCTTGCCACAAGCGGGAGGAGGCGGGAACGCCGGGAAAACTGCGGGTGGTCACCACCCTCTTTCCCCTCTACGATTTCGCGCGACAGATCGGCGGCAGCAAGGCAGACGTGCGCCTCCTCCTCCCTCCGGGTGTGGAGCCCCACGGTTATGAGCCCAGGCCCGATGACATGGTCAGGGTCAACCGGGCCGACCTGTTCGTTTTCACCAACAGGTACATGGAGCCCTGGGCCGCGAAGATCATCGGCGCACTGGACAACGGGAAGGTCACGGTGGTTGATGCCGGCCGCGGGGTGAAACTGCTCAAGGCGGGGAGCGAAGCCGAGGACGATGGCCACCACGAGGCCGGCAGCGTTGATCCCCACATCTGGCTCGATTTTGACAACGCCCGCATCATGGTGGACAACATGCTCGCCGGCTTTGTCGCCAGGGACCCGGCCAACCGCGCGTACTATTCCGCCAACGCCGCTGCGTACAAGGCGCAGCTGGCCGCACTGGACCAGCGCTTCAAGGCGGGTCTCTCGCAATGCGGCACAAGGGAGTTTCTCCATGGGGGGCATTATGCCTTCGGCTATCTGGCAAAGCGCTACGGTCTCCGCTATGAATCGGCCTATGCGGTGAACGCCGATGCCGAACCGACTGCAGCCAAGCTGGCCGGGCTTATCAGGCAGATGCGCGCCCATGGCCTGAAATACGTCTATACCGAGGAACTGCTAAGCCCGCGGGTTGCCGAGACGATTGCCCGTGAAACCGGGGCGGGTGTTCTCCATCTGCACGGAGCCCACAACATCAGCAAGGAAGACCTCGATCGGGGCGTGACCTTCATCTCCCTTATGGATGAAAATCTGAAAAACCTGAGGATCGGACTGCAATGTCGCTAGAAGCGTTGTCAGTGCAAGGGCTATTTTCCGGGTACCAGGGGACCGACGTGCTGCAGGAGATCTCGTTTACGGTCATGCCGGGGGACTATGTCGGCGTGGTCGGGCCGAACGGTTCCGGCAAGAGTACCCTGATCAAGACGATTCTCGGCCTGCTCAAACCGGAAAGCGGCTCCATATCGCTGTTCGGCACCTCCTTCGACAGGTTCCGCGACTGGCGCAGGATAGGTTATCTCCCCCAGGGGTTGCAGTATTTCAACCCGCATTTCCCGGCCACGGTGGCTGAGGTCGTGCAGCTAGGGAGGCTTGCGGGAAAGGGCTTCCCGAAGCGCTTCGGAAAAAGCGATGCGGATGCGGTCGAACGCACCCTTCACTGGATGGACATTTGCGGCATAAAGGACAAGCTGATCGGCGAGCTGTCCGGAGGGCTGCGGCAGCGGGTCCTCCTGGCCAGGGCCCTGGTCAACGAGCCGGAACTCCTCGTTCTGGACGAACCGACCACCGCCCTCGATCCCGAGACGAGGGAACATTTCTACCAGCTGATCTTCGACATGAACCGGGAGCGGAAGACGACGGTCATCCTCGTCACCCACGACACCGGCACCATCGGCAGATACGCGTCGCGGCTCCTATATCTGGACAAACGGGTCATTTTTTACGGCGGTTTCGACGATTTCTGCAAGTCCGCGGAAATGACCGGTTTCTTCGGCGAGCACGCCCAGCACGTGGTCTGCCACAGGCATTGACAACAGGTTCGAGGTTCGAGGTTCGAGGTTCGAGGTTCGAGGTTCGAGGTTCGAGGTTCGAGGTTCGAGGTTCGAGGTTCGAGGTTCGAGGTTCGAGGTTCGAGGTTCGAGGTTCGAGGTTCGAGG
>DAIEGL010000159.1 GCA_027356255.1 Geobacter sp. | reverse complement strand
TGGTGGCGCTCGATGGTGAAGGTGGCCTTGTATCCCGCTTCGGCCGCCTTCTTCAGCAGGTAGTCGTCATAGATGCCGAACGGCCAGGCGAGCATGTCCACCGTTATTCCCAGCTCCTTTTCCAGCCGGGCCTTCGATTTCTTCAGCTGCATGTCCACCGACTTCTCGAACTCGGCCGGTTTCATCTTCCGCTTGTCCCGCTTGAAATTCGGGTGCCAGTAGGTGTGGGACTGGATTTCGAACAGCCCGGATTTCTTCAGTGCACGGAGCTGGTCCCAGGTCATGGCATATTTGGCGTTGGATATGGCCGAAGGATAGACAAAAATCGTCACCGGCACGTTGTACTTCTTCGCCAGCGGCAGCATGTCGCTGTAAACCGTCTTGTGGCCGTCATCGGCAACGATGACCACCGATTTGGGCGCAGGCGCCGGTCCCTTCTTCTGGTAGTAATCGACCAGCTTGCGCAGGGGGATGACCTTGTAACCGTTGTCCCGGAGATATTTGAGATGGGATTCGAACACAGGGGTGGTGATGGTCATGCTGTCGGCCTTGGTCGGACCGAAGCGGTGATAGAGAAGAATGGGAACGTTCACCCCCTGACTCAAGGCGGGAGCATTCTTCTTCAGCTCGGGTTGGGCGGCATTGACGGAAACGGCGAATAAAAGGGAAAACAGCAGGGTGAAAAGGAGCAGACGGGACTTCATGAACAGACTAACCTCCGGGAATATTTTAAACCGGAGGGCATTTTATAGCAAAAGCGGCAGGATTGGAACTAATTAGAATCGCCCCCGCCATTCTTCGCCGTCTCCCGCTCCAGGTAACCCTTGATCTCCCTCAGGCCGTTGACGATGATCCCCTCGTCACGGGGAAATTCGTGCGGAGACAGCTCCAGGGTCAGGGTCTGGCTGTAATCGGTATTGCGCAGGTGGTTCAAAAAACGGGTGAGGGGAAGGATGCCGCGCCCGGGGAGGAGATGCTCGCGGCCGTGGCCGTAATCGGAAAAATGGATGTTCCTGATGCGGCCGGTGTTGTAGAAGAGGTAAAAGTCGTTGATGAAATTGGCCTTCCCCGACCCCATGTGGGTGCAGTCAAAGGTGAGATAGAGGTTCCTCTCCCGCAGGAAATCGATCATCTTTTCCGTGTTGGAGAGGATATGGGGGTTGATGTTGAACCTGCCGACCCACGGCATGTTTTCCAGGGTGACGACGACCGCCCCCTGCCCCACCTCCTCCTGGAAATCCATGACCCGGTACAGCCAGCGCCAGTACCGGAACTCCCCGCCGAGCCATGAGGGGGGATGGAAGTTTACCAGCGGCACGCCGCAGTCTGCGGCAATTTCCACGGACCTCTTCAGTGAATCCATCGGGTTCCCCCAGCCGTCCAGCGGCATAAAGGGAGCATGGATGGAAAGGACGGGCAAGGTTTCGGCAAGCTCATTCACGAGCCGGCGGCTGTTCACCCGCTGGAACTCCTGGTTGACGATCAGTTCGACCCCGTCAAAGCCCGCAGCTTTGGCGATGCGGAAGACCTTTTCCAGGGGAAAGGTGAACAGGGTCCCTGTGGAGATGGATATCTGCATGGTCGATCCTAACCCTGCTCCGCGAAAGATTGATAAACGATCCGCTGCAGGCTGACCACCGTTTCCAGGCCGTTTTTCAGATGATGCGCCTCTTCCGCGGACAGCTCTTCCGGGTTGAGGAAAAATCCCGTTGCCCCGCCAGTACCGATCTCCATGACGATCTTCTGCCGGACAATGGCGTGGTAGGCCTTCAAGAGCCTCTCGGCCAGCTCGACACCCAGGTGGCCGCCATCCAAAAGCCCCTTGATCCGGCCAACTGTGCCTGTCTCGGCCAGGCCGTGGCGGATCGACAGGATGCGGACGTTCATGACCAGGGGGAGGAGGGCGAACTCCTCCAGGTCGAACGCCCCCCGGTGCTCACCGCTCCTCGCGACCCTGAACCCGCCGAACATGCCGAGCGCCACCGGCATGGCGGACAACTTACGGATCAAGGGCGCAAACGTATCCCCCTGATGACCCTCGGAGAGTATGTCCCGTGCGAACCCCTTCAGGTCGGCAATCAGCGCCTCGTCGCCGCAAATCCCGCGCAGATCCGCAAGACCCGCCGCCACGGCGCCCCCCCCTTCCCATCCCTGGTGGAGCCGGCTTCTGGCCCAGTTCCGCCATCCGTCACCGGTGCCGTGCCACACCCCCGCTCCGGCCAGGGGGCGTTTCCCCGCATTTGCAAACCCGCACAGCTTGAGTATGGCTATGAACCTGTAGGCGAACTCCTCGAAATATGAGGAAAGGGAGCCGCCGGGGTCTTCATGGACGAGGAAGTATTCGGCCCCGTCGCGGAGGGTCTGCTCCTTGCGCCCCGCACTGCCGCCGGCCAGAAAACAGCAGGTGAACGCCGGACGCCCTTTCGAGTCCAGCTCCATGCCGGCCACAGCCAGCTCCAGGGCCTTGCGCATCACGACATCGTAACAGGCGGTGCACAGCTCGTGAAGCGCAACCACCGAGCCACGGCGGGCAAAATGATCGGTTGCCAGCCGGTTGAACTGTTCAAGGAGGTCCGGGAGCTGGTCCGCATACTCCACGCCTTGCAGCTTCGCCATGCAGTCGGCAAAGCGGGCGGAGACCTCTTCTTCAAAGGCCAGCTCCGCATCGAGCCTCACCTTGAAATCCAGAAGGAGCTCTTCATCCTCGCCGGGAAGGAGATAGGCCATCTGCTCATCCAGCTTCCCCTGCACCCCGTCCATCAGGTCGGAGACGCTCCTGGTCCCGAGGATGTCACCCTTTGCTCCGAGAAAAATCGCCATGAAAAACTCCTAAAGGCCGGGAACTGGGATCAGTAAAAACCAGTTCCCGGTTCCCAGTTCAATCCAAATGCCCGTGCACCTTTTCGGCGAGAAAGCGCCGCATCTCCTCGGGAGGAGGGGGCGTCATGAGCGAAACCGCGATCATCACGGCGATAACAATCGGCGCGCCGCAGAGGGCGGAAGCCGTGACCGGAAAAATCTCGGCAACGACAGGCACCACGCCCCCCAAAAGCGGCGCGGAAAAGGTTATCACTATGCCGGTCAGCATGCCGGCTATGGCCCCCTGGCGGTTGGCCCTTCCCCACCAGATCCCCATGAGGAAGACGGGGAAGATGGTGTTCCCGGCCAGGGCGAAGGCGACCGCGGTTATTTCGGCTATCAGCGCCGGGGGGTTCACGGCGAGGAGCATGATGATGCCGGCCAGTGCCAGGGAGCTCCCCTTGGCAATGGCCATTTTGCGCGCTTCCGAAGCCCTGGGGTTGATGAGCCGGTAATAGATGTCGTGGGAAAACGAGGCGGCCCCAGTCATGAGGAGGCCCGCCACAGTGAAAAACGCCGCACTCACCGCGCCCGCGGCCAGGATGCCGACGACCCAGACCGGCAGCCCCCCCATCACCGCCGCCTTCAGGACGACGATGTCCGCCATCTTCGCCGCGACCGCAGGGTCATGGACCATCCCGCCGCGCGCTTCGAAAAGCCGGGCAAATACCGCATAGGCCGGTGCGGACCAGTAGATGAGGGCGATGAAGAACAGCCCCCAGACCAGGCTCCAGCGCGCGTCGCGGATATTGGGAAGGACATAGAAGCGGGAGAGGACATGGGGAAGCCCGGCGGTGCCGACCATGAGGGTGAAGCAGAGGGCGCACCACTGGAAGAGCGAGCCGGAGGCAAAGGGTGATGCAAAGTCGATGCGGAACTCCCGCGCCAGGTCCTGCACCCCCTCTCCGTAGCCGAACTGGGGGATGAGCCAGAAATAGCCGAGCCTGTAAGCGAGGAACATGAGCGGGACGATGAACGATACGATGAGGACAAAGTACTGCATCTGCTGGTTCCGCGCCACACCCAGCATGCCGCAGATCACCACATAGGAGACGACCGCACCGCCGCCGACCAGGAGGCCGGTCGTGTAGTCGCTCCCCATAAGCCAGGCGAAGACCATGCCGATCCCTTTGAACTGGGCCACGCAGTATATGATGGAGATGGTTATGGAGACGATCGCGGCGATGAGCCTGGCGGCGGGCGATGCATAGCGGTCGCCGACAAAATCGGGGGTGGTGTACTTGCCGAAGCGCCGTATCTGTCCGGACATCAGGACGAGCAGGAGCACGTAGCCGCCGGTCCAGCCGATGACGTAGGCGAGGGCGAAGTACCCTTGCAGATAGAGGAGGCCGGCCATCCCCAGAAAACTGGCGGCGCTCATCCAGTTGCTGGCGATTGCCGCCCCGCCGCCGATGCGGCCGATGTAGCGTCCGCCGAAACCGTAGTCGGCGCCTTCCCTCGCCTTGGCGCGCAGCCCCGCCATGACAAAGGCTATAAGGACACCGACAACGATGACGAGCGGCCAGACGGAAACGGGGTCTTTAGTCATAGGATTTGTCTCTCCTGCGGCTGTGGCTTTCCGTGAGACGGTCTATGTAGATGTTGAAGATCACGCAGAGGAGAATGAACCAGAGGGGGAGGAACTGGCCGGTGAACCAGAAATGGAAGGGCAGGGTGAAAAACGTGCGCAGGGTGAGAAGGCTTTCGCCCCGCGCGTCGCCCAGAAGCCGGAGCAGGAACTGGAAGCCGAACGTCGCCCCCCCCCAGCCGACCAGGATGAGTAGGATGATCCTGACCTCATCCCGCATGTAACCCTTCTTCGGTTTGAAGAGATTGACGTCATAGCGCTCTTGCGGGCCTTTCATGGCTGACCTCCTCGACATTGTCCCTGGAATTCTATCAGGAAAGCGCCCCATGTCCATCCGGGGCAATCTTCATCACTTCCCGCAGCACCGCCGTGGCGTAAGAGCCGCGCGGCAGGGCGAACTCCAACAGAAGCCCGTCGTCGTCCCTGCCCAAAGCGTGCTCCATGAGCGGCACACGAAGCGGGCGGCGCTCGCCGTCCATGCCCAAGGCACCGCCCAGATCGAAGCTTTCGGGGGAGAGCCCTTCGGCAGCCAGTACCTGCCGCTCCAGTTCCAGCACCTTTCCGCCCGGCTCCATCATCTTGCGGCCGAACATGGGGCCTGTTGGGGATATCTCGAACGCCGCGGCCCGCGGCGCTTCGGCAGCCGCATCGGTGACGAGGAAACAGGCGCCGTTGTCATGCTTGCAGGCCACGTCGCCGTCTGCCACCTCATCCAGCCGGTCGAGCCGCAGGTCGAGGAGGCGGTCGAAAAGAAACGACTGGAAGGCGGAGAGGTAAAGCTTCTTCAGCCGCGGATGCACCCCACGGAAGGCCTTCTCCCAAGCGTCCGGCTGTTTGACCAGGCGCTGGAGGAGGTCCCTCTCGGTCCGGCAATGGCCGGGAAAGGCCAGCAGGCTCTCCTCCAGGTCCCCGCGCCGGTACGCCTCTACGGCACTCCGCCACCGTTCGTCCGAGATGTTCGCGCCGTCGCCGATGAGCGCGTCCACCGCCCCCCGGTAATCGCCGCGCAGAAGCGCGGCGCCGATCAGGTGGGAATTCGCCTGGGCGCCGTAGCGCTGCTCCCCGAAAGAGTTCGGCACCCCCCGTTTGGCCAGCACGTCCAGCACCGCAGACGCTCTCGGCACGGCATCATCCGTCACTCCCCGGACCCTGAGCCGGAAGCGGTTCCCCCGCAGATGGCCGAGCTTCAGCTTGTTCCTGTGCAGGGACGCGGAGAGGACCCTCATCCCCGGCAGCTCCAGCCCCAGCACGCGCTCCGGTGAGACCCGCGGTATGGAGAAGGTCTGCCGGGTCACCCCCCGCGCATCCTTCATCCCCGCGTACCCCATGTCCCGCTCCAGGATGCCGAGCTCCTTTGCCATGCGCCGGAGCGCCTCAAGGGTCGTTATGCCCCGCTTCTCGATCTCGGCATAGGTATGCTCCCCTTCGCCGCAGGGGAGATAGAGAGGAACCTCCGCCACGAGAAAATCCTCGGGGGTCGCCTTGATCGTCCCTCCCGTGCCGGGGAGTTCTGCCGTCAGATAGTTCTTCAACACGCCTCCTCACACGGACCTTATGGTTTACCGCCGTGAGGTCACATCATAGCCGCTGCAACGCCGTCTTTCAACAACTTTGCACAGAATGCGCCCACCGGGCGCCGCGTCACAAGACCTTCGCCAGTTCCTCGACCCTGTAAGGCTTCAAGACTATGGCGCTGAAGCCGTGCCCTTCGTAATCGGCCAGGGCGGGGTCAAAAGAATGACCGCTCGAAACGATGAGGCGGGCAGCGGGGTCAAAGGAGAGGATGTGCTGTGCGGCCTCCTTCCCCCCCATCCCGCCGGTCACGGTGAGGTCCATGATGACGGAAGAAAACGGGTTCCCCTCGACCTTTGCCGTCTTGTAGAGATCGATCGCCTCTTCGCCGTCGATGCAGCCCCTGGCCTGATACCCCAGGAACTGGAGCATTTCAACGACCATCTCCCTGACAAACGCCTCGTCATCCATCACAAGTATGCGACCGCTCTTTTGCTCGTCTGTCACACCCGCCCTCCTTGTCCCTATCGTCCTGTGGATTTTCCGCCGACACAGGCAGTTTGCAAGGGTCGTGCCTTTGCACGGAGCCCCTTATTCGGCAATCGCGGGCACCCTTTCATTTATTTGCTATAATAAAACATCCGTGAAATTTGCGATCGGACGTGATACCATGCGGCGCTGCATGAACAGGCGTCTTCCACAGGGCAAACGGTATCGGGATATGAACGGTAATCGCCTCTCCAAAAAGCTTGCATGGCTCTCGCTGCTGCCCCTTGCAGCCGTCCTTGTCTGCATCGCCTTCCTCGACAGGGGGATCGCCCTGGCCGTGATGCGCATGCTCCGGTCAAGCTCGGTCCTGCACCGCGCCACCGCAGACATGCCCGATCTACTGCTGCTGGTGGTCTGCGCCGGCACCGCCTTCATGTGGGTGGCCTATTTCTTCCTGGCCCGCAGAAACGGGCACAACGAACGGACCCGGTTCCTCCGCCTCGCAGCCACCGCCACCCCCATCGCCTTTGTTGCGAAAGACCTCCTCAAGTTCGTCTTCGGACGGATCAACACCCGGGCATGGCTCAAGGGTGGCGGCCCCATAGATTTCCAGTTCTTCCACGGCACGGGAGATCGCAGCGGTTTCCCCTCCGGCCACATGATGGTCTTCACCGCCTTTTTTGCCGCCGTCTGGCACTATTATCCCCGCCACCGCCCGCTGGCAGCAGTATTCCTCCTTCTCCTGGGAGCAGCGCTGATCGCCACGGATTACCACTTTCTGAGCGACGTGATCGCGGGGGCCTATGCAGGGGTGCTCGTGACGCTCCTCAGCCGGCGCTGCCTGACAAAGTAGGAAAACCCGGGCACTTTCGGTCACATTTTTCACTTCAGAACTCGGAGCGCCAGCCGATACATCTACATGAAATCGATGCCGACAGGCTCGATGATTTCATTGCCGCCCGGCGAGACAGGCCCGCCATAGCCGGCACCGGCACGGGGGTGCTGCCCCATCTCCTTTATGGCGGTCCCTGGCACCGGCGGGGAGCCACAACTACGTGTTGCCCCTCCCCGCCACCAAGACAAACAAGGAGATGAGGATCGCAGCCGCATAAAGAAGAAACCTCTCATTATTCCGGTTTACTAACCGTCCGTGTCGGGTTACAATCCGCACGCCTTGACCAACAAAATGACCGGACGGTAGACCATGAACAGACTCATCCTCCTTGTCATCATCCTCCTTGCCTTTGCCTTTCCTGCCGAAGCTGCCAGACTGGACACCTCTTTCACCTTTTCAACCATTGAGACCCCCCACTTTTCCATCCATTTTCACCAGGGGCTGGAAGAGATCGCCCAGCGCGCCGCCCGGCTTGCCGAGGACGCCCACACCAGGCTGACCGCCAGTTTCGACTGGGAGCCGCAGGAAAAGACCCAGATGGTGCTTATCGACGACACCGATTTCACCAACGGCTTTGCCACCCCCCTCCCCTACAATACGGTCTTCATCCAGGTGGTCCCGCCAGCCATCGATTCGACCCTGGGGGAGTACGACGACTGGCTGAAGGAGATCATCTTCCACGAATACGCCCACATCGTCACCTCCGATCCGGCGCGGGGTTATTCCCGCATCACCCGCGCCATCTTCGGCAAACCGGCCATCCCCGGCGACATCATAAGCCTCGCCATGTTCATCTTCACCGCCCCCCCCAACGTGTTCATGCCCCACTGGTGGCACGAGGGAATGGCGACCTGGAGCGAGACCGAGTTTACCGGCGCGGGACGCGGCCGGAGCGCCACCTACGAGATGATCCTCCGCTCCGCGGTGGCCGCGGACGACCTCCCCTCGATCGACAAGGTGAACGGCGAGGTCCCCTACTGGCCGAACGGCCATCTTCCGTACATCTTCGGCCTGCGTCTCACCAAGTTCATCGCCGACAAATACGGCAAGGAAGCGCTGGGAAAGCTGAGCCTGGCCCAGGCGGGGCGGCTCCCCTACGCCATCGGCGCCCCGCCCCGCAAGATCTGCGGCGGCAAGGATTACGCCGCACTCTACCGGGACATGCTCGACGACCTGAAGCGGGAAGAGAAGGAGCGCATCGCCATCCTGGGAAAAGCCCCCTTCACCCAGATCAAGTTCTTGAGCGCCATCGGCGAGAACCTCACCAACCCGCGCTTCTCTCCGGACGGCAAGAGGCTCGCCTTCAACGTCAACGACCCGCACGGCCACAGCAAGACCGTCATCACCGGCCGGGACGGGGCAGGCATCCAGGCGGAATTCCGTCGCCAGTTCTCGGACCAGGGGCTCTCCTGGTCCCCCGACGGGAGCCGGATCTACTTCGCTCAGGCCGAGGTGGTGCGGGGCTTCGACATCTACCAGGACCTCTACGCTTACGACCTGGGGGAAAAAGCAGTGCGGCGGCTGACCAGGGGCCTGCGTGTCAAGGACCCGGAAATATCCCCGGACGGGAAATACTTCGCCCTGGCGGTAAGCGGCCGAGGGAGTCAGAACCTGGCCCTCTTGGACGCCCGCGCGACGCTCGGCGGCCGGGACGATCTCAAGCCCACCCCGCTCACAGCTTATAGGGATGAGCGGGTCGCCACTCCCCGCTGGTCTCCGGATTCCCAGACCATCGCCTATACGGTGACCGACAACCGGGGAAAAACCTCCCTCCGGCTCTACGATCTCCAAAACGGCCGGGACCGGGCGCTCTTTACCGCCGGATACAACGCCGCCTACCCCAGCTGGTCAATGGACGGAAGGGTGATCTACTACGTGTCCGACGAGACCGGGGTCTACAACCTGTTCGCCTACGTCCTCAAGGAGGAGAAGAGCTACCAGGTCAGCCACCTCCTGGGCGGGGCCATGCAGCCGGACGCCGCCCCGGACGGCGGCACGCTGGTTTTCAGCAGTTACACCGCCAAGGGGTTCAACATCGCTTCCCTCGCCCTCGACCGGCGCAGTTGGACCGTGCAACGCGGGCCCTCCATTGCGCCGTACTGGCAGGATTCCACACCGGCAGCAACCGAACCGCCCCCGGCAGCAGACAACCCCGCATCCGGCAATGGCCCCCTGGCCGCCACACCATACTCCCCATGGAGCACCCTTTATCCCCGCTTCTGGCTGCCACGGATCTACGGAGAGGACCAGGACCATAACGCCTACGGAGCCTTCACCGCCGGCCAGGACGTGCTCGGCTACAACAGCTACCTGGCCGAACTGACCTACGGCACCGGACATCACCGGCTCTATTACAACCTCACCTACCGGAACGACTACCTCTACCCCTCGTTTCTCTTACAGGGGTACGCCCGGCCGGTCCTCTATTCCGATCTGCTGCAGCACGGGGACTACTATGAGCTGAACCGGAGCCTGGTCCTTGAAACGAGCGTGCCGCTCAACTTCCTCGAATCGTCCTACCGGTTCTTCTTCGGCTACCATCTCCAGGATCAGTCAGCCCGGAGCAGCCTGCAGGACGGTCTGTTCAACGGCCTGCCGGTCTTCCAGGGGCGCCGCGACAACATCTTTGCCGGCATCGAGTTCAGCGACGCCCTGAAATACCCCTACTCCGTCAGCCACGAAGAGGGACGCACCATATCCTTGACCTACCGGAACTACTCCCGGCAGAGGGGCGCGGACCTGGACGGCGAAGAGTACCTGGCCTCCTACACCGAGTACCTCCGGCTCCCATCCCGGCCGCTCAGGCAGCATGTGCTCGTCTGCACCTTGAAGGGGGGAATAGCCACCGGCGAACGCACAGCGCAGCAGGCGTTCCAGTTGGGGGGCGAACCGGGGCCCCCGGACCAGTTCTCCCTGCGGGGCTACCCGGCCCGCTTCGAGACCGGCAAGTACGTCGCCACCGGCACTCTTGAGTACCGGGCCCCGCTCCTGTATCTGCTGCGAGGTTTCGGCGCCAATCCGCTCTTTTTGGACCGGCTGCACGGCGCCGTCTTTACCGATGTGGGTGAAGTCTGGGACGACCAGAGCTCTTTCAAGCCGGGCCGGCTCAAGGTGGGGGCGGGTGTGGAGGAACGCCTGGACATGACCCTCGGCTACTGGCTGAAGATCACCCCGGCGATAGGCTATGCCCACGGCTTCAACGAGGGAGGGGAGGACCGGATTTACTTCACCATCTACGCCAATCTTTGATCCCAAATTCGACCGCAGACCATGGCCAACGGCCGCTTCCAGCGCTATCATTACAATGTTTTCACATAGCATCTGAAAGGAGCGACCATGATCTTCAAGGACAGAAGGGATGCAGGGAGGCAACTGGCCGAAAAACTGCTTCGATACCGGAACATGGCGGACCTGGTCGTGCTGGGACTGCCGCGGGGTGGCGTGACGGTCGCCTATGAAATCGCCAGGGCGCTCAATTGCCCGCTCGACATCCTAATCGTCAGGAAAATCGGCTTTCCCGGCAATCCGGAGCTGGCAGCCGGCGCGGTTTCCGAGACCGGCACCGTGGTGCTCAACGAGGAGATCGTGGCCGGTTACGGGGTGAAAAGAACGTATCTCGACCAGGAAACCGCCCGGCAAAAGGAGGAGATCGCCCGGCGGATCAAGCTCTACCGCGGGGGTAAAGGCATCCAGCACCTGGCGGGCAAGACCGTCATCCTGGTGGACGACGGGGTCGCCACGGGCGCGACCGCCAAAGCGGCCATCTCCACCCTGAAACGGGATCAGCTCGCGAGGCTGGTGGTAGCCATGCCGGTTGCCTCGCAGGAGGCGGAACGGCAGATCGCCCCAACGGCGGACGAGTGGATCTGTCTGCAAACGCCGCCCGGGTTCATGGCGGTCGGCAATTACTACTACGACTTTACCCAGGTGGAAGACGAAGACGTCGTGACGATGCTGGACTGGTTCGGCCGCCACCTGGCCTAGACCGAGCCCCATCCTTTCAAACCGACTGTTTCCGCCTGTCCCTTCACCTGCGGCTGATCCGCGTTTCAGGAAATCGAGGCGATCGCTTGTCAACCGAAGCTGCTCCTGTTCGTTATATGTCTTGTCGCCAGCATTCGAACAGATTCTTGACGGAGGAGAAAGATGCCTATGAAAAAACAGGTCCGCAAATCCCTCGACTACGCAATTGAAGGTTACCGGTACATCCTGGATAAGTTCGAAAAAACCGAAGATGCGCGAGAGAGGGTAATCCTCTTGCGGCGACTCGCAAACCTTATCGGTGTTATGAATTTTCTTATCGGAATCCAGATGGTCAGCGATAAGATCGACTTGATCAAATAATTGCAGGCAAGGAATCGGCCATTTTTTTAATTGCAATATTTTCATCTAGTCATGACTTTCGACCTGCTGTTGATATAATTGAAGAGCAACATAGCACTCGATAATAATCCAAAGGGAGGGCGTCATGGGACTCATCGGGACCGTGGTCATGTGGATTGTCGCTATTGTGGCCCTTATACTCATCAACAACGACCGTTTCGGGAGAATCTACAAGGACAGGGAAAAACTCTGGCGCAAGTATAAATGACGTTTAAGCTGGCAACCATCTGCAGCAAGTCCCCGCAGGTTTCCAGAAGCCTGCGGGGACTTGCTGCGTGTACTGGAAAGCGATGCTGTACCGGGCAACCCGCACATACGACCATCACCAATGCCCTATCAGGCGTATCTGCCTGCCGGATGCCGACACCCACAACTGGCCATTTATCAATTCGGCGGCAACAGCCCCGGTAACGGCACCCAGACCGTCCGCCAGCAAATCCCCCCAGCCGAATTCGTTATTCGGCGAAAATTCATCCCCGATCTCAATGGCCAGACCCGGAACAAAAGCGAGGCCGGCAGAGAGCGCCATACGTTGAAAGGGTCCCATCTTCTTCGCAAGGTGGTACGTGGCGGTTCCGATGGCCAACCCGTAACCGGTGCTCGACCCGAAATGGGCCACCTTGTCGGGTTCGACAGCGAAAGCCTGCGTTACGATCAGCAGTTGTATCAAGATGAACGCAATCTTCATCGCATCTTCCTCGACTGTCACGGTGCCGCGTAACGATTCCGGAGCGGCAGCATAAGTGCATCCTGAACGGAGTCGGTCCTTGGCCGCCCAATCTCGAATTGCTACGCCGGACACATGCACCGCTCAATATTAATAATATCCAATAAATACCCAAAATCAACCCGCCTGCTCCGTGTGCCCTGTGTTCGGGGAAATATTGTTTTGAGACAAGTTTTTAAATATGCTACTTTTGCAATAAAGCCGTTCCCGGCGGAAATCCACTATCCGGTTATGCAATGAGAATCGAGACCATCGGCAGATTCAAGCGCGTCATACTCAACCCCGGCGAGTTTTATGCGACCACGGACGCAACCGTCATTTCGACCCTGCTCGGCTCGTGCATTGCGGCATGCCTCTATGACCAGGCCAACAGGGTCATCGGCATGAACCACTTCCTGCTCAGCAATCGCAGGTACTCCAGGGACCTCCCCATTTATGCCTCCGAAGCCGGCCGCTACGGGATTCATGCCATGGAGCTGCTCATCAACGAGATGCTGAACAAGGGCGCGGACAGGCGCTTTCTGAGGGCAAAGGTGTTCGGCGGAGCGAATATCATCATAAACAGGGAATCGGCAGGAAATTTTGCCTGCGTCAGCGAAGTCAACTGCAGATTCATCCGCGAATTCCTCAGTAACGAAGGGATTCCTCTGGTTGCCGAGGATCTGGGGAAACAACACGGTCGGGTGATTCATTTTTCCAACGGCGATTTTTCGGTCTACATGCGTAAAATCGGCCAGAACCGTAGCGTGCGGCTGGCGCAAAGGGACAGGGACTGCTGGCAGCAGGCGATCGAGGTGCAGGAAAGGACCATGCCCGCTGTGGATATCTGGCGGTAAGCGGCAACTCCCCGCCGATCATCCGAAGGTATAGACCAGTCTCCCTTTTTCATACAGCTCTATGGGACCGTCTTCCGACACCTTTATCACCTTGCCGAACAGCGATGCGGCGCTTGCCGCCGTAGTCCGCCCTCCGCCGACGACCAGATCGGGGGTTTTCGACGTATCGATGATAAACCCCGTGTCGATCAGTTCGCCATGCTTGTTGAACGCGGTCATCCCGTCAGAGGAGAGAATCCTGATCAGTTGCCCCGATTCCTTCAGCGTGCTGATCTTCAGGTCCTTCACCTGATCGATGAGCAGCCGGCTGATGGAATCGTTCCCTCCGACAGAACCTTTCTTGAGTTTGTCCAGATCGAGCGCCTCCTGATCGCAGATGAGCACAATGGTCCCGTGGCGAATCTTGGACAGGGAATATAGGGTCAGTATCAGCAGTTCCAGTTCGTTTGCATCCAGGTGGCCGGCCAGAAAGCTTCTGAAGATGCTCGGATCAAACAGACTCCACCCCCCTTTCCGCCAGATGAATATCTTGTCCGGACAGGTCATTATCTCCAATTCGGAACTGAAGGTGATATCGACCGCAAACGCCCCTTTGCCCGCCTTTTTCAGCAGGGCGAAGGTATCGCGGTGGGTGAGGCGGTCAACCGCATCATGCACCCCGTAATTGCCGAATTTGACCATCCCCGTTACCCGCATGTTGATGTTGCTCATGAAGTAGGTCCCCAGACCGTCGATAAGCCGGTAGGTCAGGGGGCTTTTGAAAAAACCGGGAGAAATGCTCACGTTCGGCCTGAAATCTTTCCAGGTGCAATCCAGGGAACTGCATGCCGACCGGAATTTTTGCAACTGGTGTCGATAGATGATGAAGCCCGTTGTAACAGGAGTGCCTTCGTAACGCTGGTAGGAGAGATTTTTCAAAAGCTGGATCAGCCTCTGAATCGACCAGAACGCCCGGCGATGTTCATGGCGCAGGTACTGGGCTATGGTGACATCCATGAGGGAAGAGAGGAGAGCAGTCCGATAGTGCGCTGCGTGTTCGTCTTTTTTGAATCCGTTGTAGAGGACCTGGAAGGCCCCCGCCAACTCTTCGCCGAATTTTTTTTCGGTATCTGAAAACGGCAGATCGGCCCTTTTCAGTACCAGTAAGTAATCACCCGCATCCGTCTTGATTTTCTTCGAAAAGGCATGAAGTCCCTTGGTGCCGGCCATGGACATCTCGTCATGCCTGAAGATATTGGCGATGGCTCCCCCCCAAAAGGCTTCAAGCCCCGTTCTTATTGTCTCGAAAACTCGTTGCGGCAAAGTACCCCCTATCAGCAACGGTCACGATCGCTCTGTCCCTCTTATTTCCGGGGGAAGGGCCGCCTGCCGCAACTTCGTTCGTTCGGTCGCCGCTTCGGCTCTGCCCTAACCCCCGCCTTTTATTAGCACCCTCCAACAAAAACTACCACATCGCACGGTGCTGTCAACGCGTTCTCCCCTTTCGGTTGCAGCAACAGCGGTTGTGGTATAATTAAGCTACACCAACCTTGGAGGTGCCGTATGCGACCTATATTCGCAAAGATTCTGGGACTGATCGTCATGACCGGCTTGATCTCTTCCTGTGCAGCCACTTCCCTCGTCGATTCCTGGCGCTCGCCGAACCTGGCCGGCCGCAAGTACCACAAGCTGCTCGTGTCCAGCACCGCGAAAAATGACAATGCCCGCAAGGTCTACGAAGACGTCATCTCCACAGAGCTGAAGCGGAACGGCATCGAAGCCGTGGCGGGCTATCTGGTGATGCCGAAGGATGAGCCGGTCAGCCCGCAAGCGGTGGAAAAGGCTGTGAAGGAGTCCGCCGCCGATGGAGTGCTCAGCGTGCAGACGAGCATGGTGGAAAGGCGGGCCAACGTCCAACCCGGATACATCGACAACTATCCCGGTTACTGGTATCCGCCGGCCTTCCCCTATTGGGACATGTACGGCTACTACGGCGCGACGACCTTCTACGAACCGCCTACCGTGGTCATGTACAACGTCGCCACGATCCAGGCAAACCTGTTCGATGCCGAAAGCGGCAAACTCGCCTGGGCAGGGACGATAGAGACCTCGGAACCGGCCAGGGTGGTCACCGTCAGCAAGGACATTGCGCAGCTCATCGTCCAGGCACTCCTCAGAGAGGGACTGATCTGAAGAGCCCGCGCATCGGCTGCCCGGCAATCTTCCCGCTTGCAATCCGGAAATTATTGTGCTTAAATTAGTGAAGCTTAATATATCCAGCACAAAGGAGAAACAAAATGAAAAAAATCCTCGTAGCCATCCTCGCAGCAGCCATGACCATTTCCCTCGCCGGGGCCGTTTATGCGGAAGATCCGGCACCGGAGAGCTCATCCGGCATGGAAATGAAAAAGGAGGAGACGAAGAAGGAAGAAACCGGCAAGAAAAAAGCAAAGAAAAAACACGTAAAGAAAAAGAAAGCCAAGAAAACCAAGAAAGCAACGAAGAAAATGGAAGGGCACCCGGAAGGACATCCGGAAGAGGGGGTCAAGTAGATGAAATAGCGCACCTCTTGCGCGCCATTAATTCGACCGATTCCGGCTTGACATTGCGGAAACGGTTGTTACAGTTCTTTAATATCGTTGGCTGGGCCAAGATAAAATCAACGTATCAGGAGAAAGACGTAATGGAAAAAGGCAGAGTAAAATGGTTCAACGACAGCAAGGGGTTCGGATTTCTTGAGCAGGAGAATGGAGAAGACGTGTTTGTCCATTTCTCGGCTATCACGGGTGAAGGGTTTAAATCCCTCAACGAGGGGGACAATGTGACCTTTGAAGTGACGAAGGGGCCAAAGGGGCTTCAGGCAACCAACGTTACCAGAGTTTAGGTCACTCTCGACCGTCCGGCACAAAAAAGCCCCGGATTTTTCCGGGGCTTTTTTTGTGTGCACGCAGCATCTCCGCACGATCTCCCATCCAAAAAAACGCTCAAGACAATTCATTAAACAGCCGAATGTAATGTGTAGGAGTGGTCACTCATCGTGCTTCAGTTCAAACTTTCCTAACAACTTTCTTAACGGAGGTCATTATGTCGTCGGATATTGTCCCATTTGCCCCACCGAGCGAAAAACAAAACAAGATCATCCAGATGGTCACCTTCGCCCTTGACCGCGAGGAATACGGGGTGGAGGTCCTGAGCGTCCGCGAGATCATCAGGATGCCAGAACTGACGAAAATGCCCAATGCCCCCCACTACATCGAAGGGGTCATCAATCTGCGCGGCACCGTGATTCCGGTCATATCCCTCCGCAAACGCTTCGGCATGGACGGGCACGAAAACGACCGGAACTCCCGCATCCTGGTCATGGAACTTAAGGGTGGAAATTTGACCGGTTTTATCGTAGATTCCGTTGCAGAGGTAATACGGATTCAGAGCGACTCGATCCAGCCGGCGCCGAACCTGGCGCACCAGTCCGGTGTCCAGGACTGCATAACCGGCATCCTGGACCACAACCAGCGGCTCCTGATCCTGCTCGACCTGAACCTTCTCTTTGACGACGAAGAGCACGAGCATCTGACGGCGGTAGCCTGACTATCCCGTGCAGTACCGGCCCAGCCTGGATGTCCATTCAAGCTGGGCTTTTATTTGTCATGAAAAGCCGCATTCGGCTTTTTCGGGTTGATATGACTACAAGGGGGGAATGATGTCTTTCAGAAAGCTTATCGCCGTCATCACGGCGCTCGTGGTGCTTTGTTCCGCAGGCCAGGCCATGGCGCTCCATCCTGAACTCCAGGTGCCGGACATAGTTGAGGCCAAGACCGAGGCGTGCCGGATCATGTCCGCCATCGCAAGGAAGTATGCGGTTGAAGGGGTTTTTTCCAAGGAGTTCGAAGAGGGGAAGCAGTGCCTTAATCGGGTGGAACTAGCGGCATCCCTTGAGCTGCTTACGGAAAAGCTGGCGGAAAGGGTGGTAAAAGAAGGGTCGAGTGCTGTGGCCAGAGAAGATCTGGACAAGCTGGCCGATATCCGCGAGGAGTTGCGTGCGGAAATGCTGCTCGTCAATACCCGTACCTTCCAGCAACGGAACGAACTGCTCGGGACCCGCCTCCACCCCCTGACGAGAAACATATCCTTGAGCGGCGACCTGGTCGGCGTCTTCCAGAGCTCGGTCGGACAAAGTCCGCGCGACCATTCGGCGGTAGTCGGCCGCGGCGACCTGGTCTTCAACTTCAGGGTCGGCGAGAACACCTCGGCGGTCATCGACGTGGAAGCCACAGGCGGGGACGGCATCGACACAAAGATATCCAACTTTTCAGGGCTCAACGGGGTGGCCGGCTCCACCGGCGACAGGGTCCGTTTCCGGCAAGCCTGGGTCGAGCACTCCATGTTCGACGACAGGCTGGTGGCCACCATCGGCAAGATCGATCTGACCAACTACTTCGACAGCAACGCCGTGGCCAACGATGAGAACAGCCAGTTCCTTTCTGCCGCCTTCGTCAATGCCCACAGCCTCGCCGTGCCGGACATCGGGCCGGGGTTGCGCATCAGCGCCAAACCCGCCGAGTCCCTCGTATTCAGCATCGGTTACGGTAGCGGCGACGGAACAACTGACGAAATCCTCGACCACGGCTTCGGCATCGCCGAGCTGGATTACCAGCTGAAGATCGGCGAGTTGGAGGGGAACTACCGCATTTACGGTGCGCTCGACGGCGCGCTACCCGAGAAGGGCGAAGCGAATGAAGTAACGAGCGACAAACAGATCCGGAAGAACAGCTACAACGCCGGTTTCAGCATAGACCAGCAGCTCACCGACAGACTCACCCTCTTCGCCCGTTACGGGTTGCGCGACCGGAACGCTTACCTGACCTACAGCTCATGGAGCGCCGGTCTGCAATACAGCGGCATCGTCCCCGGACGTCCCGACGACATAATCGCCTTCGCCTACGGTCAGATCCTCGGCAAGGGGAACGACCTCCCGGCCCAGGAAAAACTGGCCGAATGGTACTACAAGGTCAAGGTGAGCGAAAAGATCGACGTCTCGCCGGTGATCCAGTATCTGATCGACCCGGCGGGAAACCCCGCGGCCGAAAACGTGGTGGTGCTGGGCATCCGTTCCCAGGTCAGCTTCTGACATCCGTTCCCGAACACAACCGACGAACAACAAGGGCGAGGCGCACAACCTCGCCTTTGCCGTTTTACGCCGTCGTACTGAATCTCATGAAAATGCTGGTATACTGTTCAGCGACGGGCGGCCCGCTAACGGACCGGCCCGATACCGCCACGAGGAGTTTGCGACATGGAAAGTTTCAAACCGGGCAAGGGAACGCGAAAAACGGAGTCGGCCGAAAACCGCCGCTGGCTCCGGGAATGGATGAATCCCTATTTTTTCATCTCCATGAAGGACGAGCCGCAGGCCCTCGCCATTCTCGAACGGGAGCTGGCGACCCTGCGGGAAAACCGCCGGCTCATCCTGGCCGACCGGGAAAAGAGCTTCATCCAGGCCCTGGTCAACCGTCCCGGCACGCTCTACGACACGCTGCGCCGGGTCCAGGAGCGGGAGATATCCTACGCCATGATCTCCCACTCCGCGGTGCCCATGCCGGGGATGGAGCAGGCCCTGGAGATCCAGCGCTTCGAGTTTGACCGTAAGAGCAACAAGGAGATCTGCGCCGGCAAGGATGCGGTGGTCCCTCCCGGCATCAGGAGAAGGATCTCCGCCGAACTGCGCCGGAACTTCCCCTCCTTCGATCTGAAGGAGCTGGACCGGCTCCTCCGCATCCTCTGGCTCAACAACGAGAACTACGTGCGGATGTCGGCGCCGGCCCGGGTCGCACAGATCCTGCAACTCTACCAGCGGAGCAATCAAAGGGGAGGGCTCTATCTGGGTGTGGAGGAGATGTCGAGCGGCAACGAATGGCGGGTCCTCTTCGCCGTGGGAAACCCGCCGCAGCAGGATTTCCTCTTCCAAGTGATGGAGGTCTTCAACCGGCTCGCCCTGGGCGTGAACCGCGCCTACTGCCTCACCATCTCCAACGGCGTCCACCCCTACTTCCTCGGCACCTTCTACGTGGAGCGGCGCGACGGCAGCGTCCTGACGAAGGGAGACGAGGTCTTCAGCCGGCTCCAGCAGGAGCTTTACAACACCCAAATCCTCCCCACCAGGTCGGAGTCCTTCCGCAATTTCGTCATGAACGGATTGATGAGCGGCGAGGATGCCTCGCTCATCAACGCCTTCATCGCCTTCTGCCACACGAACCTGGCCCATAACCAGCCGGACCGCTTCGACCCGGCGGAGGTGAGGAGCGCCTTCCTCTCCCACCCGGAGATCGCCCTCCAGCTGGTGAAGCTCTTCAGGGTCCGTTTCGATCCGGCCAAAGGGGTGGGGAACGAAGCTTACCAGCCCACTCTGGCGGAGACGACGGAGGCGGTCGAGGAGTACAACACTGGCCACCGCTACCTGGACGAGGTGCGGCGCGCCATCTTTCGCTGCTGCCTCATCTTCATCACCCATACGCTGAAGACCAACTTCTTCGTCCGGGAAAAGCAGGCCCTGGCCTTCCGCCTCGACCCCGCCTACCTGGCCGAGCTCGGCCCTGATGCGACCTCGGACCTGCCGCAGGCCGCCCCCTTCCGCGTCACCTTCTTCTTCAGCCGCTTCGGCTTCGGCTACCACATCGGCTTCTCCGACATCGCCCGGGGGGGCTGGCGGACCGTCATCGCCCGCACCGGAGACGATTACCTGACCAACGCGAACACCCTCTTCCGCGAGAACTTCGTCCTGGCACACACCCAGCACCTGAAGAACAAGGACATCTACGAGGGGGGGTCGAAGCTGGTGGTGATCCTCGATGTCTCGGACCTGACGGCGCGGGAGCGGGAGGTGGAGACCTGGCGGCTCTACAAGCTCCAGTACGGGATCATCAGCGCCTTCCTCGACCTCTTCGTCACCGAAAACGGGGTGGCCCGAGACCCGCGGGTACTGGACTACTACCGGGAGGACGAACCGATCGAGCTGGGGCCGGACGAGAACCTGCACGATACGATGATCGAGAGCATCGCCCAGCTGTCGCAGAAGCGCGGCTATCTGCTCGGCATCGGCATCATCTCCAGCAAACGGGTGGGGATCAACCACAAGGAGTACGGGGTCACCTCCACAGGGGTGGTGAAGTTCGCCGAGATCACCATGGCAGAGCTCGGCATAGACATCCGCAGGGAGCCATTCTCCGTCAAGTTCACCGGCGGACCCAACGGCGACGTGGCGGGAAACGCCATGCGGATCATGCTCGACCGCTGCCCGCAGATGGCGGTCCGCCTCATCCTGGACGGCACCGCCGCCCTCTGCGACGGGGTGGGGGCGGACCGGACGGAGCTGCAACGGATCATTCTCAGGAAAGACCTGGACGCCTTCGACCCCCACGCCCTCCATCCCGGCGGTTTCATGCTCTTCCGCACCGGCAGCCGCAGGGACGGGCTCAGGGAGCTCTACCGCAAGGTGAGCATGACGCCGGCCGGCCTGCACGAGGAATGGATCTCCATCGACGAGTTCTACCGGGAGTACGACGAGCTCCCGTTCACCGTGC
>DAIEGL010000135.1 GCA_027356255.1 Geobacter sp. | reverse complement strand
AATAATTCCCGCTGGGGATGCCGGGAGGAAGGTCTGCTGTGCCGGTATAGGTGATTTCAGCTCCGCCGGCCAAGTAACTGGTAGCTAATGCAGGGGGCCGGTAATATCCTCTGATCAAATAATCCGAATTCGTTATGTTGGAGTCGGCGGAGAGATAAAGATCTGTATAGGCTACGTTAGCAGTATTCATACCTTGATTTTTTATCGTCACAGAATACGTCAGTTTTCCCCCACTGACCGTACCCGAAACGCTCTTCACGACTAGATCCGGCAGAACCGAAAAGATAGCCATGGCGCTACCCAAGGTAATGTTATTGTCTTCATTGCCTTCTGCAATGAGATTGGTGTAATCGGCGACAGCCTGAAGATAGTAATCGCCGGTCGGCATTACCGGAATGGTTACGGTGGTGCTGCCAGTATCGGACATGCCTGAAGGAAGAGATGCAACACTTCTCTCGCCAAGGAAATATTGGGTCCCCTTTTTTACATCGTAAAGATAAATTCCGATCTTGAAGGCAGTGACCGCCTCTGTTCCTTTGTTATGCGCAGTAGTGGAGACGGTGACTGAGCTACCGATTACTCCTGTGGAACTGACGCTTCCAACATCGGTGATTTCCAGATCAGGATACGATTCGTATGCCAAGCTCACTTCGTGAAGCACCGGGCTGGACATGTCGCCTGATGAAAGCTTTACCTGCAGTTCCGCAGCCGGAGAATATGGGATGTCGTCAAGACAGGTAGTGGTACTTGACTCTGAAGACTCGTACCATGTGTCAGCGGCCGGTCCATGGTACTGGGCGACGTCGAGGGATGCCATGTCCAGTGCAGTACGGAGCTGGAACTGGATTTTCTGGCCCGGTTTAAGCTGATCGTGGTTCCAACAAAGATGCACCTTATCGGCAGCAGTAATTCCAAGGGCCTGCGCATTAACTTGTAGCCCCACATTGCCCGGCGCCTGCCCGCCGATTTGACCCACCACCGATTCAACCTCCAACGTCTTTTCAACTTGGTTCAAATTCCCGTCGATGACGGATACAACATGGTTGTATTTGTTCGTCAGGTAAAGTTTATCGTTCGTCAGGTCGTATGAAGCGGTGTAAGCACCGCCGGCAATTGGTACGGTAGCGATAACGGTATCGCTGGTTCCATCAAGGACAGAAACCGTCTGATCCGTCATGTTGGAGATGTAAACTTTGTTGTAGGTCGGGTTATAGGCGGCTGCATAGGCACCGTTCCCAACGATAATCGGTGTTGCGCTGATTATCGTATCAGTGCCGCAGTCAATGACTGTCACCTTGTTGTCATTGTAATGACCGACGTAGAGCTTATTATCCTTAGAATTATAGACCAAGCCCGAAGGGGGGGCCGATAGTGAAATCTTTGTTGGAAGCAGCTCATTCGTCGTTGCGTTTATGACGGCAATTGAGTTCCTTTCAGTACCGATTGTATATATCTTGCCGTTTGAAGTCCTGCAGGTTATCGTTGCCGTGCTCAACAGCTCCTTTGGATTCCCGATTTTCACGTCTCCAGGGGATGAGGAGGTGTCAACGTTTACGCGTGTCGTCGGAATGCCGGTGGTACTCGCGTTGCTCTCGAAATCGGCTTGATTTGTCCACACCACTGTGCGCATGGTCGCCCATGCCGGTTGTGCCATGCCGCCAGCTGCAACCACAAAACAGACAATGAGCAATGTGCTCAAGATTTGCGGCAACAACGTTCGGACTTTGAAATTTGATGAACCCATCCAGATTTCCTCCTCTTTCATGTAATGTTGGCCCCAATTGGGTTTGCCACCCTGTGCCCGATCAATAATATTAGACGCGTCTTATAGCATACGACTTATTAACCTGCCTACACAAATCGAATCGTAGCTTGGACAACGGGACCGCAAAGAAAGACAAAGGAAGTTGGTTCTGATTTGGAGAAATAGATACGCGGACAGGAGAGATTGTGGGAGGCAAGAAAAAGAGGGGAATTTGCGGGCAAAGCTAATTGCAGTGTTTCTCACGGTATCACCATGTTGAACGTGGAGATTGGTGAAAGACTGCTGGAAGGACTCAATCTCCGGGCGAGAAGAAGATACGCCCCACACCCCACCTCAACACCACCGGAGAAAGTGCAGATGCGCTCTTACCCATCATTTCCTCTTGAAAACAGAACTGGCAATTAGTCCCCACCTGTTCAGCCTGAACAGGAGCGACGTCCGCAAAACCCCCATCCCATAAACCACGCTCCGCCGGAAGTTTATGGAGGAAGCCTCCTCGAAATACTTGGTGGGGCAGCTCACCTCGCCGATACGGTAGCCGAACCAGACGATCTGGGCCAGCATCTGGTTGTCAAAGACGAAGTCGTCCGAGTTCGCATCCAGGGGGAGTTTCTCCAGGATTTCACGGGAGAAGGCCCGGTAGCCGGTATGATACTCGGAAAGCTTCTGCCCGAGCATCAGGTTTTCAAAGAGGGTGAGAAAGCGGTTGGCGACGTACTTGTAGAGGGGCATCCCCCCCTTCAAAGCGCCGATCCCCAGGATGCGGGAGGCGAGCACAGCATCGAATTCCCCGTAGGCGATCATGGAGGCCATGGCGGTGATAAGCCTGGGGGTGTACTGGTAGTCGGGGTGGAGCATGACCACGATGTCCGCGCCCAGGTCGAGGGCCGCCCGGTAGCAGGTCTTCTGGTTCCCGCCGTACCCCTTGTTCTCCTCATGGACGATGGTCGTGATCCCGAGCCGCTTTGCCACGTCGGCCGTGTCGTCCCGGCTCGCGTCATCGACCAGTATCACGTCATCGACAAACTCGAAGGGGATCTCATTATATGTAATTTCAAGCGTTTTTGCCGCATTGTAGGCGGGGAGAACAACCGCCACTTTCCTGCCGTTCAGCATCGGCCGCCCCCCGTTCCACCTTGTTTGGCGAGATAGACGTTTTCCGCACCCGAGGAATCCACGCCGACTACCCCCTGCACCAGATAGAGGGGACGGTTCTTGGTCTCGTTGAACATCCGCCCCAGGTATTCCCCAATCACGCCGATGGTAAAGAGCTGGACCCCGCTGAAGAAAAGAATGGTCACCATGATGGAGGCATAGCCCGGCACGTCTATCCCCAGCATCAGGGTGCGAATGATGAGAAACGCCGCATAGGCAAAGGCAAAGCAGGCCACGAGGGCGCCGAAGTAGGTAGCTACCTGCAAAGGCCCCAGACTGAACGAAGTGATCCCTTCCAGGGCGAAATTCCAGAGCCGCCAGTAGTTCCACTTGGTCTTCCCGGCAAACCTGGGCGCCCGCCGATAGGGGATGCTGACCTGACTGAAGCCGACCCAGCTGAACAGCCCCTTCATGAACCGGTGCTGCTCCCTGAGCGTCTTGAGCGCGTCCACCACCCTGCGGCTCATCAG
>DAIEGL010000100.1 GCA_027356255.1 Geobacter sp. | reverse complement strand
CTCGTCCAGGTCGGCGTCGTCGTCGATAATTATCCCGTTCTTTCCCCCCATTTCGCAGACGACCTTCTTCACCTTTTCCTGCCCAGGATGGACCTTGGCGGCGCGCTCGATGATCCTCAGCCCCACCTCCTTCGAGCCGGTGAATGCTATCAGGCTTATCTGCGGGTGGTCCACGAGAAAGTCCCCCATGACAGAGCTGCGTCCCGGTGTGTAGTTGAAGACCCCTGCGGGTAGCCCCGCCTCGCTGAACACCTCGGCTAAGTGGCGCCCTATGATTGAGGTAAGCCCCGAAGGCTTGTAAACGACGCAGTTGCCGGCAACAATCGCCGCAGAGACCATCCCCGTGCTGATCGCCAAAGGAAAGTTCCAGGGGGCGATCACCGCGGCGACCCCCCTCCCTTCGTAAAAGTAGTGGTTCAGTTCGCCAGGGGCGTGTCCGACCCGCCGTTCCCCGCCGAGGCGGACCATTTCGCGGGCATAGTACTCAAGAAATTCTATCGCCTCAGTGACGTCCGCGTACGCCTGGTCCCACTGCTTGCCGATCTCCAGCACCTGCCAGGCGGAAAGCTCAAAAATGCGCCTGCGGACAGCCTGCGCAGCCTTGAGCAGATAATCGGCGCGCACCGCCGGCGCAGTATCGCGCCAAGCCGGAAAAGCGCCACTGGCAACAGAGATAGCCTCCTCCACCTCCCTGACGCCGGCCTGGCAGACCTTTCCGATCACCTCGGAAGGGATTGCCGGGTTGACCGAGGGTAGCAGGTCATCGGTCGTCACGTCCCGGCCGTTGATGAAGAGGGGATAGCTCATCCCCGACCGGCTGCGCACCTCGGCGATATGCCGGGGGAAGGCCTCCCGCTGCTCCTTCCTGGTGAAGTCCGCCTGCGGCTCGTTTTCAAAGGGTGGGAGCCCGCCGCCCCCCGTCCGCACCCTCTTAGGTTTCGCCTCCCGCACCCCACGCTCCCTCTCGGCGGTCAGAACCGGGTCTTCCAAAAGCTTATCGACCCGAGCCCCTTCGGCAAAAGTCTGGCGTAGGAACGACTCATTGGCAGTGTTCTCCAGGAGGCGGCGGACCAAGTACCCCATCCCCGGCACCATCTCACCGTAGGGGGAGTAAAGCCGGACTCTCCCGGCCGCAGTGAGGATCGCCCTGCGGACCGGCTCGGCCATCCCGTAAAGGAGCTGGAATTCGTAGCGCTCCTCGGGAACCCCCAAATCCGCGGCCATCTCCATGACCGCGGCGATGGTGCGGAGATTGTGGGAAGCGCAGGCGAAGTGGCAGATGTCGTGGTTCTTCAGTATCCTGAGCGCCTGGCGCTCGTAAGCGGCGTCGGTTTCTGCCTTGATGGTCCAGACCGGCACCTCCCGGTTGTTCTGCCGCGCAATGACCGTCTCGTAATCCCAGTAGGCCCCCTTGACGAGCCGGATGGAAAGGCGGACGCCATTCAGCCGGGCCCAGGCGAGGAGGTCATCCAGGTCGTTATCCGTATCCTTCAGGTACGACTGGAGGGCGACCCCCAGGTGCGGGTAGTCGCGCTGCTCCAGGCGCAGGCGGCGGAACACCTCCAGGACCATCTCCTTGAACCGGTACGATTCCATGTCGAGACAGAGAAAACCATTCACCGCCGCCACCCTGGCAAAGATACGCCGCAGCCGGTCGAGGATGGCGACGACCGACCCCTCGAAGTTCATGGGATTGGCCAGACAGTAAAGGGCAGTCGCCTTGACGGCCACATTGATCTTGGGCGCATGCCCCCAGTCCAGGCCCGGGTCTCCCCCCTTCCCCGGCAGCCCCTTCCACCGCCCCTCCTCCCTGTGCAGTGAATCCAGAAGGTCCAGATACGTGTTGACGTATGCTTCCGCATCCTCTTCGGAAAGGGTCGCCTCTCCAAGTACGTCAACGACGAAGGCAAACCCATCCCTGCGCAGCTTTTCCAGGTTCCTCACGGTCTCGCGACCGGTCTCGCCGACGATGAACCGTCGGGCCATTTCATGAATGTTGGAGGAGATCGCCCTGTTGAGGAGCGTCCCCCCCAGCGAGCCTAACATTCCCGCGACGTCGGCCCCCAACGAGACAACTGGCGGCATATCCTCGCCGGTGCCGAAATACTCCCGGATGTGATCGGCAAGAAGCCTCCCGCTGGTCAGCGTCGGGAAGGTATCGACAAAACGGAACATCTGCGTCTTGAACCTTTCGTTTTTCATGCTCCAGTCCATCATCTTTCCAACCCACTCCCCCTTGTTGAAAAGCGACGGTTTTTCGCCTCCGATGGCTGAGAAAAGCTCCTTGCCACGGGAGATGATCCTGCTGTTCAGTTCGTCGGTCATTGCCTGTTCCCCCTCGCCGGTCGCGGTCCACCTCGTCACATTACTATTTTTACCATATAACCGGGAGCTTTCATCATGGATTACCATTGCATTTGCACGTAAAAGCGGTTTAAATAGCGCGACCCAACGGAATCCATCGAGAGGAGTGTGCCATGACAGGTGCCGACATGCTGCATCACCAGTTTGCCAGCGACAATTACGCAGGGGTCTGCCCGGAGGCGATGCAGGCGATAGCCGGGGCGAATCGCGGCTACGCCACATCGTACGGAGACGACTACTGGACCGGCAAGGCTTGCGAAAGGCTGCGGGAGCTCTTTGAAACCGACTGTGAGGTGTTTTTCGTCTTCAACGGCACTGCAGCCAACTCGCTGGCGCTCGCCTCGCTCTGCCAGTCCTATCACAGCATCATCTGTCATGAAATGGCGCACGTCGAGACCGACGAGTGCGGCGCCTCCGAATTTTTTTCCAACGGCACCAAGGTTTTGCTGGTGCATGGCGAAAACGGGAAGGTCGATCTCGGCGAGGTCGAGCATACGGTGCAGCGCCGCACGGACATCCACTACCCGAAGCCGCGGGCGCTGAGCATCACACAGGCAACGGAACTGGGGACGGTATATACGGTTGATGAAATGCAGGCGATCGGAGAGCTTGCCGGGCGTTTGTCCCTGAGGGTCCACATGGACGGGGCCCGTTTCGCCAATGCCGTGGCCTCCCTGAATGTCGCGCCCAAGGAGATCACCTGGAAGGCGGGGGTGGATGTGCTCTGTTTCGGCGGAACGAAAAACGGCTTCGCCGTGGGCGAAGCCGTCATTTTCTTTAACCGGGAACTTGCGTTCGAGTTCGACTACCGCTGCAAGCAGGCGGGGCAGCTCGCGTCGAAGATGCGTTACCTCGCCGCCCCATGGATCGGCACCCTGGAAAGCGGCGCCTGGCTGCGCCACGCCGCCCACGCCAACGCCT
>DAIEGL010000087.1 GCA_027356255.1 Geobacter sp. | reverse complement strand
CTTCAGGAGGGAAATGATGTTCTTCAGGACTTCTTCCCTGGTTTTTCCCTCCACATTGTAAAAAATGCCCCCACCCTTCAGTACCTGGGAGAGGGTCGGCAGTGAGCCGTCGGGTGGTTCGGGTTCGGCAAATATGTCGGGTGAAAGCTTGATCCCCTTTTCAGTGGCCCATTCCAGCAGGTCCACCCGGTTCATGCGGTACTCTTCGTTGATCTTGCGGGCGGGAAGGTTGTCTTTCCTTATCCAGCGCAACACGTTTTTTTCCGGGACCTGAAGCAATCTGGCAGCTTCAGTGACGGTTAAGAGCATAACAAATCCCTTATCTCATGTATGTTAAGGAGCGATGCGGCCTCGGGGAATACTTGACCGATTTTGTAATGATATAACTCCATCCGGGACAGTTGTCAATAATTAGTGGCGCTTCGGACGGGATCGGGTCGAGGGGGGGGAGGTGCGTAGGCTACAGGGAGGTGATTTCCTCCCGCCAGAAACGCTGCTGCAGTTTCTCGATGAGCGGTTCCATGCATTCTCTGTCGGTGGCCGAGATGGAAATGGCCTGCAAGCGGCGGGAGACCTGGCGAACCTTCATGAAGGTCAGCGGATCGCTCTTTTTCAGTTGGGAGAGGAGGTCGCTCTTGTTGAAAACGAGCAGCCTCGGTTTTTCTCCCAGTTCGAGCTCTGCGAGGATGGTTTCCACCTGTCCGATCTGCTCCTCAAAACGGGGATTGGAGCAGTCCACCAGGTGGAGGAGCAGATCGGCGTCCTGCAGCTCTTCGAGGGTGGCCTTGAAAGCGCCCATCAGTGATTTGGGGAGGGAGCGGATAAAGCCGACCGTGTCGGTGATGATTACCTCCCGGTCCCGCGGGAAACGGAGGCGACGGGTGGAGGTGTCGAGGGTGGCGAAGAGGAGGTTTTCTGTGAAGACCGCACTCTGGGTCAGGTTGTTGAGAAGGGTCGACTTGCCGGCATTGGTGTAGCCGACGATGGAAATGATGGGGAGACCGGCCTTTACCCGCTTCTGGCGCCGCTGGTAGCGGCCGTGGGACAGCTCTTTCAGCTCCCGTTCCAGCTTCGCGATCCTATCGCGGATGCGTCTTCTGTCCACCTCAAGCTTGGTTTCACCCGGGCCCCGACCGCCGATTCCCCCCATGAGGCGCGACATCTGCACCCCGCGTCCGGTCAGGCGCGGCAGAAGGTATTTGAGCTGGGCCAGTTCCACCTGTACCTTGCCGTCCAGGCTCTTGGCGCGGCGGGCGAAGATGTCGAGGATCAGCTGGCTCCGGTCGATGACCTTCAGTTCGGTCATTGCCGATATGGAACGGATCTGGGTCGGGGTCAGCTCCTGGTCGAAGACGAGCAGGGTGGCGCCGAGCTGAAGGGCGCGGATCACCACATCGCGCATCTTCCCTTCCCCCATCAGGAAGCGCGGGTTGAACTGCCGCGGCCGCTGTATAACCGCGTCAAGCACCTCGACACCCGCAGTCCTCGCCAGCTCCTTCAGTTCCTCGATGGAGTCCTCCGCCTCCGCATGGGAGAGCTTGGTCACGGAGATGAGAATCCCCCGTTCTTCCCCCCCTTTCACCTCTTTCGTCACCTTGGCAGCCTTTTCCAGGGACGGTTCCAGGGTATCGACAAAGGCGGCGAAATCCATGGAGAAACGGTCGAATGGCTGCGGCGGTTCCACCTTGTACGGGAGCTTGCCGGGGACAGGCGGGGCGAGGCACGCCGTCTGGACGAAAAAGCGGCCGTCGTCCTGCGTCATCTGGAGCGCGGCTATCAGGTCGAGGCGCAGGAGCGCCAGGTCGGTCAGATCGTCGTCGCTTATGGACTCGCCCTTGAGGTGGGTGTGGATGAGGCGCAGTCCGCGCAGAAGTTTTTTCCCCAAGGGGTAATCGGCCAGTTCGGGGATGTAGAGCCCGCGCTCGTCGCCGACGAGGACGTATTCCACGTCACCGGAGCGGTTGACCAGGATGCCGACCTGGCGGCGGATGTCACGGGAGAGTTCGACCATTTCCCGGGAAAGATCCGGGGTGGTCAGCTCGTCGGGCGGGATGCGACGGCGGTAGAGCCTTTCCAGGCCTTTTAGCTGGCTCGGTTTGAGTCCGGTGAGATTGCCGTGGGGTTGTTTGATCGTTTTTCTCCGAAAAGCAGGAAGAGGATGAAGGTACGAGGCGCGAGGATAAAGGATCGAGGAATTAATCCTCGCTCCTCGCTCCTCGTACCTGATGTCTATAGCCCGATGATGTTGTAGCCGCTGTCTACGAAATGGATTTCGCCGGTAACGGCCTTGGCCAGGTCGCTGCTGAGGTAGACGGCCGCGCCCGCCACGTCTTCCTGGGTGATGTTTCTCCTGAGGGGTGCCTTGGCCGAGACATGGCCGGCGATCTGATTGAAGCCCCCGACCCCGGCCGCAGCCAGGGTCCGTAATGGGCCGGCCGAGATGGCGTTGACTCTTACGCCCTCCTGCCCTACCGCTTCTGCCAGGTAGCGAACGCTCGCCTCCAGGGCCGCCTTGGCGACGCCCATCACGTTGTAGTTTGGGAACACCTTCTGCGCGCCGTAATAGGTCAGGGCGAGAACGTTCCCGCCACTTGCGGTCAGAAGCGGCATGGCCTCCTTGGCCAGGGCGATCAGGGAATAGGCGCTGATATCCATGGCCATGCCGAAGCCTTCCCTGGTGGTGCTCAGGAATGACCCCTTGAGTTCATCCTTGTTGGCAAAGGCGACCGAATGGACCAGTATGTCCAGCCCACCCCATTGCCTGCCGATTTCGGCAAATACTTCCTTGATGTCGTCGTCGCTTCTGACGTCACATGGCAGGGTGATCGTTGCACCGATGCTTTCGGCGAGCGGGATCACCCGCTTTGCTATCGCTTCGTTGGCATAGGCCAGCGCCACCTCGGCGCCTTCCCTCTTGAACGCTTCGGCTATGGCCCAGGCGATGCTCTTTTCATTGGCCACCCCGAAAATCAGGGCTTTTTTCCCTTCCAACAAACCCATCCGTTAATCCTCCTTAACCGGCAAGCTGCCGGTACTGTTTTTGAATCAGCAGGTCCTGCGTAATGCTTTGCTCCCAATAAGTGGAGAGAATAGTAATAAAAAAACCCGCTTTTGGCAAGAAATATGGCTGAAATGTGGCTGTTTTTATGGTTTAATACAAAGCGTATACGGGGAGATCGCATGACGGAAAAATTCATCAACATACTGCAGGGGGCGGAGAGGCTCGCCAGGTTCAGCGATGTGGACAAGGTCATGCAGGATCTGTCCCGGCTCCTGAAAAAGACGGTGAACAGCCGTTGGGCGGTGGTTTACCTCCTCGACCGGGAGAGGCGGGACTTTTCCCCGGCAAGGAGTTGCGGGCTGCCGGCCCGTTATCTCCCCGTGTTCCGGGAGATGCCGATGGCACCGGACAAGATCCCCCTCCTGAAAAAGATCCTGCGCGACAAGCAGCATCTGCTGCTCAACGATTCCGGGGTCTCGACGCTCCTGACGCCGACTTTGCGCAAGCTCCTGGGCAACATCACCCTCCTCGCCGTACCCATGATGGTCAACAATCAGGTGATGGGGGTGGCGTTCGTCGCCCGTGACAAGAGCTATCCGTCGTTCAGCGATGTGGAGATCACCCTGATCAAGGACGTGATCTCCCATGCCGCCCTCGTGGCGAGCCACGCCATCCTCTTTGACGAGTCCCTTGACATGGCAGTGGAGATGGGGAAGCGGGTCGATATCATCCTTACCCTGGACGAGATCAACAAGGCGATTTCCTCCACCCTGAGCCGCGACAAGATCATCTCCACGGCCGTGCAGCATATCGAGCGGATCATTCAGTGCGAGCTGGTGGTGCTGTTGGGATCGGAAAAGGGTGGGCTGACGGTGATGGCCTCCGACTGCATATCCGGTGATATCCCAGGGGAACTGTCGAAGGGCTCGCACCCGGATGTCGCGAACAGTTGCGCATTGAAGGCCTTCATCGGCGGTGAAAGCTGCTACATAAACTCCCTCACTGCGCGGAAGAGGCTGCCGCACCTGGACCGGCTTTTGCGCGATGCGGGCATGCAGTCGCTCTTGGCCATCCCCATGGTCAGCAAGGATAAGGTGAACGGGATCTTGCTCCTGGGTGATACGGATGCCGACAGGTTTCTCAAGGACGATGTCTTCGCCGTCGAGAAGATAGCCGGGCAGATAGCGGTGGCGCTCGAAAACGCCAAGCTTTACGAAGACCTGGAGAACCTCTTCATCGGGACCGTGACGAGCCTTGCCAACACCATCGACGCCAAATCCCCCTGGACCAAGGGGCACTCGGAACGCGTGATGCACCTGGCCGAGGTCATTTCCAGGGCGATGTGGCTCGACGACGCCGCGGTTGAGCGGGTGAGGCTAGGCGGGCTTTTGCATGACATCGGCAAGATAGGGATCATAGAGGCCCTTCTGGAAAAGCCGGAAAGGATCTCCGAGGACGATTTCCCCCCGTTGCGGCTTCACCCGCAGAAGGGGGTCGCCATCCTCGCCCCCATCGAGCAGCTGAAGGACGTGCTTCCCGGCATCCTTCACCATCACGAGCGTTACGACGGCAGCGGCTATCCCGACAGGCTGAAGGGGGAGGACATTCCTCTCGAAGCCCGGATAATCGCCGTTGCCGACGCCTTTGACGCCATGGTCTCCGTGCGGCCTTACAAAAAGGGGTATTCTACGGCTGATGCGCTGCAGGAACTGAAAAGGTGCGCCGGGACCCAGTTCGACCCGGTGGTTGTCCAGTGTTTCATCGACCATGTCGAGGGAGTGGTTGCGGGCGCATCCCGGCCGACGCCGGAACCGAAGCTGTGAAGCGAGGGCGTGGCAGGTCAGTCCTCGGCAGGGGGGTGGGGTGGGCACTCTGGTGCGTCTGATTCTTCCGGCCCCGTTCCTTTCCCCTTCAGCAGTTCTTCAATGGCTGCCAGACGCTGTTCCGTCTCCTCCGCAAGAATGAGGGTCCGATCGACCTTTCCCTTGATGCTGAAGATGACGAACGGCAGGATGAACCAGATAACCGTCAGAAAAAAGCCGATGATTGACAGCATCACCATGAAACCGCCGAAGATTTCCATGAAATCCTCCCGTTATTTCACCAGGGCTTTTTCCAGCGCCCTGGCCAGCTGATCGGGGCAGGATGTGTCCCCCTGACAGGCAATCCCCTTGAGCCGCCTGATCGCCTCTTCAACAGCCATCCCCTTTACCAGCGCCCCCACCGCCTGGGTGTTGCCGGCACAGCCGTCAACGAACCCCGCCGACTGAATCACGCCGTTCTCTATTTCGATATCGATCCGTGAGGCACAGGTCCCCAAAGTTTCATAGCTTATGCGCATCCGCGTCTCCCCTTTTTGGTCTTCTTTCAGCGTGTATAACCTTCGCAGCGGCAAATGTCAATGCAGAGAATCGACCGTTGCGGCATTTTGAATGGCAACGGTCGCTGAATTCTGATAATAATGGATTATACTTGATTTATCCTGAAAAAAGCATTTGGATGCGGATCAAATCCTGCGCTAGTCCGCGTCCAATTGCCTTCCTTGCGCCTTTGTCGGGAGCGGCTGGGTGCGCCTGTCCGTTCCCGGAGGATGGCAGATCATGTTCGGCTGGTTGAGAAAAAAAGGCAAAGAACCGCTGGTTTTTGCGAGCAACGTTGCGGCCTTCGAGTACGCCTGCCGGGAGCTGCCGAATGCGGTCCTGCTGGAGGCCGTCATCCCTGCCCTCGTCGAGGAAGAGGGTGAAATCGGCGAGGAGGGGGAACACTATTTCCGGCTCCGCCTGGCCGACAAGGGCGGCGGCAGGGAGATCTGGGGCTGCACCCTGAAAGAGGCGACCGACTATCCAGAGGCGGGAGACCTTGTCGGTTTCAGGATCGTGAAAATAGCGTCGGACCTCCCGGAAGGTATGAACATTATCGGCTTCATTGCTGTGAAGCTGGCACCGGTATTGGTTGAAAAGAAGGGGTGGAGGATAGAGCACTCTTTCACGCCGAAAAACATAAAGCCGACGGTGCGATTCTAGAAATACGGTAAAGGGTGCCGCAAGGCTTCACCCCACGGCCTTCAGCGCGGAAGCAAGCTCTTCCTTGAGAAAGAGCGACCTCTTTTCAACAGCGCCGCAGAAACCGAACTCCCGGCAACGTGTCATGGACGGATCGCTGGAATCGCCGCTTGTCACAAAACCCTTGGCATGGGGGTCGATCTCCAGCAGCTGCCTCATGGTTTCCTTCCCCCCCATCCCACCCGGTATGTTCAGGTCCAGGAATACCGCCAGGAACGGCTCTCCGGCCTCTTGTGCCTTTTTATACGCCTCAATCGCCTCTGCACCGTTGGTGGCGCACTCCACCTCGTAACCGATCTTCAGGAGTATTTGCTTGGCGATGAACCTGATCATCTCCTCGTCATCCATGATGAGGATTTTTTCGATATATTCCGTTCGTCTCTCTTTCATTTTCCTGTCCCTTGAGATCGCCACCCGGCAGCCGTCGGAGCGGGACAGTCGCGCGGCATGAAACTTTCTGCTCTTTCAGGATACAGCATATTGTCATGATTGGCGACATTAAATGCGGCCGTACCGGGCAAGGAATGGGCAAACGGCGGCTTGCAACGTATGAAACGGAAGGAATGCTAATGGCAAAGGATAAAACACCCGTCACACCGGCAGTGCGCATGCTCCGCACGGAAAATGTCCAGTTCACGGGGCATCTCTACAACTATGAGGAAAAGGGTGGGACCGGCGTCTCTGCCCGTGAACTGAGGGTGGACGAACATAGCGTCATCAAGACGCTGATAATGGAGGACGATGCCCGGAATCCGCTCATCGTGCTCATGCACGGGGACCGCCAGGTCTCCACGAGGGAGCTCGCCCGGGTCATGGGCGTGAAGGGGGTTACCCCCTGCGCGCCGGAGACGGCCCAGAAGCATTCCGGCTACCAGGTCGGCGGGACGTCGCCGTTCGGAACGCGGCGGGCCATGCCCGTCTATATGGAGGAAACGATCCTTGCGCTCCCCCGTATATACATCAACGGTGGCAAGCGGGGGTTCCTGGTCGGCATCGACCCGCAGGAGGCGATCCGCCTCCTCAAGCCGACACTGGTGCGGGTGGCGGTGTAGAGGAGGTCGGAGGCGACTAAGGCGGTGGCCCGCCCCAACATGCTCATGTTCGGCGATTACGGCTAGGTAAGCGCCGCACCTGTCCCTCGCCTGCGGGGCGCTGGAAGGGATTTCCGGCATTGACCGCTGTCTGTGACACAGTTAAAAATCCCTTGCCTTTTCCTCCTGCTGTGCTAGAATGCCCAAAAAATAGGCAAACGGGGCTAGATTTTAGCCCCTTTTATGTTGGTATTATGTGTAAAACCCTCACTATCGGCTCTTTGCAGCTGAAAAACAACCTTATACTCGCCCCTATGGCCGGTCTGACGAACCTGCCGATGCGCGTTCTCGCCAGGGAATGCGGGGCCGCACTGACCTTTACCGAGATGGTGAGCGTAAACGGCCTCGTCCGGGATGGGAAAAAGACCTTCGATCTCTTGCGCCGGGCGCCGGAAGACCGGCCGCTGGGGGTCCAGATATTCGGCGATGATCCGGCGCTTCTGGCCGAAGGAGCCCGGCTCGTGGAGCCCTACGGCGAGCTGATTGACATCAACATGGGATGCCCGGTGAAAAAGGTGGTGGGGAGCGGGGCCGGAAGCGCCCTTCTGCGCGAGCCGGCCAAGGTGGCCTCGATTCTCAGAGCGGTGCGCAGGGCGACCTCCCTTCCTCTGACCATCAAGATCCGCACCGGCTGGGCGGCCGGAGAGCAGAGCTTCATGGAGATCGGCCGCATCGCCGAGGGTGAAGGGGTCGATGCCGTGACCCTCCATCCCCGCAGCCGGGCCCAGATGTTCGAAGGGCATGCCGACTGGGGGAAGATCGCGGAACTGAAGGGGTCGCTCTCCATCCCGGTGATCGGGAGCGGCGATATCTTCAAGGCGGCCGACGTGGCTGCCATGCTGAAAGAGACCGGCTGCGACGGGGTGATGATCGCCCGGGGGGGACTGGGCGATCCCTGGATATTCAGGGAGGCCCTGGCCCTGATGCGGGGTGAGACACCGGTACCGCCTACCGCCACCGAAAAGCTCGCCGTCGCCATGCGGCACCTGGCCCTGTTCATCGAAACCTGCGGCGAGCATACCGCGCTGCGGGAGATGCGCAAGCACCTCTCCTGGTATGCCAAGGGAGTGCCGGGAGCGGCCCAGTTCCGCAACGCGATCAACCGGACGGAGGGGAAGGAACCGCTCGTGGCGGCGGTGCGGGACTTTTTTTCGGAGGCAGCCCATTGACCAATGAACATCTGCAGGAATATTACGCCAACGTCATCGACAGCGTCGGCGACGGCGTCATCGTTCTGGACAACCAGGGGCTTGTGACGCTCTTGAATCCGGCCGCCGAGGAGATCGCCGGCATCTCCCGCCGCCAGGCCAAAGGCGCCCCCTTTTCAGCCCTGTTCAAGGGGGAGGAGATCCTTCTGGAAATGGTCAACAAGACCACGGCCACCGGTATGACCATATCCGACCACGAAAATATCGTTCTGAAGATGACCGGCCGCCTGATCCCGGTCAGCGCCACCACTTCGCCGCTCCTCATGGCGAACGGTGAAAGGATCGGCACGATCCTCATCCTGCGCGACCTCACCAATATCCGGGAACTGGAGGAGGCCGTCCGCCAGGCGGACCGCCTCTCCACGCTGGGCGCGCTGGCCGCAGGGCTGGCCCACGAGATCAAGAACCCCCTGGGGGGAATCAAGGGGGCGGCCCAGCTCCTGGAGATGGAGCTCCCCGACAACGCCGAATTGCGCGACTGCACCCGTGTCATGCTCAAGGAGGTGCAGCGGGTCAACCGGATCGTGGAGGAACTCCTGGAGCTTGCCTCGCCGCGAAAGCTGGAGCTGACCAAGGTGAACCTGCACAGGATACTCGGTGACATCATCCTCTTGCAGAAGCGGACCGTGGACGAGCGGCGGGTCACCTTCCAACAGCATTTCGACCCGAGCATCCCGCCGATACTGGCCGATGAGGCTCTCCTGACCCAGCTCTTCCTCAACCTGATAAAGAATGCCGTGGAAGCTGTGGGGGAGGTGGGGATGATCAGGGTCAGGAGCCGGGTCCTGGCCGACTACAGCATGAACCAGAAGGGGGAGGGGCGCTCGCGCATGGTCGCCATCGAGGTGGGGGACGACGGCCCCGGTATCGCCAAGGAACAGCTGGAGCACCTCTTTACTCCGTTTTTCACCACTAAGGCAAAAGGTACGGGGCTCGGGCTGGCCATCTGCCACAAGATCGTCGCCGAACACCGGGGGATGATCAGGGTCGATTCCGAGCCCACAAAGGGGACGACCTTCACGGTGATGCTGCCGTTGATACAGTAATAGGCGGTCGGTAGTCGGATACATAATTTTCGTGGGTGGTTTTCGGTTTTTCACTGTTCACCATTCACTGTTCACTATTCACAGGGGTTCATATGCCAATCAACAATATTCTTGTCGCCGATGACGAAGAGAGCATGCGCTGGGTCCTTTCCAAGGCCCTGAAGAAGAAGGGGTTTGCCGTAGATCTCGCACGGGACGGCGACGAGGCGCTCAGGTTCATCAGGACAAACACATACGACCTGGCGATCCTCGACATCAAGATGCCCGGCCTTTCCGGCCTGGAGCTTCTGGACCGGGTGCGGGAGCTGAAGAGCGACCTTCTCGTGGTGATCATGACCGCCGAGGCGAGCATGAAGAACGCCGTGGAGGCCATGAAGCGCGGGGCCTACGATTATCTGACCAAGCCGTTCGACCTGGATGTGATCGACGCCATCATCGAAAAGGTAAACCGGGCGAGGGAGATGACTTCCCAGGTCACCCTCCTCAAGGAGGAGCTGAAGGACCGCTACCAGCTGGAGAAGACCATCATCGGCAATTCACCGGCCATGCGGGAGATTTATAAGACCATCGGCAAGGTGGCCCCCAGCGACGTCACCGTCCTGGTGCAGGGGGAGTCCGGCACCGGCAAGGAACTGATCGCCAGGGCAATCCACTTCAATTCCAAGCGGCTGGGCAAGCCGTTCATCGCCCTCAACTGCGCGGCGATCCCCAAGGAGCTCCTGGAGAGCGAGCTGTTCGGTTTCGAGAAGGGGGCGTTCACCGGCGCCACGGAGCGGAAGCTCGGCAAGTTCGAGCAGGCCAACGGCGGCACCATCTTCCTGGACGAGATCGGCGACATGCCCATCGACCTCCAGGCGAAGATCCTCCGGGTTCTCCAGGAGAAGGAAGTGACGAGGACCGGCGGCAACCAGAGCATTTCCGTCGATGTGCGCATCGTGGCCGCTACGAACCAGGACCTGGAAGAGAGCGTGCGGCGCAAGGCGTTCCGCGAAGACCTCTACTACCGGCTCAACGTGATACCGCTGCGGCTGGTCCCGCTCCGGGAGCGGAGTGAGGACATCCCCCTCCTGGTGGAGTATTTCCTGGCCAAGATCTGCGCGGAGTTGGAGACGCCGGTAAAACGCTGCTCCCCAGACGCGCTCCGTCTCCTCACCGGCTACGGCTGGCCGGGGAACGTCCGGGAACTGGAAAACACCATCAAGCGGGCGGTCATCCTCTCGTCGGACCCTCTTTTGACCGTTGCCGACTTTCCCGGCCTGCGCGTCCAGAAGGGGGGGGAGATGGTGCAGAGCGAGGAGCTCTCCCTGGAGGGGATCGTCGATATCAAGCTGCGCGGATCATTCACCAACATGGAGAAGATGGAGAGCGGCGACGTCTACACCATGGTGCTGGAGCAGGTGGAGCGGCCGCTGATCCGCTTCGTCCTGGAGAAGACCAGGGGGAACCAGGTGCGGGCGGCCGACATCCTCGGCATCAACCGGAACACCCTGCGGAAGAAGATAACCGAGCTGGGGATCGAGGTGAAGAGGGACTAGGGACTGGGGACTGGGGACTGGGGACTGGGGACTGGGGACTGGGGGATTAGAGATTATTACTGATCCCCGATCCCTAGTCCCTAGTCCCTAGTCCCTAGTCCCTAATAAAGGAGGGAAACAATGGGTATTAAAGACAAATTTTTTCTGGACAGGAACAACGCTGTGCTGGTGGTTATCGACGTGCAGGAAAAGCTCTGCCGGGCCATGGATGAGAAGGTACTGGCAAAGCTCACCGGCAACGTCTCCATTCTCCAGGAGGCCGCGACAGAGCTGGGGATCCCTGTGCTGGCCACCGAACAGTACGTGAAGGGGTTGGGGGAAACGCTGCCGGAGCTGAAGGGGAAGCTCTGCTCTCCTGCGCTGGAAAAGATGACCTTCAGCTGCTGCGGGGACG
Source organism: Geobacter sp. (assembly GCA_027356255.1). Classification (GTDB taxonomy): domain Bacteria; phylum Desulfobacterota; class Desulfuromonadia; order Geobacterales; family Geobacteraceae; genus Geotalea. The sequence goes on along the minus strand of DAIEGL010000087.1, from coordinate 1,524 downwards.
ACAACTTCACCGCCGCATTGAAGAAACTGGGGCGCAGGCAGGTGATCGTCACCGGCATGGAGACCCATGTCTGTGTTCTCCAGACGGTCCTCGAACTTGTTGACGCCGGCTATCACGTTCATTTGGTGAACGACGCGGTGATGAGTCGCAAGAAGGAAAACTGGCAGGTGGGGGCGAATGCAGCGGCGGCGGCAGGGGCGGTGATAACCTCTACCGAGGCTGCATTGTTCCAGTTGCTCAGGGTCGCCGGTACCGACGAGTTCAAGAAGCTTTCGAAACTGGTGCGGTGAAACAAGGGAATGGAAACGCTCTATTTGAAGACCCTTGTTGTGGCGGTTGATTCGGGAAGTTTTTCCAAGGCGGCGACGGTACTGAACATAACGCAGTCTGCCGTCTCGCAGCGGATCAAGCTTCTGGAGGATCGCTATGGTTACCAGTTACTGGATCGATCCGGTCCGGTTCTGGTTGCCACGGAAGCGGGCAGGGTGGTTCTGACAAAGGCAGAAGAGATACTGCGTATCGAGTCTGAGCTCAGTAATGAACTGAAGCATCTGGAGGGTAAACCGCGCCTTTCCATCTGCTGTACGCCAACCTTCGGCATCGTTTATCTCCCCAGGGTGTTGAACAGGTTCATCTTGCAAACCGCGGACATCGTTGACCTGAAATTCATGTTTTATACCCCTGAACAGGCAATAAAAGGTTTGCATGAGAACGAGTTTGACGTTGGGGTTATTGAACACTGTGAGGCGCTGGAACTTTCAGAGTTCAAGACATTTCAACTACCCCGTGACGAGCTGGTTTTTATCAGTTCGCCCGGTTTGCAACTACCATCCAAAGACCTGGATATCGATCATCTGTTGCCTCACCGCCTGATAGCCCGCAAAGTCGGTTGCAGTTCCAGGAAACTGCTTGAGCTGAACATGGCTGCTATCGGAAGAAATCTGAAAGATTTCAAGAGGATGATAGTTTATGACGACTTACGTTTGACTATCGATACCGTCATCGGCGGGGGAGGCATTGCGTTTGTATCCAGAAGCCTCGTGAAAAAACACCTTGAGGGTGGTTCTCTCCTTGAGCACCGGCTCCCCGGTTTTATCCATAATCGTTTTCGCACTGCTGCTTTGAATAAAAAAAGGACCATGGATAAAGTTCTGCAGAATTTTATGGATTGCATTTTTACCGCGTTCCCTTCGGCTCCGTTGGATGAAGAGGATGATTCGAACCGGAATTGTCGTCTGTGAATCCAACCGCTCCCAATTTGCCGAATTCAGGTTAAAAAAAGCCCGGGGATCTCTCCCCGGGCTTTTTGCTGCGTTGGCGCTTCCTTTCGTTACTTTGCTACAGTGATACCGTTACGTAGTTGTACTTGCTGTCCACCTGCACCCCGTTCTTGTAGACCAGCACCGTCAGTTTCTTATTGCCGGTGGTGGCATAGGCGTGGCTGGCCGTGGCCGAACTCCCCGCCCCCCCCACGTGCGGCAGGGTGGTCGAAGTGCCGTCGGCCCAGATGATCCGCAGGGAATC